>CAYSMB010000064.1:0-9768 GCA_964432005.1 uncultured Halobacteriales archaeon
GTCGACGGCCTGCTCGGCCGCGTCGATAGCCTCGCGGGCCACCGCGGACTCGCGCTCCCGCGCGGTCTCGGTCTCCGCGCCGGCGTCGATGTAGACGTCGACGGTCAGTTGCCGGTCCTCGAACGTCACGGTGATATCCAGGTCGGAGACACCCGAGGCCGCATAATGCTCGAATACCGCGGTCTCGGCGGCTTCGGCTGCTGCCTCGACAATATCCTGTTCGCCGGGCACGTGCTCAGGCGCCGCCGGCGCCGCCCGCTCCGAGCCCGCCGAGTTTTTCCTGGAGTTCGGCTTGGAGTTCCTCGAACTGCGATTCGACGCGCTCTTCCTGTTTGCGCAACGTTTCGACCCGGATCTCGAGCTGGTCGATTCGCTCCTCGAGATCCGCATCGGCTGACTCCCGGTCGGTTTCGATCAACAACGAGCCAACGTGTCGGTACATCGTGGCATTGTCGTCGACGTCCTCGAGGGCCTCGGTGGCGTTCTGGGCCTCCTCCAGGGACCGTTCGGCTTCGTTCTTCTGGACCGCGACCTGTTGGGCCTGTTCTTGGAGGTTCTGGAGTTGTTCGATGGTTTCCTGCGCGTCCGGCGGGAGGTTGCCCTGCATGGGCGGTTATCGGGGGTGCCCGCGGAAAAAGGTTCAGAATCCCGCATCCGCCACGGCCAGGCTCGCCTCGGCCGCCGAGAGCAGGCCGAGCCAGGTATTGGCGGCCGCCCGGAGTGCCACGAGATCCGCGGCGATGATCTCGATGCGCACCAGCCCGTCGGAAACCGTCACCGACGTCTCGGAGCGTTCGTCGACAAGATCGGCCGATTCCGGTGCCAGGCTGCGATGAATAATCGCCGCGTCTCCGGGGGCGTAGGTCCGTTCCAGCGTGATCCGGTGCGGACGGGCCACGACCTACTCGACGTCGATTTCTTTGATGTCCCGACTGCGTTCCTTCAGCAAGACCCGATGGCCGCAGTACGGACACCGGACGCCACCGAACTCGTCGAGCTGGACGTCACGCTTGCATCGAGAACACTTGTAGCTCATTCTTCTTCGTCACTCAATGCGGCGCGGATCGATCGTTCGACCGTTCGACCGGCCGGCGTTTCAGGGCGGTAGGTCCCGCCAGCGAACCGATACCCGCACGCCTCGCACTCCCAGATGCCGGTATCCGTCCGCGTGACCCGGTCCTCGCCACACTCCGGACAGGTGTGATCCTCTCGGGTCGCCTCCTCGATGTCGGCCACCCGCTTGCGCGCCACGCGGCCGTATCGGGGCCCATACCGGCCGGCGCTGCCGACGCGTCCTTTCCGCTCTGGTGCCATGTTGGACCCGGATACCCGTGTGGAGCGGATAAACCTGTTGAGTTCAGCCCTGCAGGTCCGCCTCGACCAACGCCTCGTTGAGCTGATCGGCGATCCGTTCGCCGTCCCGGCGCGTGCTGGCGGTCGTGACCAATCGAATCTCCTGGACACTCGAGCCTTCACGGAGGAGTAGGCGGATGTTGCCGTCCTGCCCCGCGCGCGTCGCTTTCGCCCGGACACCCCCGTGCGATCCACCCCCACTCCCGTCGATGGGTCCGGGCACGACCTTCTTGACGTGTGGATGCTCGGCGACGGTGTGGACGGCGCGTTGGCCCGAACGCTCGCCGATCAGCGTCGAATGCCGCCCGCCGATCTTCTCCCCCGGCGCGGCCTCGACGATTGTCAGTTCCGAGTCCCCGCGTCGCTCCCGGTAGGCCGCGACGGGATCGGAGCCCTCGAGTCGGTACAGATCGACGGTGATCGACCGACGCAGCCGACCGATCAGTTCGCGGGTGCCGGTCACAAACACGGCGTCGGGCCGTTTCCGGCGTATCTCGTCGGCGATCCGCCCGACGTAGTTCCGTCGCTGGATCTCGCGGGAGGGATCGTCCGATTCCGGCCGGGTGGGGATCGTCGTCGTCCCCAGCCGCTCGTTGTCGGCCATCATCGTGAGTGTGGCCCGATCGTCCTCGATGGCGAGGACGACCGCATCCGTCGGGGTGGCCCCACATGAGAGACAGCGATCCCCGGGGCGATCGAGTTCGGCGTGACAGCCGGGACACCGCACGCCCCAGCGTTGAGGCGAGGTCGGAAAAACCGCACCGATCTCACGCCATCGCGTCCGGATCGACCTTCAGGTATTCCCGGAGGACGACGGTCGCGTAGGCCCCGCTCGGCAGGTCGAATCGAAACTCGAGCGGATCACTGGTAATCTCGAGGTCGGGACGGACGAGCAACGCCCGGACGGTGCCACTCGACCCGTATGGATCGGGAAGGGCGAAGTCCTCCGCCGTGAGCCCTTCCTCCTGGAGGATCTCTCGGACGATTCCATCGGCGCGGAATGCGTCTAGGTTCGTCTCGGTTCCGACCAGTGGCGCGGTGACGAAGGCCCGCCCGTTCCGGAGATGCCGGTTGATCGTCTCGACCCGATCTTCGGTGACGCGTTGGGTGCGATCGTGATCGGGGACGGTGCCCAGTTCGGGTTCGTTCGTGCCAAAACAGACGACGTCCCCGGGAATCGATTCGGTCAAGGGGATCCCGCGGTCCATGCGCAACGACACGATCCGGTTGAAGAGGTATCCCTGCGCGGCATGCACGAAGAGTCGGCGTAACCCCTCGGGCAGGGCCGCGAGCGCGTGGCGGAACCGATCGTCCCCCTCATTCCCGTCGAGAACCTCAAGGAGCCGGTGTTCGTGCCCGAGGTGATCGGGGAGACGATCTCGAGCGACGGCCCAGTCCCGCGTATCCTCGATGTACGCCCGCGCCTCCCGCGTCTCGACCGGCTCCCGCTCGGACGGCGACCCGAGGTACGCCATCACGGCTCCCTCCCAGTCGCCACGGATGATCGCCAGCCCGACCAGGTGGGTGATCGGGCGCATACTCCCGAAGCGCTGGTGGCCGAAGTAGTTCGGGACCGCGAGGGCCCCGCCGCCAAATTCCTCCAGTTCGTCGGTGATCGCCTCGACCTGTCCGGGCCGCTCGGGATCGCGGACCCGTACCCGGAACACGTTGCCGGCCAGATCCCCGTAGTGGAGCGCCCGCCCGAACCGCCCGATGGCCTCGATCTCGGCGTTCGCGATGTCGGGAAAGTCCTCGTGGGAAACACCCTCGATCGAGAAGAGCTGCGTCGTGACCGCGTGTTTGTCCTTCGTGCCGGCCCATTCGATCCGGTGCCGACTGATCCCGAGCGCGCCCCCAAGCCGATCCGCGAAGTCGAAAGTGTCCCACCCAGTGAGGGTCGCCCGAATCACGAGATATGGGTAGGCGTCCGGGGCAGCATCGACGGGCTCCGGATCGATCGTTTCCCGTTCACGGACGCGAAAGTCTTCGGCCTCGACCTTGAGGCGACCGTCGGTGCCATCGGCCTCGCTCGCATACCAATCGATGCCGATCTCCCGCTCGATCGGGTGGGCCTCCCGCATGGTCAGTACAGCGAGAGATCGCCGGTGATCCGATCGATGTCCTCCTCGGGGGCAGGCCCGACGGCCACTGCGGTCACCGTCCCCGATTCGAGCTGGGTGCGCCCCGCATCCCGGATCAACGCTCGCGGGAGTCCGGCGCGTCGCGCCGATTCGTGGACCTCGAAGAGGGTATCCTCGTCGTCGGCCCGCAGGACCACCTTTCGCTGTCCGCCCGATCGCCACTGGTCGGCGACCCGATCGTCGGCGGCATCGTACGCATCGAGGGCCGCATGCGCCACCTGCGCCGCCAACTTCCCCTCTCCCATCTCGAGGTCGTGGCGGGCGACGATCACCTGCTTCATACTCACATCGATTCGACGCGTGGTTAAGAACCCCACATTGTCACCGCCGGCAACCCATCCCGATTATTAGGACACGTCGTCATCGCCTCGCTATGGAGTCGATCACCTCCGCCGATGGGACCGAGATCGCCTACGAGCGCCGGGGGGAGGGCCCGCCCGCCGTCCTCGTGCACGGCTCGACGGCCGATCACCGGTCCTGGGACTGGGTCGCCCCCTTACTCGAAGACGAGTTGACCTTGCACATCATGGATCGTCGCGGTCGGGGGGAAAGCGGCGATACGGAACCGTACGATATCGAGCGGGAATTCGAAGATGTCGCTGCATTGGTCGATACGATCGGCGATGAGGTGTTCCTGATCGGGCACTCCTACGGTGCGCTCGCCTCGTTTGGCGCCTCGCGCTTGACCGACAACATCCGGTGCATGGCGATCTTCGAGCCGCCCCTGTGGACCCCGGAGAAACCGGTGGCGCCGGACAACGTATTGGATGATCTCTACGAGCTCGTCGAGGCGGACGATCGCGAGGGGATCATCGAGACGTTCTTCATCGACGTTGCCGAGTCGCCGGAACGCCTCGAAGCCTACCGGGAGCTGGGGACGTGGGACATGCGCGTGGCCGCCGCGCCGACGCTCCCGCGGGAGGTCGAGGGGACGAACGTGTACCGACCGGACCGGGAAGATTTCGCGGGCGTTACCGTCCAGACGCTGGTACTGCTGGGGGCGGAAACCGAGGGGCATCTCCCCTACGGGACGCGGCGCGCAGCGGACATGCTTCCCGCGGCGGAACTCCAGGTCATCGACGGCGTCGATCACTCGGCGATCTACGAGCACCCAGAGACGTTCGTCGATGCCGTCCTCCCGTTTCTCCGCGGGGACTGAACCACCCCGGGACGACGCGTTTATGGCCTGGCCGCGAAACCTCCGGATATGATTCTCTCGGACCGGGACATTCGCAAACGGCTCGAGGTGGGGGACATCGTCATCGAGCCGATGGACGATCCCGACCTGCAGATCCAGCCGGCCAGCGTGGACTTGCGTCTCGGCCGGGAATTTCTCACCTTCGACCGGTCGAACATCCAGTGTATCCACCCCGAGAAAGGCTACGAGGTCGAGCGCTACGTCAACGAAACGACGCTGCCGGGTTCCAGCCGGAACGGCCAGCAGACGCTTGCCGAGTTCGATCGCGATCCCGTCGAGGACGGCGAGGTCGTCCAGGAGGAATTCGTCTTACATCCGGGCGATTTCGTGCTCGGGACGACCAAGGAGACGGTGGGCATCCCCGACGACCTGATCGCGCATGTCGAGGGACGTTCGTCACTGGGACGCTTGGCGATCGTCGTCCACGCAACTGCGGGTTTGGCAGATCCGGGGTTCCGCGGCAAGATCACCCTCGAGCTTTCCAACCTCGGGACCGCCCCCGTTGCGCTCACGCCGGACATGCGGATCGCGCAGCTGACCTTCACCGAGCTGACGTCGCCCGCCGAACGCCCTTACGGCGAGGAACGGGGCTCGAAGTACCAGGGCCAGTCCGGCCCGGCCGCCTCACGCATCCAGGACGACCATGAGTTCGGGGGCGATCAAAAGAAAGGATGAAATTCCTCGAGGAGGTCGTCGTCGAGGCGTTCGTACCGACGGTCCGTTCGATGCTGGCCGACGCCCTCGTCGACGCGGGCCTGACACAGCGGGAAATCGCCGATGCCATCGGCGTCAGTCAGAGTGCCGTCTCGAAGTACATCCATGGCGATGTCGAACGTCAACCGGAGATCATCGAGGACTCGCGCGTCCAGGAGACCATCGACGAACTCGCCGAGGATCTCGCCGATGGTAACATCGATAGCGTCGGTGCGCTGATCGAGCTGGAAGTCCTCATCCGAACCATGGAGGCGCCCGGTGAACTGCTCGCCCGCATGCACGAGCGGCAAGTCCCGGGGTTGCGCGACCGGGCCGGGCCCTTTCGGATCCACGATCCCGACAGCGAGATCCGTCGGCGAGAACAGGTCAGGGCCTCCGTGCAACGCGCCATCGGCCGGATCGAACGGAATCCGCGGTTCGTCGAGTTGTTGCCGCAAGTGGGCGCGAACGTCGTCGAAATCCTTCCCGAGGGGGAACGCATCGAGGACGTCGCCGGAGTCCCGGGGCGAATCATCGACGTCGAAGGCTCCGTTGCGATCCCGGGCGCCCCCGAATTCGGCGTTTCGGGTCATCTCGCGGGGATTCTCCTGGCCGCCCGCGGTGCCGGCAGCGGGATGCGCTCGGCGATCAACATCCGATATAGCGTCGAACTCGTCGACGCGCTGCGGTCCAACGGGCTGGACGTCGTGGAAGTGCCGGGGGAAGAGGACGTACGGGAAACGGTACACGCATCGCTGGCCGACGCGTCCGAGACTGACGCGATCGCCCAGACCGGTGGGTTCGGGATCGAACCTGTGACGTACATTCTGGCCCCGGACGCATCGACGGCCGTCGAGCGTGCCCTCGCCCTCCTCGATCGATGAGCGAGGGGAGCGTCGATCGCTTCTACAGTCGGTGGAGCCGCCTCTACGACATCGTGTCCCGACGGACGCCTGGCGTTCGTAGACTCCGCGGCCGCACGGTCGATCGGCTTGCGCTGACGCCCGGGGAGACGGTGATCGAGATGGGTTGTGGCCCCGGCCCGAACTTTCGACCCGTTCGAAGGCCCGTCGGGGATGCCGGCACGGTCGTCGGGGTCGAACTGGCCCAGGGCGCCTTGGCTCGCGCGCGCCGCCACGTTCAGTCGGCGGACTGGGACAACGTGCACGTCCTCCGGGGCGATGCGACGAGACCGCCCGTCGCGAGCGGGGACGCGATCCTGGGAACCTTCGTGATCGGCATGTTCGACGATCCGACAGCCGTCATCGAGCGCTGGTCTCGGATCGTTGGACCCGGCGGGCGGATCGGCTTGTTACATTTCGCGAAAAGTGACCGATTGTACGGTTCCGTCCCGAACCTCTTTCTCCGTTTGCTCGTCGCGGCATCGACGCCTGGCACCCGCTACACGGGGCGGCCAACGGCAGTGCTCGATCAACGCGTCCGGGACGGCCACGAGGCCCTCGCGGCGCGCTCTGATCGGTTCAGCCATACGACCCACTGGGGTGGTCTGATCCATATCGCGGTCGGCCGGGTCGCTCAGCCATAACGGCCCCGGTGTGTCTCACAGAATTCCGGGTCCTCGAACTGGGCGCGGATGACTTCGCCATGGCGATGACCGTTGAAGAGCCGGCACGTGGAGTCCTCGCAAAAGGCCTCTCCGGTGCGAAGCAAGTGCACGCCCGCCAGGAGATATCCCTTGAGGGCATCGGTCGTACGCGGATCGCCGGGCACGAGAACGTCCTCGTCGATCGCCGATTCGAGCACTTCCCGCGGGGGCGTGTCGCCGCTGACCATGGCGTGTTGTTGCTGGAGCGCGTAGTAGGATTCGGGTTTCGCTGGCGCCTCTGCGAGCCCCGGGACGGAGACCAGGGTCGGCTGGCCAAGGACGGCGATTCGCTTGTGCCACCGCCCGTCGTGTGCGCCCCACGTCCCAATGTGACGGTCCAGGAGGACGATATGCAGGTGATCGAGATGGCGTTGATCGGGCGGTAAGCGAGCGTTCAGCGCCCGTTGCACCGCAAGGCCATCGTACAGGACGCCCCCCGTCCGACTGGGATCCTCGAGGGCCCGTTCCTCGTATCGGATGATCCCGAGCATCGTCGACCCCGTATCCCGGTCGTACGGTGACAGGACCCGAGCGCGGGCGAGTGCCTCGGCCATGTCTTCGTGGGTATGGCCGGCGAGGAACCGATCCTCCACCCCCACCGGGAGGTTCGCGACGTTCCCAAGCCACGCGGCGAGTTCGTCAGCATCGGCGACGGTGGTCGGCGCCCGATACACCGTCGCTCGATCGACCATGTCCGAGCCAGGCGACGTGGGCCTGAAACCGGTTCCGGTCCCGGGCGTTCTTGGGGCGCGGCGACGCTTGGTCGAGCATGGTCGACGCCCGTGAGTACCACGCCCAAACGAACCACACACCCGCAAGCATCCGAGACCCCGACCCCCGCCAGATGGACCCCGAGATTCGACCCCGGGCATTCAAAACGTATCTCGACCGGCCGCGGATCGACCTCGACGGGATCGACCCGCCTCGCCAACCCGCGCTCGCAGCGATCGAACACAACGTCGCGGAGCCCGGGTCCGGTGCGGGCAGCGGCCTCGATCGCCGCACGGTGGCCACGCTGTGTTACCTCGCGGCCGGAATCACCCAAGAAATCGAACAGGACGGTCGAACCCACCGCTTTCGAGCGGCTTCCTGCACGGGCAATCTGCACCACATCGACCTCTATCTGATCTGTGGCGATCTCGCCGGCCTCCCGGCGGGGGTCTATCATTTCGATCCGACCGAGTTTGCCCTCGATCGGCTCCGGGAAGGCGACTACCGGGCGGGGATCGTTCGGGCTATGGGCGACTGGGAGCAGGCCGATGACGCCGAAGCGATCGCGGTCCTCACCTCCACGTGGTGGCGGAACGCCTGGAAGTATGGCGAGCGGACCTATCGGCACGCGTTCTGGGATGGCGGGACGGTGATCGCGAACTTCCTGGCAGCCGCCCACGCGTCCGGTCTCCGGGCGGCCCTCGGTAGCGGGTTCGTCGATCGTGCTGTCGCGAACCTCGTCGGCGTCGATCCGGCGGAGGAAGCGCCCATTGCGGTCGTTCCGATCGGATCCGGCGACCGCCCGCCGGAGGCCCCGTCGGTCGACCCGATCGATGCGGAGACCGCGCCGCTATCGAGCGATCGCGTCGAGTATCCGCTGATCGTCGAGGCGTACGACCAGAGCCGGTTGTCGGACGCCCCCGAAGCGTCCGAGTCGCGGTCGTGCATCCGGAGGGCGCTGTCGTCGTATCAGAGGCCGTCGATCGATGGGACCTGGCACGAACTCCGTCCGGTCGATGCGGAAACGGCCACCGCCCGGCCGCTGCTTGAAACGATCCGGCGGCGAGGGTCGAAACGGGATTTCGCCGACACCGGTCCGACGCGTCGACAACTCGACACCGTGCTCGACAGGGCCGTGCGGGGGATCCCGGGCGACTGGAACCGCGGGTCGGCGTCCGGCCCTTCATACCTCGAACTCTTCGTCCTGACGACGGGAGTGGACGGATTGCCCGACGGCCGGTACTGGTTCGACGGGGATGAAGGTGCGCTCGTCCGGTTCGGCGATACGTCGGTCCGGACGAAGCGCCAGCTCGCGTTGAATCAGGCGTGGGGCGGGGAAGCGCACGTGAACGTCTACTGCATGGCAGACGTCGATACGATCGTCGCGGAATGCGGCAACCGGGGATACCGGCTCGCGCAGCTCGAGGCGGGCGTCACGCTGGGGCGTCTCTATTTGTCCGCGGCGGCCCACCGCCGCCTGGGCGGAACGGGACTGACGTTCTTTGACGAAAACGTGGCGGAATATTTGAACCCGAACGGCGACCGTCGATTCATGCCGCTGACGCTGTTCGCTTGGGGGCGGATCGGCCCGGACGCCTAGTCGTCTGCCGGCGTGGCCCGACTGGTTATATCGACCGCGGGCGCGTCGACGCCGAGTTCGTCGATGGCGTGCTGGGCGGCCCGTTTGCCCGAGATAAGCATCGCGCCGAAGGTCGGACCCATCCGCGGGAGGCCGTAGGTCGTCGCCGTGGCCATCCCGGTGACGATCAGGCCCGGGTGGACGAGGCCGGTGTGCTCGACGACGGCGTCCTCGCTCTCGCCGACCCACATCGAGTCGTGCCCGGGCGAGTCGTGGCCCGGCGCGCCGTAGGAGTCGTCGCCGGTCTGGTCCATGCCGGCGTTGGACTTCGAGTCCTCGATACCCGGCGCGTTCAGGACGCCGCGTTCGTCGAGTTTCTTGACCGCCATGGCCTCGTGGCCCGTCGCGTCGATGACGAGGTCGGCCTCGACCGCGATGGGGTCGACGCAGGTGATCTCGCGGGGCAGCGCGTGGACCGGCGTCCAGT
>CAYSMB010000065.1:0-2183 GCA_964432005.1 uncultured Halobacteriales archaeon
TGGCTGAGTACGCCGCGAGCGACTAGTCCCATCGCCGGTCTTCGGGGGAACGTTTAAACAGGGGAACGGTCGAACCCATGCACGCATGGTCGAGATGCTCCCGACCGGGATCGGCGTGCTCGATCGCATGCTCGACGGCGGTATCCCGGCCGGCAGTATCGTCGCCCTCACCGCCTCCCCGGCGAGTCAATCCGAATTGATCCTGTTCGAACTTACCGACGCCCGACGCACGCTGTACGTCACGACCCGTCGGTCCCCGGAAGCCATCCGGGACGCCTTCGAGCGGACCAACGCCCAGGTCGGCCAGCCGAACATCCAAGGAGTGCCGGGGGACGCCCCCATGGATCACGTCAAGGACATGGTCCGGACCCTCCCGGAAGGGTCGAACCTCATCGTCGATCCGATCGACACCCTCGAGCAGCTCGGGTCCCGCCGCTACACGGCGTTTTTGAATGGCCTCCAAACCCAGATGATCAACACCGGCAGTATCGCGTTCCTTCACTGTATCGAGGGTCGGGCGATCCCCGAGCCCCGGGACATCACCGAATACGTCGCCGACGTGATCTTCGGGTTAGATACCACCATCTCCGGCGATTCGCTCGAGAACCGGCTCGCGGTCCCGAAATTCCGCGGCGGGCGGGCCCTGGACGAACCGATCAAACTCGAATTGCGCGACTCGGTCGCGATCGACACGAGTCGGGATATCGCCTGAACTACTCGACGGGTTCGACTTCGGCGGCCTCGTCGACTTCTTCGGCGATCTCCTCCGGATCGACGTCAACGTCCTCCAGGGCTTCCCCCATACCCCCGAGCCCGCCGAGGCCGCCACCCATCCCTTCGATCGTTTCCTGAATGACGACGCGCTCGACGCCGAGGCGGTCGATGATCGACTGGGCGATCTGCTGTTTGCGGAACATCCACTGCTGGTTGAGCGCGAGTTGGGGGACGCTTTCGACGTATAGGACTTCGACCTCGACCGTTTCGGTCGTCGTCTCCGGCTCTTCCTCGTCCTCGTCGGCGTCCTCGACGGGCACTTCCTGCTCTTCTTCCTCGGTCTCGATCCACATCTCGAGGTCGGCGTCGATGACCGACCCAAGCAGTGCTTGGGCCTGCTCGAGTCGATCCTCGGTCCGGTCCAAGATTTCGTATTCGTATTCGATCGATTCACCCGCGAGCGGGTGGTTGAAGTCCACGCGAGCCCGACCGCCGATGATCGTTTCGACGTGCCCGTGTTCCCCGTCGATGTCGACGTGGGCGCCCGGGTAGCGGTCGTCTTCCGGAATCGTGTCCGCACTCACCGTCCGGACGTTGTCCGGGTCGTACTCCCCGAACGCCTCATCGGCCGGGACCTCGACGGTCGCGGACTCGCCGACCTTCCGACCGGCGATGTCATCCTCGACACTCGGAAAGAGATGGCCTTCGCCCAACGGAATGGTACGCGGTTCGAAGGTCTGTTCGTCGGTGTCGACCCCCTCCTCCTCGGCCAGCTCCTCGTCGGTCGTATCGACGAGCTGGTCGCTCTCGGTGCTGTAGGCTGTCACGGCCAGCGTGACGAAGTCGTCCTCGTCGATCGTGTCCTCGTCCTCCGCGGGCTGCTCGTCCTCCCCCGCCGGCGACTCCTCGGACTCCTCGACGGACGCTTCGTCCGTCTCCGCGGGATCTTCACTCATATCGGTGGTGAGTGGCGTTCGCTTCTTAAGGACACCGTTTCCCACACTCGCATCCGAGGGGAAGCCCTTTATCGCGCCGTCACCCCCTCGATCAGCATGTACGAGGTCGAACGGAAGGTCCGGGTCGACCACGCGGACGTCCGTCGGGACCTCGAGGCCATGGCGGTGGAGTTTCTGGGGACCGTCGAGCAGCGGGATACGTACTTCGATCATCCCCAGCGATCCTTCGCCTCGAGCGACGAGGCCTTGCGGATCCGCGTCGAGCGTTCGATCGAGGACGATCTCGCCACCGCGGACCGGATCACCTACAAGGGCCCGCGACTCGAGGCGGCCGCTAAGACCCGCCGGGAGACCGAAACGACGGTCGAAAGTGCAGCGGACGCCATTGCGATATTCGAGGCGCTGGATTTCATCCGGGCCCACACCGTCGAAAAGACACGGGAACAATACACGACCGACGACGCGATCATTAGCCTGGATGCCGTCGACGACCTCGGCGAGTTCGTCGAAGTG
>CAYSMB010000065.1:2193-9717 GCA_964432005.1 uncultured Halobacteriales archaeon
TCGTATCTCGGAATGGTCCTCGATCAGTGATGAAAGCGCACTAATATGGAACTCGCCTAGGCCCCCCATGGCTCCCCCGTCAGGTGACACGGTGATCGTGCGTCACGGGGAGCTCGGGGTAAAGAGCCATCAGGTCCAACATCGCCTCGAGCGCTTGCTCGGGAATAACCTTGAACGCATGCTCGCCGACCGGGGGATTGACGCCGCGGTGACGGGCGAGCACGGCCGGTTGTTCATCCGGACCGGGTCGGCCGAGCTCGAGGCCGCGACGGACGTCGCGACGGACACCGTCGGGGTCGCCAGCGCGAGTCCTTCGATCTCGACGGAACCGACGATGGACGCGATCACCGATCGGCTGGCGGAACTCGCGGCGGCCGATCCCGACCACTCCGCGAGCTTCGCGGTCCGGGCCCGGCGTGCTGGCGATCCAGACGCCCACCCGTTCTCCAGCCAGGAATTGGAGCGAACCGGCGGCGAGGCCGTCTGGTCGGTCCTGGCCGAGCACGGGAAGCCGACGGTCGATCTCGAGGACCCCGATCGTACGTATTTCATCGAGTGTCGCCGCGACGAGGCGTTCGTGTTTCGGGAGAAATGGCCCGGGCCGGGTGGGTTCCCGTACGGCTCGCAGGGTCACGTGATCGCGCTGATCAGTGGCGGGATCGACTCCCCGGTCGCCGCCTGGGAGATGATGCGCAGCGGCTGTGAACTCACGGCGCTCTATTTCGACTTCGAGGCCTTCGGCGGTCCGGATCATGTGGCACGGGCATTCGAGAGCGTCCGACGGCTCGCCCGGTACGCCCCGGACGGGGACCTCGAGCTGGTGCGGGTGCCATCCGGTGACATCGCCGAGCGGCTGGTCGACGAGACGGGCGCCTCGCGGATGCTCTCGCTCCGGCGATACATGTTCGGCATCGCCGAACGCGTCGCGGACCGACTCGGGGCCGACGCGCTTGCCACGGGGGAGTCACTCGGACAGAAATCGAGTCAAACCGGCCCGAACCTCGCCCTCACCGGCGCACGCGTCCGGTATCCGATCCACCGGCCCCTGCTGTCCGCCGACAAGCAGGACATCATCGATCGTGCGAAGGAGCTGGGAACCTGGGAGGAGGCCTCCATCGATGCGGGCTGCAACCGGATCGCCCCGACCCATCCGGAGACGGCCGGTGAATTCGCGAGCGTCATCGCCGACGAACCCGTCGGATTCGGTGAGCTGATCGAACAGGCAGCGTCACGTGCCGAGACCGTGCGCCTCGAGCGCCTGCCCATCGAGGACGCTCCCGAACCCGCAAAACGCCAAGCCTGATAAGCGATCGCTCGTAGGGGACACGAGGATGACCCGCGTCTGCTTTCTCGGAGCGGAGGACGTGCAGCTCCGCTACCAGCTCCTCTCGAGCGAAACGGCGCGGGCCGCGTTGGCCTCCTACGATCTCGAGGAGCCCTGGGCGAATACGGTCGGCGTGCATACGGTGAGCCTCGGGGCGGCCATCTCGCTCGTCAATGACCTCAACTGGTATGCGGTCCGGTACATGCGGGACGTGCTGATTTTCGACGAAAGCGTCAGCGAGACCGAATGGCTCTCCGAACGGCTGGCGCGGACGATTCGCGAACAGGATCGACCCCCGGGAGATACCGGCGAGCTCCTCAAGATCTACGGGATCGACGACGGCCGACTCGTCGAGCCGATGTACGTCCAACGCACCGGTGGATCGACGCCGTCGTATGACCTCCGCGAGGTCGAGGATACGATCGCGGTACGAATCACCGAGGACGAATTCGGCGACTAATCGGGCGAGCTCGGGTGATACTCGGTCCGATATTCCCCGAGGTCGCCGTCGAGGCGGTCCGAGGAGATACGGCCGCCGAGGAGCATGAAATCGACCAGCGTGAGCGCGAGCATCGCCTCGACGACCGGGACCCCACGCGGCGGGAGAACGGGGTCGTGTCGCCCGATGACCTGAATGTCCTTTTCCTCCCCGGTCTCCCAGTCGACGGTCCGCTGGGTCTTCGGTATCGATGTCGGCGCATGGAGGGTCACCTCGCCGTAGATCGGCTGACCGGTGGTTATCCCGCCCTGGAGCCCGCCGTGAGCATTGCCTTCGGGGATTAATTCGCCCGAGTCGTCGGTCGTCCAGTCCTCGTTGCGCTCGGAACCGGCATATCGGCGTGCCTCCCGCCCCAACCCGAATTCGAAGGCCGTGCTCGCCGGCACGCTCATCATGGCCCGACCGAGCCGTGCTTCGACGCTGTCAAAGCGTGGTGCGCCGAGTCCACGAGGGACACCGCGCGCTTCGAAATAGATACTTCCGCCGATCGAATCGCCTTCCTGCTGGTACTCCTCGATGAGCGAGACCATCGCCGCGGCGGCCTCCGGATCCGCACACCGCACCTCGTTTTCCTCGCTTTGGGTCACGATCTCCTCGAAGGTGACCGGGCCGGCCTCGACGTCGCCGATCTGGTTGACGTGGGCCTTGAGCTCGACGCCGGCTTCATTGAGCAACTTCTTCGCGACCGCGCCCGCAGCCACCCAGTTGACCGTCTCTCGCGCCGAGGAACGTCCGCCACCACCCCAGTTTCGCGTCCCGAATTTCGCCGAATAGGTGAAATCGCCATGGCTCGGGCGGGGCGCGGTGATGAACGGTTCGTATTTTCCCGAACGGGCGTCCTTGTTCTGGATCACCATCCCGATGGGCGTCCCCGTCGTGTACCCGTCCTGGATCCCGCTCTGCATGGTGACCGCGTCGGGTTCCTCCCGACTGGTCGTAATCATCGACTGCCCGGGTTTCCGACGATCCAGATCGGCTTGGACGTCCTCCTCGGCCAGTTCCAGCCCGGCCGGGCACCCGCTGATCGTCACCCCCATCGCCGGGCCGTGACTCTCCCCGTAGGTCGTGACCTGGAAGAGCCGACCGAAGCGATTCCCGTTCATGCTACAGGGCTGACGCGCTGCGTGATATAAGGTACGCTCCGCTCGCCGCGGCTACTCCTGTTGGACATCGGCCCCGAGTTGGGCGATGGTTTCGAAAAAGGCCGGGAACGAGACGTCGACATGTTCTGCGCCGTGGATGACCGTTTCACCTTCCGCGACCAGGCCCACGAGCGCCAACGCCATGATGATGCGATGGTCCGCGTACCCGTCGACGGCCGTACCGACGAGTTCTGACCGCCCGCCGTGGACCGTCAGCTCGTCCTGGGTCTCTTCCACGTCGGCACCGAGCCGGTCGAGTTCCGTCGCCATTGCCCCCACGCGATCGGTTTCCTTGTAGCGGACGTGCTCGCAGTTCGTGATCCGTGTCGTCCCGTCCGCGATCGCCCCGAGCGCGGCGATCGTCGGGAGCAAATCCGGCGTGTCGGCGACGTCGACCGTCGTTCCCGTGAGCTCCGATCGCCGGACGGCGAGCCGCTCGGCATCCCGATCCCAATCGATGTCGGCCCCCATCTCTTCCGCGATCGTCACGATCGCGGTATCCCCCTGGGCGCTGGGAACGGCACCCTGGATCTCGACGATCGGGTCGCCCGCGATGGCCCCGGCCGCGAGCAGATACGAGATCGACGAGAAATCCCCGGGGACGGTATAGGGTGTATCCCGGCGATATCGCTGGCCGCCGGCCACTCGAAACCCGTCGGCGGTCGCGTCGGCCTCGATGCCGAACCCCTCGAGGACCTCGAGAGTCACGTCGACGTAGGGCGCCGACTTCAACGCCGTCTCGAGTGTGATGTCGATACCGCGGTCCGTGACGGCCCCGGCCATGAGCAAGGACGTGATGAACTGCGAGGAGACGTCACCCGGTATTGCGACGGATCCGCCCCGAATCGGACCGCGGACGATCACGGGCGCTTGGCCGTTCGATCGCGTGCTCTCGGCCCGGCCGCCGAGATCCTCGATGGCCTGGAGCAGGGGTCCCTGCGGTCGATCCCGCAACGACGCATCCCCCGTCAGGACCGTGACGCCGTCGACGAGGCTGGCGGTTCCAATGGTGAGGCGCATCGTCGTGCCGCTGTTCGCACAGTCGAGGACGTCATTAGGCGTTTGCGGATCCCCATGGAAGCCCTCGATAACAAGCTCCTCGTCTCGCTCCGCGACCTCCCCGCCGAAGCGTTCGACCGCCCGCATCGTGGCACGGGTGTCGGCACTCAATAACGGCGACCGGACCGTCGCCGCCGCCCCCATGCCCGCGGCCAGGATCGCCCGATGGGTGTAACTCTTCGAGGGGGGTGCCTGCACCTGCCCACCGACATCCGATGGCCGAACCCGCGCGTCCATGCGATCGATCTGGTGACAGGAGGTGTTGAGCGTACCGAAGTCGGTACACCTATCCTCGATCCCGGGATGGAGCGATCCATGGACCCGGATCTCAGCGCGCTCGGGGTGTATCTCGGCGACCGGGGGCTCGATGGCTACCTCGTCGACGCGACCGGTTCGGACCCGGATCAGCGCTACATCACCGGGTTCGGCGCGCCCGACCCCTTCATCTCGTTGTTCGTCGATGGCGAGGTCCACCTCCTCGTCCGGGGGCTCGAACGGGAGCTCGCCCGGGAGGACAGCCGCGCCAGCTCCGTAGTAAGTCCGGCGGAAGTCGCCGCGGCGAACCCCGCCATCGAGGGGACACCTACCGTTCACAACGCCGCCGTGATCGCGGCGTTTCTCCGTGAGCACGCGGTCGATAGCGTGGCCGTCCCGCCCCGGTTTCCGCTCAAACAAGCGGACGACCTACGCAATGCGGGGATCCGCGTCGAGGCCGACGAGGACGGGATCGTCGAAGAGATTCGGGCGATCAAGACCGACGAGGAGGTGGAATACATCCGGCGCGCCCAGGCCGCCACCGAGGACGCGATGGCTCGGGTGGAAGTGTTACTCGCTGATGCCGCGATCGACGACGGATCGCTCGTGCTCGGTGGGGAACCGCTGACCAGCGAACGGGTCAAGACCGAGGTCCGTATCGGGCTCCTGCGAGCGGGCTATCTCCTCGAAGATATCATCGTGGCCGGCGGGACGGACGCCGCGAAACCCCACGACCGGGGAAGCGGCCCGTTGCCCGCCCACGCGCCGATCGTTGTCGACATCTTCCCCCAGGACGATACGACGCGGTATCACGGGGACATGACGCGTACGTTCTGCGTCGGCGAACCCGACGACCTCGCCCGAGAATGGTACGATCTCACCGTCGTGGCCCAGGACGCTGCACTCGACGCGATCGAACCCGGCGAATCAACCACCGCTGTCCACGACGCGGCCTGTGATGTTTACGAGGCGGCGGATCTCCCGACCAACCGGAGCACTCCCGCCGCCGAGCGAGGCTTCATTCACGGGACCGGGCACGGCGTCGGGCTGGCCCTGCACGAGCGTCCCCGGGTGAGCCTCGAGGGCGGGCAAATTCGCCCCGGACAGGTATTTTCCGTCGAGCCGGGATTGTACGATCCCGCCGTCGGTGGGATCCGAATCGAGGATCTCGTCGTCGTGACCGAGGACGGCTACGAAAACCTCAACGACTACGAGCGTCGACTCGTCCGGTAAAGCCGAACGAACCGTTTTTGCTCCGCCGCCGAGAACCGACAGGACCGATGCGGCTGCTCATCGTCGGGGCCGGCGAGATGGGGCGGTGGTTCGGCGACTTTGCCGGCGGATGGATGACCGTCGCGTTCACCGACGTCGACGAAGACGCCGCCCAGGTGGCCGCCGACGAGCTTGAGGCGGTCGCCCTTGATCCCGAGGAAGTCGTCAGCTTTCCGGTCGTGTGCACGGCGGTGCCCTTGGGAGAAACCGCGGACGCGATTGCCGAATTCGCCCCGGTCGCCGAGCGCGCCTTGATCGACCTCAGCGGGAGTATGCTCGAGCCGATGGATGCCATGCGAGCCCACGCCCAACACTGCGAGCGGATCAGCCTCCATCCCCTATTCGCGCCGGAGAACGCGCCGGGAAACGTGCCGGTCGTGTGGGACAATCCCGGACAGATCACGACGGCGCTGCTCGAGCGGCTCACGAACGCTGGATACGAACCCTTCGAGACCACCCCGTCCGAACACGACCGGGCAATGGAGACCGTCCAAGCCAAGGTGCACGCGGCGGTGCTCGGATTCGCGCTCGCCGGCGAACCCGTCGACGACGATTTTCATACCCCCGTCTCCGCCGGCATGAGCGACCTCCTCGATCACGTGCTCGCAGGCAACCCCGAAGTGTACGCACATATCCAGGACCGCTACGCCGGGGCGACGGAGGTCGCTGACGCGGCCGCACGCATCGCGAACGCGGATATCGACGAGTTCGCCGAGCTTTACCGCGAGGCCAGCGAACGGCATCGTCCGGGCGATGGGTGAGGACGAGACCATCGAGGGGATCCTCGATGCGGCGCGATATCTCCGGGGCGTTCGACCCATCGATCCCGCGGAGTTGACCGATTACGTGATCGAGGACGTCGATCCGGCGACGGTTGCGGATGTCCTCGCCGATCACGCCGTCGCGTTGGGGATTCGCCGCCGCAGTGATGGGACGTTCGTACCGGTGGCCGATGGCCCCGCGAAACCGGATTTCGATGGGGTCGAAGACCTCCCGGACCGGATCACGGCGGCCATCGAGGCGGGGCTCATCGAGCACTACGGATCGACCTGGTTCGCTGGGGGCTCGGGGGATCGACTCCGTGAGGCGATCAGGTCGTTCAAGTCCGCGTACCTTGCCGGGGAGTCGGTCACGTATGACTTGGACGCGGCGTGGGGATACGCGATCTACCACCTCCCGGGCACGTATGCGAAAAGCCAGTACGTCCTCGACGTTCTCGGCCGTTCCGGGCGCATCCCGAATCCCCTGAGGGCCCTCGAGGTCGGTACGGGGATTGGCGGCGTCGCGCTAGGGATGTCCGACTATCTCGGGGATGCGGTGCCCGTCGACTATCACGGCGTCGAACCCAGCGAGAACGCGATCGCCGTCGCGGATCGACTGCTCGAGCGGACCCATCGGAATTTCCGGTGGCATCTCGAGCGATCCCGAGTGGAGTCCACCGCCTTGGAGGGAACGTACGACCTCGTCGTCCTCGCGAACGTGCTCGGCGAGCTGGAGAATCCTGGAGCCGTCGTGGAACCTCTTCTCGAGTTCCTCGACGACGACGGCAGCCTCGTCATGCTCGAACCCGCCGACGAACGCACGAGCCGGCTGCTGCGACGCGTTGAACGTGAACTCGCCGACGAACATGAGGCGCTCGAGGTCTACGCCCCCGCGCTCAGATTATGGCCGGAGGCCACGCCCACGGACGATTGCTGGTCGTTCGATCGTCGACCGTCGATCGACGTTCCGCCCTTTCAACGCGCGCTCGACGAAGGCGCGCGTGAGCAACCGGGTGAGCGCGATCCCGCGACGGGGGAATTCGTCAACACCGAGCTTCGCTACGCGTACTCGATCCTCCGTCCGGACGGTCATCGTGTTGCGGAGTACCGGCCGACACGATCCCGGTTTGCCCCGCTGGCGGAGACGAACGATCACGTCGGCGATCGGGTCAACCTCGCAGTCGTGAAACTCAGCCATTCCCTCGCCGAGGA
>CAYSMB010000066.1:0-9564 GCA_964432005.1 uncultured Halobacteriales archaeon
GAGCACGCCCTGATCCAGTTCATGCTCGACGTCCACCGCGAACAGGACTACCACGACGTCTTCCCGCCGATCATGGTCGATAGCGACGCCATGACGGGGACGGGCCAGCTCCCGAAGTTCGCCGAGGATGCCTACCGCCTCGAGGACGAGGATCGGTGGTTGATCCCCACCGCGGAGGTCCCGGTCACGAACATGTTCGCCGGGGACATCCTGTTTCGCGAGGAGCTGCCGGTCAAGCACCAGGCCTACTCCCCGAACTTCCGCCGGGAGGCCGGCGAGCACGGGACCGAGACCCGGGGGATCGTCCGGGTCCACCAGTTCAACAAGGTCGAGCTGGTCAATTTCGTCGAACCCGAGGAGAGCTACGAGCGCATGGAGACGCTCGTCGAGGAGGCCGCGGTCGTGCTCGAACGCCTGGGGCTGCCCTACCGGGTCATCGAGATGTGCACGGGGGATATGGGGTTCGCCCAGGCGAAAAAGTACGACCTCGAGGTCTGGGCGCCCGCCGATGACATGCCCGACGGCCCCGCGATCGGCGGGCGGTGGCTGGAGGTCTCATCGGCCTCGAACTTCGAAGACTTCCAGGCGCGCCGGGCCGGGATTCGCTACCGTCCCGAGCACCACGAGTCCGCCGAGTACGTCCACACCCTGAACGCCTCGGGTACCGCCGTGCCGCGGGTCATGGTGGCACTCTTGGAGTATTATCAGAACGCGGACGGCACGGTCACCATCCCGGAGGCGCTTCGGCCCTATATGGACGGCCAGGCGTCGATCGACGGGCACGATGCCCTCGGCGAGGCGGCCGTCGGCGACGAGTGAACGACGCCGGGCAAGTTTAAACGCGTGTCCGTCAAAGCGGTGCCGTGGACCTGCATGTCCGGTACGTGGGCGACGACGACCCGGAAAAATGCACGGCCCGCGCCCTCGAGCGGTTCGGATTCGCCACGTTACACCGGTCGGACCGGGCAGTCCCCCACGGCCTCGTCCTCGACCCATACGCCGACCGGGCCCTGGCCCCGCCGGACGACGACGTCGCCGACCGACTGATCGCGATCGATTGCTCCTGGCGGAGTGCCGACCCGGAGCGCTTCGAGCTTGCCGGCCCCAAACGCGCGCTACCCTTCCTCGTCGCCGCGAACCCGGTGAACTACGGCCGGGCGTTCGAACTCACGACCGTCGAGGCCTTCGCCGGTGCCCTCTGGATCCTCGGCCACAGTGAACAGGCCGAGGAACTCCTCGGGAAGTTCCGCTGGGGCCATACCTTCGTGGAGCTCAACGAGGAGCCCCTCGCCCGCTATGCGGCGTGCGCGGACTCTTCGGAGGTTGTGGCGGTCCAGGACGAGTATCTCGCGGCGGAGTGATTATCGGTACGCCTCGACGTCCGACCAGAACGTCTCGGGCTCGAGGTCGAGCAGGTGTGCGGGTTTGACGCCACCGAGATACGCCGTCCGATCCTCGTCCCCGTTCGGCGCTGGCGACCACCGCCGTTCCAGTTCTTCGTCCAGATAATAGTGGGGTCCGCTGTGGGTGCCGCTGATCCGCATCGCACGCTCGAATCGTCCGCCCGGCGTCGTGCCGTCGACGATCACGAGCCCGTCGTCCGGGGCGGCGATTTCGCCGGTGGCGAAATAGCGTTTGGCATGGGCGTTGGCGGCGTGTTCGGCCATCAACGCTTCCTGTCGGCCGGGCGGGAGGTCGGCAAAGGACCGGTCGGTTGCGAGTCGACGACAGTCGATCACCCGGGCGACGGTGAACGCGCCGATCAGGTACCGGTGTCTCGGCGCGTCCGGGGAGGGTTGCAAGCCGGTGTAAAAGGCGACGACGTCGCCACGGTCCAGCCGTCCCAGCCGCTTCGTGTACGCCGGGCGGCTGTAGGTTTCCCCGTAGGTCAGTGCCTCGAAATTCGGGTCGTGGTGGAGTGGCCAGGCCGCGAGCGCCTCGCCCCGCAGCCGGGATCCCTTCGGCCGCGGGACGATGGACTCCAGGAGGGTGTCGAGGTTGCCATCGGCGTGACGGAGTTCCGTATTGCCGTACGTTCGGGTCTCGGTCGTCCCGTCGGGGCCCAATCGCTCCGGGATGGGGACGTATTCGAACCGGCCGTCCTCGAAAACCGGCGGGGTGGGCGAGGAGTTCGTCGTATCCGCGCCGATGCCCACGAAGAGGACCGTCATCGTTCGCTGCGAGGTGGGCCCGTTTCCGGTCAAAGCCTATCGGTCCCGATGCGGTGTACGCAAGGGTTATTGAAGAAAAATTTTGATCAATGCTGTCTTTCGAAGGAGATTAGGAAAATTTATCGCGGATCGGAGGTCATCCACTACATAATCGTGTCTTACGAAGACCGATCGACGACGTTGACGAGTCACCGCCGGTTCGTCGTGCTCGTCCTCGTGATGTTGGGGATCGCCTTAGGTCACCTCTTCGTGATCGGCCGATTCGATTCGCTCGTGCTCGGCCTGCCTGCGTGGCTGTGGGTCCAGGTGGCCATCGTAGCGGTCCTGTTCGGGCTGGCCTGGATCGCAACCGATCGCACGTCCGCGGAGGGCACACAATGATTCCGGTGACGACCGAGCAGGGCATTTTCGCGCTGTACCTGCTGCTCGTCCTTCTCGTGGGGGTCGCCGCGGCCCGCTTTACCGAACATACGCCCGACGACTTCTACCTGGCCGACCGAACGGTCGGGACGTACATCCTCGGCTTAACCTTCGTCGCCACCGTGCTGAGTGCCTTCACCGTGCTCGGCATCGGTGGCAATGTGTACACGACAGGGCCGGGAACGTTCAGCTTCCTGGCCATCGCGGCGGTATTTTACACCGTCGTCTTCGCGACGGTCGGGGTCACCCTCTACGAAGTCGGTCGCGACATGAACGTCGTGACGCCCTCGGAGTACATCCGTCGTCGCTACGAGAGCCCGGAGCTCGGGGTCCTGTATCTCGCCGTTACGGGGATCTTCATGGTCGGCCTGATCGCCGCCCAGCTCGAGGGCGGTGGGGTCATCCTCGATTCCCTGATGGGGATCCCCTATGAGCTGGCCATCGTCCTCATGGCGGCGTTCATGCTCGTGTATATCCACATCGCGGGCTATCGGGGCGTGATCTGGTCGGACACCCTCCAGGCCATCGTGCTCTTTGGCACGCTGGGTGGGGTGACCGCGTACGTCATGGGGACGATGGAGCCGAACGCCCTGGCGACCGAGGCGGCCGGACAGGCCGAGGGGATCCTGACCCTGGGGGGCCAGGTCGGTGCCTGGACCCCGATCTTCATCATGACGTTCGCGCTCGCATTTGTGTTCGGGGTCCCCGCCTATCCACACACGATTCAGCGATACTTCTCAGGAAACGCCGGCAAGACCGTGCGGCGTTCGGGCTTCGTGTTCGCCATTATTGCCGTCCCGACGTACTTCTTCGGGACCGTGCTCGGGATGTGGGCGCCCAGCGTGATCGCCGAGCCGCCGGAGCCCGACTGGGTGATTCCCCTCCTCGTGGACACCCTGATGCATCCGATCGTTTTCGGGATCTTCATGGCCAGCGCGATCGCCGCGATCATGTCGACCGCCGACTCCACGGCCTTGACCATGAGCTCGATGATCAGCCGGGACGTGTACGTCCCCTTCGTCGACCCCGACGCCACCGAGCGCCGACAGGTCCGTGTCACGCAGGCATTGCTCGTCGCGGTCATCGTGTTCGCGTTCGCGTTGGCGTGGCTGCGGCCCGCCGGGATCTTCCAGCTCGTCGCCTTCGCCGTCGTCGGGCTGGGGACGACCTCCGCCCCCGTGTTCTTCGGGGCCTACTGGGATCGGGCAACTGCCTGGGGCGCCGCCGTGTCGCTCGTCGTCGGGCCCGGCCTCTTGATCCTGTTCGAACTCGGCTTCCTTCCGGCCCATCCGCTCGGAATCTACCACGGCTTTACCAGCCTGTTCGCGTCGTACCTCGCCTTCGCTGTCGTCAGTCTCGTGACCGAGACGCCCACGCGTGAATCCATCCGAGATCACTCCCGCTCATTCCTCTCGGAAGCCGACTGAAGACGGGACGGAAGCCTTTAACGCGCCGACGGGAAACGGACACCAAGATCATGGCCTCGTTCGACGCCGCCGAGGAACGGACGCTCGGCAAGCTCATCTGCATGAAATGCAATGCCCGGAACCCGCCCCGAGCCGAACGCTGTCGCAAGTGCGGGTACGCCAACCTCCGCCCGAAGGCGCGCGAACGCCGGAGCGCCTAGTCGTCCGGATACTTCGGTTCGCGTCTGGACGCGCGCTGACGCGCCCGCTCAATGACTTCTCGAACATCTCCCTCATAGGCCGGGCCGTGGCCCGGGTACATCGTCGCGACGTCCGGGCCGAGCCGGTCCAATAGCGTATCGATACTCTCGATGAGGCGCTCGCGAGATTGGCCGGCCATGTCGGTGCGACCGAAGCTCCCGTCGTCGAAGGCGCCGTCGGCGTAGACGACAACGTCGCCGGTAAACACGCAATCGGTGCCGAGGAAGGCGACGTGATCGCTGGCGTGACCCGGCGTGTACACGACCTCGAAGGTCTCCTCGCCGATGTGGACCTCGTCGCCGTCATCGATCGGGTGCGTCCGGGCGGGATGGTCGTCGAAGGCGTACACGTCCGGGGCGAAGGCGTCGACGATGTCATCCAGTTCCGCCACGTGATCGCCATGCTGATGGGTCAGAAACACGGCATCGAGGGAATCGATGAGCTCCGCCACACCGGCCATCGCGCCCACATCAACGAGACATGGATGGCCGCCATCGACCAGATAGGCGTTCGCGGTAAAGACGTCGGCGTCCGCGGTCAGGTTCCGCACGTCCATGGTGCCAGGGCCTGTGCGCGGGGACATCAGGGTGCCGATCCGGCGGGGGGTTTTTGACGCTCGGTCGCATACGACATATTGTATGGGGTTCGGAAGTTACGATGAATCCGAACAGGAACGACAGTCCGTCGAAACCGATTTCGATGAAACGGACGCGGAGATCAACGATCGGTCCGAGGACCACGACGGGTCCGTCGAGTTCGAAAACGGGGCCTCCAGCGACGAACTGCTAGAGCGCCTCCAGGAAATCAAAGACGAGGAGTAGCCAGAGCGATCCCGGGCCCATGGTCAAACCGGGTACCCGGGCGCTCGGTGTTGCGGAATCTTATCGTTCCGCCCAAAGCACCCTAGCGGGTGCTGTCGTGAATGCGGCGGGACGGGCGGACGGGTTTGCCTTCGGGTCGTGCACGGTGGGTGGCCTCGACGCCACGGACACGATCCTCGATATCTGGGCCACCCTCGACCGGGAAGACATCGAGTACTGTCTGATCGCGGGGGTCGCGCTGGCCTGGTTCAACGTCCTCGATCTCGACCGCCTGGGGGATGAGCTCCCCCTCCCGACCTATGCGATCACGTTCGAGAAGAGCGACGGCCTGGCCGACGACATCGCGGCGGCTTTCGACGGGGAGGCCGCCGATATCCGACAGCAACGGTATAGAGCTTTGCCACCGCGACGGCGGATCGAGGTCGGCGGGAACGAGGTGTTCGTCAGGGCGGTCAACGTCGGCGATCGCGAGCCCGCTGAGGTTCTGGATGCGTACACGAACGAGAGCCAGCGGCCCGAACCGTTGCGGGTTGCCCACGAGGCAGCCCGGGCGGTCGACCGATGGCGTACCGGGGATCGTAGTCGCTAAAGGCGGCGGGCTCCCTCGAACGCCTATGGAATCGACGGATCCGTGCGTGACCGAATGCGCGCGCTGTCCCGCGCTCGTCGAGTCGCGTTCACGGATCGTCAATGGCGTCGGGCCGGTCGACGCCGATCTCCTCATCGTCGGCGAGGGCCCGGGTGCCCAGGAGGACGAGGCGGGCGAACCCTTCGTCGGCCGGAGCGGCCTGCTGCTCACGGAAGCGTTGGCGGATGCCGGCATCGACCGGGACGACGTACGGATCACCAACTGCGTGCGGTGTCGACCGCCGGGGAACCGCGATCCCCACGCAGACGAGCTCGACAATTGCGCGGAGTGGCTCCACGCCGAGATCGCCGCAGTCGATCCGGCGGTGATCCTGGCTGTGGGGAAAGTGCCCGCGAGTCACCTTCTCGGCCGGGACATCGCCGTCACCGCCGCGGCCGGCTCGACTGAAACCGTGGCGTTCGATGCCGGACGATGGCCGGTCGTGATCTGCGTCCATCCCGCCGCAGTACTGTACGACCGGTCCCAACAGGAACGCCTCGAAGCAGCGATCGACGTCGCGGCATCGCGACTTGGAATTACCGGGACGGACGATCAGGCGACCCTCGGCGAGTTCTAGCTCCGCGCGGTCGTCAGATCGTCGGGTTGCGGTGGCGGTCCGCGCTTGTGGGCGGCCGCCGCTTTCATCTCCGCGAATCGTTCGACCTGCGCTTGTTCAATTCCCATGGCCTCGGCGATTGTGGACGGATCCGCATCGGTGGAATCCAGGTTCCACAGGATCGTGTCGATCTGCTCATACGGCGCGCCCAGTTCGTCCTCGTCCGTCTGTCCGGCCCAGAGCCCCGCTGTCGGCGGCTTGTCGATAATGTCCTCCGGGACCTCGAGTTCCCGGGCGACCTCCCGGACCTCCGTCTTGAAGAGGCCGGCGATGGGTAGGATGTCCGCCGCCCCGTCCCCGTACTTCGTGAAATAGCCCAGCAGTAGTTCGGTCCGGTTGCCCGTCCCCAGGACGAGCCGGTCGGTGGTGTTGGCCTCGAAGTATGCAACCATCATCCGCATCCGGGCCGCGGCGTTACCCACGGCGGCGGTGTAGCCCTCGCGATGGCCGACGGGGACCGTCATCGTCGCCGAGGCGTCCTCCATCGGATCCACTCGGACGTTGCGCGTGACCGAGGAGACGAGTTTGGTAAAGGTATCCAGCAGGTCCTGGAGTTCGATGACGCGATAATCAATCCCGAGGTCCGTGGCAACGGCGACGGCGTCGGACATGTTCCCCGATCGGTTCGATTCGGTCGGGAGGACGAGTCCGAGCACGCGATCCGCACCGAGGGCGTCGACGGCTAACGTCGCGGACACGGTCGAGTCGATGCCGCCGCTCAGATTGACCACCGCACCCGCCATCCCGGCATCCACAACGGCCGCTTCGATGAATCCAGCGAGGTCATCGGCGACGGCCGCAGGCGCCGTCAGTTCCGTTGGATCGGTGCGGATATCGGTCATATCAGAACGTTTCGAGGTATCGGTCGATCTCCCACTGGGAGACCTCGACGAGGTACTCGTCGAACTCCTGGCGTTTCGCCTCGACGAAGACGGGTGCGACGTGCTCGCCGAGCGCGTCGTAGATCACCTCGTCCTCGGCCAGGGCATCGACGGCCTCCCCGAGGTTCGTCGGCAGGGTGTCGATGCCGTACTCTTCGCGTTTCTCCTCGTCGAAGTCGTAGATGTTCTCGCGGACGGGTTCGGGACACTCCATCCCCTGTTCGATCCCATCCAGTCCGGCCTGGATGAGTGCCGCGAGCGCGAGATAGGGGTTACACGACGGGTCCGGGAACCGCGCCTCGATGCGCGAGGCCGCGGGGATCCGGGCGGCGGGTTTCCGGATCAGCGCCGACCGGTTCCGATCGGACCAGGCCACGTACACCGGCGCTTCGTAGCCGGGCACGAGCCGCTTGTAGCTGTTGACCGTCGGGTTCGAGACCGCGGTGATCGCGGGGGCGTGTTCGAGAATCCCGGCGGTGAACTGCTTTGCGGTCTCGGAGAGATCGAACTCGTCGTCGCTGTCGTGGAACGCGTTCTCCCCGTCCTCGGTGAACAGTGAGATGTGCGTGTGCATGCCCGACCCGTTCACGCGCGGAATGGGCTTGGGCATGAATGTCGCGTGGAGATCGTGCTGGGCGGCGATCGCCCGGACGACCGTCCGGAAGGTCGCGACGTTGTCGGCGGTCTGGAGCGCGTCGTCGTACTCGAAGTTGATCTCGTACTGGCCCTCCGCGACCTCGTGGTGGCTCGCCTCGATCTCGAAGCCCATCTCCTCGAGCCCGTAGATGATGTCGCGGCGCACGTCCGAAGCCAGGTCCTTCGGGGCGAGATCGAAGTACCCGCCGAAGTCCGCGGGGTCGACGGTCGCGTGCCCCTCCTCGTCTTCATTGAAGAGGAAGAACTCCGGCTCCGGCGCGGCGTTGACGGTGTAGCCCATCTCGGCGGCCCGATCGAGCGCCTGCTGGAGCACGTAGCGGGGATCACCGATGAACGGTTCGCCGGTGGACGTGTTGTAGACGTCACAGATCATCCGGGCCGCACCGCTTTCCGCGGCCTTCCGCCACGGGAGCACCGCGAACGTCTCGGGGTCCGGCTTGAGGCGCATGTCCGACTCCTGGATCCGGACGAAACCCTCGATCGAAGAGCCGTCGAAATAGATCCCTTCGGTAAAGGCCTTCTCCGCCTGCGTGGCCGGCACGGAGACGTTCTTCACCACGCCGAGGATGTCCGTGAATTGCAAACGCAGGAAGTCGATGTCCCGCTCGTCGATCTGGTCCAGTACCTCTTGTTCGGCCGCACTGAGTTCGTCGGTTGCCATCGTCACGAACAGATAATTGAACGACCGTCATAAAAATGGTGTGTTTTCACTCGAACTTGTTGATATCGACCGTTTCGATGTACAAATGAATAGCGATCGGGCCACAACCGCCCGATCGGACATGATTCGAGGGTTCAGTCATTCTCGAAGTGTACGGATGGCCAATTTCGAGTCTTCAATATAAGGACATAGGTATTGATTAAATCGTATGGGGTAGTTTTAATCCGCCTATCCCAATCGTTAAATAACGGACATCCATCCGCATCAACCGTCGAAACCATGACAACCAACAAACGATCAAGAGTACAGGCGTACAAATGCCCAATTGATGTCGAGGGGGACGTGGATCGATGATCGAGCCGGTCCTCCTCGAAGTTGCGCCGGCGGACGTCGAGGCGTTGGCCGAGGGGCTGAACCTGAGCTGGGTGCTCACGGTCACGTTCCTCATCTTCTTCATGCACGCCGGCTTCGCAATGCTCGAAGCCGGGCAGGTGCGCTCGAAGAACGTCGCCAATCAGCTGACCAAGAACATGCTGACCTGGGCGGTCGGCATCGTGGTGTTCTTCATCATCGGGGCGGCGGTCGAGGGCGCGACCGGAGCCATCACCCGGGGCGATCCCGTCACCGAGCCGTTCGCCGCGACCCTGTTCGGGGATTCGTCCTCCTGGGTCGGGTGGCTGTTCGGCGGCGTGTTCGCCATGACGGCGGCGACGATCGTCTCCGGGGCCGTCGCTGGCCGCGCTCGGCTACGCGCGTACATGACCTACACGATCCTGATCGCGGCGGTCATCTACCCCGTCGTCAGTGGCCTGGTATGGGCCGACGGCTGGCTCTACCAGATGGGCTTTCTCGACTTTGCCGGCGGGATGGTCGTTCACGCCGTCGGCGGGATTGCCGGGTTGACCGCGGCGGCGATCCTCGGTCCCCGGATCGGTCGATACGCCAAGGATGGTTCCCCGAACGTCATGCCCGGGCACTCGATGACCTTCGCGGTCCTCGGTACGCTCGTGCTCGCGTTCGGCTGGTACGGCTTCAACGTCGG
>CAYSMB010000067.1:0-9245 GCA_964432005.1 uncultured Halobacteriales archaeon
TCATGCTCCAGGATGACGTCTGTGCACTCTTGCCCGACGGCTCCGTCGCGGGCAGCGAGGGCAACGGCCTCTACATCAAGACGATCGGCCTGGATCCCGACGAACAGCCCGGGATGTGGCGGGCGGCCACACACGAAACGGCCGTCCTGGAAAACGTCGTGGTCGATGAAGACGGTACGGTCGACTTCGACGGCGGACGCTACACGACCAACGGACGCGCCGCGATCGAGCGCGCCATCTTGCCCTCGGCGGCCGACGAGATCGATCTCGAGGCGGTCGACCAGATCTTCTTTATTACTCGGAATCCCCTGATGCCGCCGGTCGCCAAACTGGATCCGAACGAAGCGGGCGCGGCATTCATGTGTGGCGAATCGATCGAGACCAGCGCCGGGGATCCCGAGCGGGCGGGCGAACCGGTGCGAGTTGTCGGCACCAATCCCTTTATCATCGGCCCGGAGGGCGCGGAGGGCAACCGGTTTCGCGACTTGATCGAGCGCCGGGATGTCGAGACGTTCGTGCTCAACACCGGATCGGTCGGGGACGACGCGATCGACATCGGCGTCGATGATTCCGTGACGTTGATCCGAGAGATCGCGAGAGGGCGGCTCGAATGGTCCCGGGACGAAACCTCCGGATATCTCGTGCCGAAGTCGGCGCCCGGGATCGATCCGGCGGCGTTCGATCTCGACGCGATCGTCGAGGATTACGCCGAACGGATCGCCGAACTCAGATCGGAGCGACGACGGTATCTCCGTTCGTTCGAATCGCTCTCGGATCGGATAAGGGAAGGGTACTGACGACGGAGACGTCGCGTTTTTCGGCGATCATCACGAAGCAGTGCCCGTGCAGGCCATCGTCCCGGCCGCCGGCGAAGGCACCCGAATGGGGTCGCTCACGGACGACCGACCGAAAGGGGTCCTCGACATCAACGGGCGCCCGTTGCTAGCGTACGTATTCGATCGTTTGGAGGGCCTCGGGATAGAACGTGTCGTCGTTGTCATCGGCTACAAAGGCAAGCAGATCGTGGACCGCTTCGGGAATCAGTACGACGGGATGGCTCTCAAGTATGCGAGACAACCGGAGCCGTTGGGGCTGGCGGACGCCGTCTGGCAGGCCCACGACCGTATCGACGACCGATTCGTTGTCCTCAACGGGGACAACGTCTTTCTCGACCCGCTCGACGGCATCACGACGGCCCTCGACAAAGCCGATGGGGCATTACTCGTCGAGACCGCCGATCCCGAGGCAGTCGCTCGCGGGGGCGAGGTCCGGACGGAGGGCGATCGCGTAACCCGCGTCATCGAGAAACCCGATGCGCCAACGTCGAACCTGACGACGACGGGGTGTTATCTCTTGCCGGAGGCCGCACTCGAGGTCTGTGGGACGGTGTCGCCGTCGGCCCGTGGCGAGCGGGAGCTGGCCGACGCGATCAACGAACTCATCGACCGTGGACACCGATTCGAAGCGGTTCGGTTCGAGGGCTGGCGACGGAACGTGAACACGGCGGAAGACATCGAGATCGTCGAAGCGCGGCTATAGAACGCGATCACCCGGGTGGTATCGCGAGTACCATTCCGTCCTCCCCGAGTTCGACGCTCACGTCGGTCGTCTGCATCGAGCCGAGGATGTCCTCGGCGGCCCGCTCGGCAGCGGGGAAGAGGTGGGTCAGAACGAGTCGCTCGAGCTGGATGTTCTCGATGCCGGCGAGGAGGCCGGCGGGCGTAGTGTGACCTTCGTTTTCCATACCGTCGGGATAACCACACTCGTGCACGAGCGTGTGCGCCCCGTCGGCCAACGCGAAGACCGCCGGCTCAGGGGGCGTATCTCCGCTAATCACGAGGCGGTCTCCGATGCGATACGCGTGGCTCGCCTCGGTATGCTGGGTCGAGAGGGCGTGAACGTGCATGCCGGCCACCTCGAACGGGTCGGTTCCCCGAGCGAATTCCTCGACGTCAATGTCGGCACGCTCATCGAGCCCATCAAGGACGAAGATCCGATCGGCCAGCGTTTCGGTTCCCGGCGGCCCGACGATACGAAACTCCGTTCGCCCCTCAAGGACGCGAGCCTTGACGAGCGTCGGAAGATCTGCAACATGGTCGAGGTGATGGTGGGTGAGAAGCACGGTCGAAATGTCCCGGTGATCGACCCCGCTCCGGGCCATCCGGTGGACCACGCCGCTCCCGCAATCGACGAGCATACTGTCGGGCCCATCGGCCACCAGGACGCCCGACTGGACGCGCTCGGGTGATGGGAGCGCCGACCCCGTTCCCAGCAAAGTCACCTCCATGGGACGTCCAGGGGGTCGACCGGGAAAGGGTTATCTTCCGCCTGAGCGCCGACGGAGCTGCGATGGTTCCTACATATTGAAATCGGTCGCGTCACTGCAAAGAGGCATGACCAACCCCGGCCCGACCAACGAGGAGGTGCTCGTGACCGGCGGGGCGGGGTTCATCGGCTCGCATCTCTCCGCGAAGCTCTGCGAGGAAAATGAGGTAACGGTATTCGATTCCCTCGCGGCGGGTTCCCGAGATCGCGTTCCCGCCGAGGCCGAGCTCATCGAGGCGGACATCAGGGATCGGGCGGCGGTGGCCGACGTGTTGACGACCGTCGACCGCGTGTTCCATCTCGCCGCGCTCGTGGACGTCGCGCGGTCGGTCGAGGCGCCCGTCGAGAGCCATGACGTCAACGTCGAAGGGACGCTGGCGATACTCGAAGGGGCGCGTCGCCACGACGTCCCCGTCGTCGTCGCGTCGAGTGCAGCGATCTACGGCCGACCCAAGGGGCTGCCGATCGCGGAGGACCATCCACGACGACCGCTTTCGCCGTATGGCTTGGACAAGCTCGCTGTCGACCAGTACGCACGGCTCTATCACGACCTGTACGACCTCCCCGTCACCGCCCTCCGCTATTTCAACGTGTACGGTCCCGGTCAAACCGGGGGCGATTACGCCGGGGTCATCGCGACGTTCCTCCACCAGGCCAGCAATGGTGGGCCGCTGACAGTGGAGGGCGACGGGGCACAGACGCGAGATTTCGTCCACGTGGATGACGTCGTCCGCGCGAACCTCCTCGCGACCAATCCCACGGCAAGCGGACGAGCGATCAACGTCGGGACGGGCGAGGAGACCTCGATCCTCAAGCTCGCAGAAACGATCCGCGATCTGGCCGCCACCCCTGAGATCACACACGTCGATCCGCGACCCGGGGATATTGACCGAAGCGTCGCCGATCTCTCGACCGCCAGAGAGGTGCTCGGTTTCGAGCCGGAAATCGACCTCGGGACCGGGCTCGAAGCGATGATATCGACGAACCGGTGAACGACCCCGGGTCCCGCGGGTGGATCGTTTACGACTCGATCTTCTCGTAGATCTTCTCGGCCTGTTCGCCTGCCTTGTCCTCGCCGACGTTCTTCTTGATCAGCACGCTCTGGGTCTCCCAGTCGTCGCTGTCGGCCTTCTTGCCGGTCCGGACCTCCGCGCCCTCCGAGACCGAGCGGGCGGCCTCTGCCGCCCAGTCGGGGGTCCGAATGGTATCGAAGTCGTCCGGGTCGGCGAAGCGTACGTGAATGTACTCGTCCTCGGTTTCGACCGTTTCGATACTTGCCATAGAGGACATCGCATGGGGAGGGGAAAAAGCGCGTACCCGGCGGCTGCAAGGCGGCCACATAGTTAAGGGATTGGCGACGCCCATCATTGATCCCATGGCGTTCGAGAAAACCACGATCATCGGGACGAGCCCGGAGGACTTCACAGCGGCGGCCGACGACGCGGTCGAGCGGGCCCAGGAGCAGTACGACCGGATCGCCTGGGTCGAAACCTCCATGCGCGGCGTCGATCTCGCATCCGTCGAGGAACCGGAGTATCAAGTCGAGGCCGTGGTGGCCTATCGCGTCGACTAAATCCGGCCGGTTACACCCCTTCTTACGGTGATCCCGAGGGGGGATGGACCACCATGCCCCCGAACGTCCTGTGGATCGTGCTCGAGGACGTCAGTCCGCGGCTGGGATGTTACGGGGACGACCTTGCGAGGACGCCCCGCATCGACGCGTTCGCGGAGGACGCCCGACGCTACGACCTAGCCTTTTCGACGACAGGGACGTGCGCGCCGTCGCGAGCGTCGCTCGTGACCGGCATGGCGCCGCAGACGCTGGGCGCGCACCACATGCGCACGGAGACCCATCCGGTCGCGGGATTGCCGACGCCGTATACGTGCGTCCCGCCCCATTACGTCACCGCCATCCCCGAGCTGTTTCGCCAAGCCGGCTATTACTGCACGCTCGACGGGAAGACCGACTACCAGTTCGGCGAACCACCGACACTATGGGATCACCACGGGGTCGGTGCGGGATGGTGGGATGCAAATCGGGATGTCGACCAGCCGTTTTTCGCCATGATGACGAACGGGGTGACACACGAGAGCGGGATGTGGCCGCCCGGCGCGCACGAGGCGGATCGGGAAGGCGGTCGCGTGTCCCACCTGGCCGTCGATCCCGAGGCGGTGTCCGTCCCCCCGTACCTCTTGGACGCTCCATCGACGCGCGAAGCGATCGCTCGTCAGTATACGAACCTCGCAACCCTCGATAGCTGGTTCGGAGGCATCCTCGACCGGCTGGAATCGGACCGGCTCGCCGATGAAACAGCGGTCTTCGTCATCGGAGACCACGGGGAGGGACTACCGCGCAGGAAGCGCTGGCCGTACGATGGCGGGACCCGCATCCCCCTACTGGTGCGCTGGCCGCCGACGACCGACGGCGGTTCGAGCCAACGACTCGTCAGCGGGGTCGACGTGGGCCCGACCGCCCTCTCGATCGCCGATATCACGCCGCCCCGGTACCTCCACGGGGGGCCGTTTCTCGGCCCCGAGGCCGGCGAGCCGCGCCGCTACGTCGTGACGACCCGCGATCGCATCGACGAAGCCTACGACATGGTCCGATCGGTCCGGGGCCACCGGTTCCGATACGTCCGTCACTACTACCCGGGGCGCCCCTACGTCCAGCACGTGCCGTATCGGGATCGTCACCCGGCGATGCGGGACCTCTTCGCCGCGGATCTGAGGGACGAGGTCCCGTCCCCGGTCCGCCGTTGGCTCCGGGGAACCCGACCGGTAGAGGAACTGTACGATCACCGGACCGACCCCCACGAGATGGAGAACCTCGCCGGGGAGGACTCGTATGCCGACGTCCTCGGTCGGCTCCGGGGGGACCTAGCGACGTGGCGACGGCGGACCGGGGACACCTGGCGGGGGGACGAAGCGGAATCGACCATGCGCGATCGCATGTGGCGGGGAGCCGACCGCCCCCGAACCGCTACGCCGGAGTTCGTCCTCCACGGACCGGACGGACGGCACGTCGAGGAGCTCGGCGATGGGCCTGCCCGGATCGGGCTCTACTGTCCGACCCAAGGGGCCTCCCTGAGCTGGGCGATCGACGGCGGCCGGTGGCGGCTTTACAACGGCCCCATCCGGGTGCGATCGGGCGAGCGACGTCGCTTTGCCGCCCGGGCGGTGCGATACGGGTACGAACCGAGCGCCACCGTCCGGCGGGACGTCGACCTCGGCGCGTAACGATCGGAATGTCCTCGTTCCAGAGCCTGCCTATCCCTCGGCCTCGTGTCGGGTCGCCAACCCGGCGAGATGGGGGGCCTCGGGGAGGATCAGCTGTTCCATGGCCGTCTCGACGGCATTCGAACTGCCGGGTACGCAGAAGGTAGGCGTGGCGCTGATAACGCCGGCGGTCGCCCGCGAGGCCATCGCGCGATGACCGATCTCCTCCCACGAGAGGGACCGAAACCGTTCTCCGAACCCCGGAATGGATCGCTCGAACAGGCCCTCGCAGGCCGCCGGTGTCACGTCGTCGATGGTCATCCCGGTGCCCCCAGTCGTGACGATACAGTCGATGTCCTCCCGTCCCGCGAGGGCGAGGACGGTCGCCCGAATGTCCGCGAAATCGTCGGGAACGTACTCTCGAGCAGTGACGCGGGCGCCTGCATCGCGCGCAAGTTGGGCCGCCGCGTCCCCACCGGGGTCGTTGTCCGGACCGCGCGTGCTGGATACGGTGACGATACCGACGTAGAGGGGCTCGAGGACGTCGTGGCCGTGATGGTCGGTCGTCCGGCGATGCGATCGTGGCTTGGACCGTTCGCTCATCGTCTACACCGTCGTGAGCGAGAACTTGTAGATATACGCCTCGGCGCGAGCGGATCAGGCCGCGAACGGGTCGGGGCGGATCGCGTCCTCGGCGTTCTCGAGGATCTCCTCGGCGAGCTCGGTCAGCCAGTACTCGAAGCTGCCGTCGTCGGTGCGTTCCTCCCGAGCGACGAGATCGTCGTTGAACATCCGATAGAGGGTTGCAGAGGCCGTCGATCGGCCCATTTCCCAGTCAGTCCCCTCCGAGAGATCGACGACGTCAGAGGCTGCCAGCGGCTCATCTGCGTGATAGAGGACAGAGGCGATGTCGTGGCGGCGCGTGCCGGGCGTGAGCTGCGGTCGATCGTCGGGTTGTTCGGCCGACTCGACGTGCTCGAGGTCGATGTCCGTGTCGAATTCCGCGGGAGCATACCCGATCGCATCGCGGCTCTGCCAGGCGACCCATCCGAGCAGGACGAAGCCCTTGAGCCGGAGCAGGGCGACCGCCCCGCGGCGGGGCTCGACCGAGTCGCCATTCGCGGCGAGCAGGCCGACGACCCCGCCGAGGAGCCGACGCGGAGCCAGGAGGTCCAGTAGTGCGACGAACGTGACGGGGATCCGTTTGTCCATGCTACATCTGGGGGCCGCTGCTACACAAACCTTGCGTGGGGGCGAGACGAACGCGCGTCCGGACGCTTTTTATCCTTGTCGTCTCGACAAGACAGTCATATGTTGCGAACGATCGGTGTCGTCGTGTTGGCCCTCCTCCTGGTGGTCAGCCTCGCCGGCGCCAACGCGGTGCTGGGCGTCGAGCGTGGGCCGCTGAACGCCGAACATACGAGCGACTCCCTCGATCGTGTCGGCTTCGGGGAATTCCTCCATGACCGCGCGGTCGAACAGGTCTCCCAGCAAATGGAGGGATCGGACGTCGATGAGGCCGGCCTACCGGCCGACGAGATCGTGAGCGACGCGGTCAGTCCCGAATGGATTCAAACCCAGATCGACCGGAACATCGCGGACGTGTATGCCTACCTCCACGGGGACCGCGAAGACCTGCGAATCGAACTCGATCTCGAGAGTCTCCGAGCGAGTACGAAAACCGCCTTCCGAGAACACGTCGATCTCGCGACGCTCGCGGCACAGCAAAGCGGCGATGATCGGCTGGCGGCGCTTCTGGAAAGCGAGGATTCCTACAACGAGGAGCGCGAGGCCATCCGCGATGAGTTACTCCGCGAGATGGGGGTCGCTCCCAGCCAGGGGTTCGGGCGGGACGACCTCGCGGCGATGATCGAGAGCGAGGAGGGATACCAGAACCAGCGCGAGACGTTCCGACAGCGGATCGTGGATGAGATCCTCGTCGAGACCCAGGCGAGCGAGGGCTTCGGACACGAACGCCTCGATTCCCTTCTCGAGAGCGAGGACTCATACGAACAGGAACAGATGGCGTTCCGCGAAGAACAGAAGGAACGCATCCAGAACGAAACCTCGCGTGAGTACTCCGATGAGGAGCTCGAGCAAATTTACGAGGATCGCCAGGACGAGATCATCGCGAACACGTCCGAAGTGATCGCCGAGGAGATCTCGACCGAAGACCTCCCGGAGGGCTACGACCCGCCCGTTGATGCCTTCGCCAACCTCACCGCCCACGGGTTCGGGGGGGACATGTCCTACGATACGTACGTCACCCGGTACGAAGAACAGGTGACGATGCTCGAGAGCGATCTCAAGGCCTACATCGCCACTAGTGGGGACGAGCTTCACGACGACCTGCGCGACCGCCTGAACGTGCCGCTGTCGGAACACGCTTCGGCGGTCAGCGAGGACGACATTGCCGAACTGAAGACACTCATTCTCAGTGCGACGACGACCGACATGGACTACGCGACCTTCGAGTCGGAGTACTGGACGATCGCCGACCGCCTCGTCGAGGACGTGACGACGGAGTTGTGGGAAAACCGCGAGGACTACGAGGAGATCAACACGTCCTTTATCTCCGAACAGGCGGATGTTCCCGAGCCGCTCGCCGAGGAGCTGGTGGCGGCCGAGGAGTTGATCGCGGAAGCCATCCTGACCGATCTCGATTACGAGACGTTCAACGAACGCCTCGAAACGATCGAGGCCGACGCCACGGAGGCCTTCGTCGATTATCTCTTTGACCAACAGATGCCGGTGAACGGATCCGAGGAAGTCGCCTCGGAATTTGAACGACAGGCCGGACAACAACTGTCCATGGCGCGAACGGTCGCCGGTGCCACGGGACCGGTCGGCTATGGCTTGCTCGCGATCGCCGTCCTCCTAGCCGGCGCCATCGCCCTCGTGGCGCGCTCGTACGCCGGGGCCAGCGTCGTGATCGGTCTCGTGAGTTCCATCGTCGGCGGCGTGTCGCTCGCCGGGGTGAGCATGGCCCCATCCATGCTGTCGGATCTCCTCGCCGATGCGGATGTCCCGCCGGAAGCCGCGGCATTGCTCCCCGATCTGGTCGCCGCGCTACTCGGTCCGCTCCGGCTGCAATCGCTCGCGCTGTTGGTCCTGGGGATCGGGCTCGTAGGACTCGCGGGCGTCCACCGCTACACGGATCTCCTTGACTTTGACGCGGAGGAGGAAGCTACCGAGGAGTGAGTTCTGCCTGCCGGAGGAGGACCTCACCCGGGCCCGTGCGGTAGTCGCTGGGCAAGACGAGCCCGGCGTTGATGCTCGTATCGATGCCCGTTTTGACCCCGGGACCGACCACGGTCCCGTATTTCCGCCGACCGGTCGAGACGGTCTTGCCTTTCACGGTCGTCTCGACCGGTTCTTCGTCGTGTCGGAGGTTCGCAACAGTGGTACCCGCCCCGAAGTTGACGTCGTTGCCGAGCAGGCTGTCGCCAACGTAGGAAAGATGCCCGACGGTTGCGCCGGGAAAGAGGACGCTCGCTTTGATCTCGACGGCGTGCCCGACCCGCGCATCCTCGCCGATGACCGTCGGCCCGCGCACGTAGGCGTTCGGCCCGACCTCGGCGCCTTCCCGAATGACCACCGGGCCCTCGATCGTGACCCCCTCCCGAACGGTAGCGCCCGCTTCGACCACCACTGGCCCGTGTACGGTCGCGGCGTCATCGACCTGTCCGTCAAGCGATGACTCG
>CAYSMB010000068.1:0-9245 GCA_964432005.1 uncultured Halobacteriales archaeon
CGACTGGGAGCGCGCCGACCCCGACGGGACCGTTCGGATGGCGGTCGTGGGGGTGGGAGAGTTCGCCCGGGAGCGTGCGCTCCCCGCGATGACCGGTACCCGGTACTGCGAACCGTCGGTCCTGGTAAGCGGTTCCGCCGGGACCGCCGCGGTCGCCGACGCGTTCGACATCGAGACGGTCATCGGCTACGACGCCTTTCTGGAGGGTGCGGCCGCCGATCGCTACGACGCGGTCTACGTCGCGACCCCGAACGCGACCCATGCCAAGTACGGCATCGCCGCGGCGCGCCGTGGCAAGCACGTCATTTGCGAGAAACCGCTCGAAGCGGACGGGTCGACCGGTCGCCGGCTCGTCGAGATCGCCGACGCCGAGAACGTCACCCTGATGGTCGCCTATCGCCTCCAGTTCGAGCCGTCGGTCCGGCGGGCCCGGGAACTCGTGCGTGACGGCGTGATCGGCGACGTTGTCCAGATCCACGCCGGCTTCTCGCATCCCCTGCTCTCGTACATCGACGTCTCGAACTGGCGGCTCGATCCGCACCTCTCGGGCGGCGGGGCGCTTGTCGATCTGGGCATTCATCCGCTCAACACGATCCGGTTTCTCCTCGAGCGGGATCCGATCGCGGCGAGCGCGCGGATCCATTCAGTCCACGACGCTTTCGAAGACGTCGACGAACACGTGGCGTTCCAGCTGGAATTCCCCGGGCCGACGATGGCCGTCTGCACGGCGAGCTTCAACGCCCACGCATCGAGTGCGCTCTACCTGACCGGATCGGACGGCCTCGTTTCGATCACGTCGCCGTTCGGCGGCGTGGTACCCCAGGAGGTCTCCGTCGAATCGGGCGAATTGGGCATGGAACATCGCGGTCGCCCGATCGACGAGGTCCGCGAGGAGTTCGCGTATTTCGGCTACTGCGTTCTTACCGATACTGACCCGGGACCCAGCGGCCACGACGGCCTGACCGACCTCGAGATCATCGACACGATCTACGCGGCCGCGTCGACCGGCGAGCGGACGCCCTTCGAGGGTCCTTAATCCCGGTTGGCCGCCTGGACGGTCACGGTCCCGTCGGAACCGACGCCGATGGTGATCGGTTCGACGACTATGTGATCCTCGATGCAGACGGGTACCTCCTCGCGCAGCTGTCGAACGAGCGCCGCCGACGTCTGTGGTACCTTGGTCCCGATGTCGTCACAGGCGCTATAGATCGCTCCGGGGACGTCAAAGAGGTCCGTTCCGGGTTCGACGGCCACGCGCACCGGAGCGGCCAGGGCCTCGGCGACGTCGACGGTCTCCTCGGCGCGGCGCACGTTCCGGCGGGCGCTCGATTCGATGCTGGAGACGTTCGCCCGCGAGGTTCCTAATCGTTCGGCGATCTCGCGTTGGGAGACGTCCCGTTCACGGAGCGCGAGGATCTCGGCCTGCCGGCGCGTCAAGACGCATGCCTCGGGATCGAACCCGATCTCCTGTAACAGCGCATCCACGTCGACGTCCTCGCTCGCCATCGATCCGATAGGCTATCCGCCCCAGAAGTTCTCCCGGCTGCCGAGCCGCTGACGGGCCGCGGGGGCCTCTTCTTCGTCCACATCGCCGGCTTCATCCTCATCCTCGTCTTCCTCGGGGTCCAGGGGAAGTCGCTCGACGACGTCCGCCCGGGCGTGGTTCGAGCGGACCGCGGTGATTTCGACGGCCGCCCGACAGTGGGGCAAAAGCCCGTCGACGAGCACGATGAAGCCGTCGTCCGTTCGGCCGACGCCCGCCCCGCTCTCGTGGATGTCCGTGACCTCGACGACGATTTCCTCACCGATCGTGACGGGCTGGGATTTCAGCTCGTCGATGGGCTGGCTGTAGTGGTTACACCACTCCTTGCCACCCCGGTCGCCGTAATGCTGGCACCCCATCCCGGCGATCCGTTCGGTGAAGTTTGGGCATTCGTCGGCGAGCGGACAGTCCGCCATGGACCAGAATAGCGTTGGAGCCGATTAAACGCTTGCGTCTCGTATTTACAGGAGGGGCGGACGGCGGAGAACCGAATCGCCTCCGGTTGCGCGACGTGGTGCTCCGCCAGGGCACCGAGATGACCGCCGACGTCGCTCGCTCGGCCACGCGACCTGACCGGATGCCCTTAGGCCAGTGGCGTGCGTTCGACGACGGTCCCGTCGTACGTCGGATACTGTTCGACGATCTCTCCCGTAGGGAGGTCACCCGCCTCGACCATCTCCTCGAGCAACCACCAGGCCAGTTCCACGTGATCGGATTTCTCGACGTAATAGTCGCCCGGCACGCCCAGTGTCTCGAGCCGCTCGACCGGTGCCTCGGTCTTCCCGAAGACGAGCGTGCCATCTTCGGTCACCTCGTCGAACTCGCGTTGGATCCGTTCGGCCATCCGCTTGAGGCGGTTGCGATGCTGGGCGGCGTCCTTGAACACGCTCGTACAGAAGTAGACCTTCGGATGGGTGGCCATCGACTCCAGGATCTCTTTTGACCCCTCGACGGCGCTCATGTGACCATCCTCCAAGGCGTAGCCGCGCTCGCGCATCCGCTCGGCGTTCCCGTCGCTCATCTCGAACTGGTTGATGTTACAGAACTCAGCGGCCCCCTCGTCGAGGAACTCCAGGAATTCCGGTTCCGCCTTGATCCCCGGAATCTCGAACGCGGGATCGATCCCGGCCTCCCGGGCGGTATAGAGGATCTCCTCCCACGCCGTGCCGTGGAGGGATCCCCACTGCTCGATTGGTGGATGAAATCGGATCTCGTCGAGCCCGGCCTCCGCGAGCGCTGCCATCGTGTCCTCGTCACCGGTGATGCCCGTGTAGAGGTGGACGTGGTGGTCGGCCCCGAACTCGTCTTTCAGCAACGAAATGTAATGACAGGTCCGATCGAGGACCTCCTGCGGTTCGCCACCCGTCACGGCGGTACCCAAGGCGTCCATTCGGCGGGCCTCCGCGATGACGTCCTCGTCATCGGTCACCGGACGCTCGTTGGCGTAGATCGCGTCGACGTTCTTGCGTGATTCCCCGAGGGGACAGTAAAAGCAGTCCCGCTGGTCGCAGTACCCATAGACGAAGAGGACCAGCTTGCCACCGACCGCACACTGTTCACAGCCCCGGGAAAGCATTCGCGAGGTGGGTGTATCGTCCGGGGGACAAAGGGCCTTCCGAATACGGACGGACGCAACTTTCTAATCGCCGCCCTGCGGAAGAGGTGTAGGGATGTTGCTCGTCCTCTGCGTCGACCTCGACGACGACGTGGGTCGGCAGGCGCACGTCGAGACGCCGATCATCGGCCGCGAGGCCGTCGAGCGCGCGGCGGTCGATTTCGCGACCGCCGATCCGGAGGACAGCGACGTCAACGTGCTCTTTCAGGGACTTCGGATCCACGACCGCATCGACGACGAACCCGTCGAAATCGCGGTCGTCACCGGGAACGCAGCGACGGACGTGACCGCCAACCGGGAACTCGGCGAGGAACTCGACACCGTCCTCGCGTCGTTGACCACGAGCGAGCCGATCCGGGCGCTGGTGGTAACGGACGGGGCCCAGGACGAGAGTGTCATTCCCGTGATCCGGTCACGGGTCCCGATCGACGGGGTCCGCCGCGTCGTCGTGCGCCAGGCCCAGGACCTCGAATCCATGTATTATACCATCAAACAGGTGCTGAACGACCCCGAGACGCGGGGGACGATCCTCATTCCGCTGGGGATCTTGCTGTTGATCTATCCGATCGCAATCGTGGCGGACTTCTTTGGCCTCCCCGGAGCCGTCTTCGGCGTGGTCTCGGCGCTTCTCGGGCTGTATTTCCTGTTCCGCGGGGTGGGACTGGAGGACGCCATCGACGACCTCGTCACCCGCGCCCGGCACGTGTTCTTCGCCGGTCGAGTCACGCTGATCACGTATCTCGTGGGGTTCACCCTGCTCGTAATCGGCGGGGTGAGCGGTCTGGATTCGTTGTCGACCCTGTCCGAAGGGGCTCCCGGAACGCCCGGGATCATCGAAGTCGGTGCCGCGCTGGTCCATGGCGCCATCGTCTGGTTCGGAGCCGGTGGGCTGGTCTCGAGCATGGGGAAGATCACCGACGCGTACCTCTCGGGGACGCTTCGCTGGCGCCACCTCAATGCGCCCGTGTATGTCTTGGCGATCACGGCGATCGTGCATGCCGTCAGCGCCTTCCTGATCGGGCGGGTGGACATCCCTTACGTCGCCGTCGTCCTGACCGTCGGCACGCTAGTCGGCGTCTTGAGCACGTTGGGGTTCGCGATCGCCGAGACGCGCTCGCCGCGCGTCCCCGAAAGCGCTGGCGGCTGATCAGCGCTCGCGCTCGACGACAAACGACGCCAGATCCGAGAGATATTCGGCCGCGACGGGGTCGCGCAATTCGATCTCCTCGAGGGCCGAGAGGGCGGCGTGGGCCTCCTGGCGAGCTTTGGCGTTAGCCTCGGCGGGGTCGAGGTCGGTGACCTCGAGCAACGACGGTCGTTCCATCTGCCGATCGCGGCCCGTCGGTTTCCCGAGCCGCTCTGCGTCCGCCGTCGCGTCGAGGACGTCGTCGCGAATCTGGAAGGCGATCCCCACTCGCTCGGCGAATTCGCCGACGTGTGGGGCGGCCTCCTCGGACCGCCCGGCCGCGATAGCGCCAAGTTCCGCAGCGGCCCGGAAGAGCGCACCCGTTTTCCGCCGCGCGAGCGCCCGGTAGGCCGCCTCGTCCGTCGGGTCGTCGACGAGTTCGGTCGCTTCGCCCTGACCGAGTTCGACCATGGCCTCGGAGACCCGTCGGAGCGCCTCGGGATCCGCGGAGAACAGCTCGAAGGCCTCGCCGAGGAGCCCGTCGCTCGCGATGATGGCCGGACCGACGCCGAATTTCGACCAGGCGCTCTCGACGCCCCGACGCACGGTCGATTCGTCGATGATGTCGTCCACGACGAGCGAGGCCGTATGGACGAGTTCGATGCCCGCCGCGAAGTCGAGGGCGTCCTCAGGGCGACTGCCGAGGGCCTCGCACGTCAGGATCGTGATGGCCGGTCGGACCCGCTTGCCTCCCGCGAACGTGACGTGCTCGATCGAAGTCTCGAGGTCCGCCGGCTCCATATCCGCAAGGATCTCCTCCAACCGACGTTCGACCAACGCTCGCCGCTCGGTAAGATCCTCCATGCGACAGCGGAGGGAGCGCCGGGAGAAGTACGTGACGGAATAGTGACCGCTTTCAGCCGTCCTCGTTGGCGGTTTCGTCCTGAGGGAGCCGAATGAGGTTCTCCCGACCGATCCGGAGTTTCTCGATCTGGCCTTCCTCGGCCATCTGGGTGAGCAGCTGGGAGACTTTCGCGTTCGACCAGTCGGTCTCCGTGACGATGTCGGCTTGCTTCATCCGGCCGTCCTTTGCTAGAATCAGTGCCAGGACGCGCTCCTCGTCTCTGAGGAGCGTCTCGTCGGGAATCGCGGACGAATCCGTCGAGCGGTCCTCCTCTTCCGCCCGTTCCTCGTCGCCGGCGGGTTCGTCGGACTCGAACATTCCTCCGGCCAGCGGATTCCCGAAGACGGTCAGGAACAGGACGAGCACCGCCCCGCCGGCGAGTCCGAGGAGCCCACCGACGATGGCAGTCAGACCGGGGGACGACTGGCTCCCGCCCGGTGGGCCCTGGAACGTACCACTCAGCTGTGAGACCTCGACCTCCGTGGGACCCTCGAGTCGCATCACGCGATCGACGAGGGGAGCCCCGCTACTTTCTACCGTATAGTTTGCGGGCGGTCTGATCACGAGCGATTCGCGTTCGGTCAGTCGGGTAAACCAACGATATTCGCCCTCCCGGAAGACATCCCCGACGAAGATGTGCTCGCCCTCGGTCCGCGCGAAATTCGTCCATCGGAAGCGCACGATCAGCTGTCCGGTCTCGTTGCTCCGATTGACGGAGCGGTTTTCATCCTCGATGGTCATCGACCGCTCGAAGTTCTCGTCGAGCGTCGCGACGGCGACCTGATACGGCTCGATCGACAGGTATGTCTCCCCCTCGTCATCGCGAAAGTCCGCGGCGAGTTCGTCGAACGCCTCCACCCGGGCATCCGTGTCGGTCGGAAACATGGCCCGAAGTTGCCATCGCGCATCGCCGTCGGACTCGATCTGGATGTCGTAGATGAGCTCGGGCTCGACGGTATCGTTCGCCGGGTCCTCCTGGGCCCCGACGGCCCCGCTGATACCCCCCACCACGATGAGGAGGCACAGCAGCGCCGTGGCGGCCCGCATACTCCCGGCAAACAGGGGCCGCGGAATAACAGTTTCTATGGCGATAAAACGTCTCCACACGTTTTGAAAGGTTTACCGCTCTCTCGTCGCCCGGATCGACGCCAGCCAGATGCTTTTTATTCTGTCCCTACCAGCATCGCCCATGCGCCCGGACCCCACCCCGCTCCTCGTCCTCGGCGTAGTCGGGCTCCTGATCGGAGCGGGCGTGGCCGGCGCAAACGTGGTGGGGCCGCTCGGGTTCGAAACGCTCCCCGAGTCCGAGAACCCGCGCCCGATCGCTCCCCAGGATTTCGCGTCGACGGAGCGGCTCGTCCTCGCCGAACCCGATGCAATCACGACCAACGGGGCCGTTGCCGCTGACCCGACCGCCGCGACGTCACATTCGTTTAACGGGCTCGGGGCGTCGTATCGGGGATACGCTGTCGCGGCCGAAATGGGAGCGGCGAACGGGTCCCAGGAGGAGCTCGCCGTCGTCGAGGCGGAATTGACGCGATTGCGTGGCGAGATCACGGGGCTCCTCGAACGAGAGCGTCGCTTGCGCAACCAAGTCGCTCGCGGGGAACTCGACGGTGACGTCTTCCTCAATGAACTCGCATACCTCCATCTCCGCTCGGAGCGCATCGACGCCGAACTCGAATCGCTCGCGGATTCCATTCGCGGGGTGACGGCTCCCGTCACCCAGGACAATGCTCAGCAGCTCCGAGGCGAGGTGAGCCAGGCCCAGCTCGAAGTCCGGACGCTCCGGGGCCCCGTCACCGAGCGGGCCGCCCGGGGGATCCTGACCGAGTCGGCGCCACTCGAGTCCGTCGTCATGCTCGTCGGGGAAACCGGGTATGTGTTGAGTACGATCGATGGCGGGCTCTATCTCCGGCAGTCGTTGGCGGCCGAGAATCGACAGCGCGGCGTCGGCACCGGGTTTTCAGATATCGACGAGGCCCGGGCCCTCCGGGCGGATCTGTACCCGTGGACCGTCGCCGAAGCCGTCGAATCGGAGGATATCCCGCGTGGCGAGATCTATGCCTCGACGATCAACCACCCCCACGGCACCACGAGGATGTTCATCGATAGCGGGACCGAACGCCCGTTCCGCGATCACCACGAACTCGACTTGTTTTCGCTCCCGACACGAGAGGTCACGAATGAGGTCCGCGACGGTCTCTCGATCACCATCGACCGGACCTACCCGGGCGGTCCAGCCCAGATCGTGGTGCTGCGGGAGGGCGAACCGGTCGCTGACGCCGCCGTCGCCGTCGACGGGCACCGGGTGGGTCGGACGGGCGAGAACGGGGCGCGGTGGTTCGTCGCCCCCGGCACGTACTTCGTGGTGACCGTCGTCGAGGACGCCGACGTGGTCTCGATCCCCGTCGACCTCGAGGAGTGACCGGCGATATTTACGGGAAGCCGCACCTCGCCGGGCCGTGCCTGATCGTGCTATTGCCCCGGCGATCGGGGTGGTCCTGCTGGTCGCGATCACCGTCACCCTCGCGGGGGTCGTGCTCGCGATGGGGTTGACGGTCTCGCCCGGCTCCGCCCAAACCGCGACGGTCGAGGGGTCGCTCAACCACACGGCGAACGCGATCACCCTTGTCCACACCGGGGGCGACCCCATCGATCTCGAGGAAGCCGATATCCGGATCAGCGTCGACGGAACGCCGTTGACGCATCAGCCGCCAGTGCCGTACTGGAACCCGGACGGGTTCCAGGGATTTCCATCCGGCCCGTTCAATCCCAGCAGCGAGAACACCTGGGAATCCGGCGAACGCGGTACCATCCGTCTCGATACGGACAACGAACCGCTCCCGAACGCCAACGCGACGGTCGAGGTAGCGGTCATCGGCGAGGCGGGCCCGATCGCGCGGACGACGATTCGGCCCGAATGATCCGGTCAGGACGGCACCCGCGCGATCGTCGTGATCGCCAGGCGGCGGTTGTACCAGGGCCCCATGAGCTCGTGGTCGATCGCCTCGAACCCTGCCGCCCGGAACATCTCGTCGGCCTCGCCGCGATCGTAGAAAAGCATGAGCCGATCGGCAAGTGCCCCCAGCAGCCGTGATTGGGGCATGTTCGGCCCGACGACGAGCACCTGCCCCCCTGGCCGACACACCCGATGGAGCTCTCGCAGGGTCGACACCGGACGAGGCCAGTACTCGATCGAGCCCGAGGACCACACTACGTCGAAGGAGTTGTTTTCGTAGGGGAGTCGTTCGGCATCTCCGAGCATGAGGTCGGTTCGATCGGCCGGGAGTTTCCGCCTGGCCCTGCCGAGCTGTTCGGGACTCTGATCGATCCCGATGACTCCCTCGACTTCTTGGAGCAGCCCGATCGCCCCAAAGCCCGTGCCACAGCCGACGTCGAGAACCTGCATGTCCGGCTCGAGTTCGAGGAGATCGATCGAACGATCCCGCATGTCCTCGGTCCATACCAACGGATTGAGTCGGTCGTAGACCATCGAGAGATACCGGTAGAACCGACGCGCCCGCCGCTTATCCGCGAGGAATCCCATGTGTGGGCAATCGGTACCGGCTGGCAAAAACGACGGCGTGGCTGACCGGTCGACGTCGGGTTTCGCAACGCCCAAATACGCCCTTCGGGAACCTTCGAACAGAGAATTATGCCCAGGCCCGAGGTGCTCGAACGAATCAAGGACGCCGAGGAGGAGGCCGACCGCATCATCTCGGCCGCCCGGCAGGAGCGCGAGGAGCGTCTCGCCGAGGCGCGTGAGCGGGCCCGGGAGATCAAGGAGGAAGCCGAGGCGGAAGCCGAACACCTCCGAGAGGAACGACTCGAAGCAGCCAGTGAGGGGATCGACGCCGAACGCGAGGAGATCCTTGAGGAAGGACGCGAGCAACGAGAAGCCCTCGAATCCACCGCGTCGGACCGACAGGAGGAGGTCATCGAATACGTACTCGAGCTGTTCGAGGAGGCGGTGCATGCTCAGGCCTGAGCAGATGAGCAAGGTCTCGTTGACCGGGGCCAAGGCCGTCATGCCGACGGTCATCGAGACGCTGCA
>CAYSMB010000069.1:0-9155 GCA_964432005.1 uncultured Halobacteriales archaeon
ATCCTCCGGGGGGTCTCGCGCAGGTTCGGCGGGCGATAGCAGAGAACGTGCTGTATGAGTTAAGTTTCGGTCGCCGCGGCGAGTTCATCGGGTGTGGGATAGGCGTGAATCTCCCGGCCGTCGACCGTAAACGACCGCCCGTAGGTACGGGCGAGGGCCTGTTGCATCGCATGGATTCGTTCGACCCGCATCTGGGCCGAACAGATAAACGAGATCAGACACGGGAAGGGGGGATCACGCACCAACCGCATCCCCCGATACCGATCGATGGCGCCATCGATCAGGGGATCGGCGGGAAGCTGATCGTAAATCGCAAGGAGATCGTCATCCAGTCTGAGGAGTTCCCTGAGCCGTTGTGTCGGGTCGTCGTTCGATCGCCACTCGAGTCGATTCCCTTCCTGGCGGATCTGTATCCACCCGTCATCGAACGCGGTCTCGTACCACCCCGATCCCGGGTCGGTCCCGTAGCGCCTACCGTCGACCGGTCGCCAGAGGTAGCTCTGTCCGCTTTCGAGTGTATGGCCAAGAGCGAGACCGCCGGGGATCGCTTCCAGGTCGATGACCCCCGTCTCCATAGTAGTAGATCCGTGAGTCGAGCCCATCCTGTTTTCGATCCGGAGGCGACCGAAGCTTGATACCAATGGCCCGCCTTGGGCCGCGATGAGCATGGACTGCCGAGTCGTCGTCGAGGCGGCGGTTCCCGTGTACGACGTGGAGACGTCGGAGGAGGCCATCAAGATCGCCATTTCGAAGACGGGCGAAATGCTCAATCCGGACCTGAACTACGTCGAAATCAACATGGGCTCGCGCACCTCGCCCGGCGGCGAGGAACTCGAGCCCGCCTTTATCGTCGCGGACGAGGCCCTGGTCGCCCTAGAACTCGAAATGACGGTCTTCAACGTCGAGCAGGAGGAACACGCCGCGCGGATCGCTCGGAAGGAAATCGGGCAACTGTTGCGAAACATCCCGCTCGAAGTGCTCGAGGTCGAGGTGCTCGAAGAGGAAACAGATTCCGACGACGAGGAAAGTAACGAAGCCGAGGAGAAGCCAGACGAAGCCGAGCAGGACAAGACCGAAGACGAGGATCTCCTGCCCGACTTTGATGAACTAATCGAGTAACGTGTTCAGTCCGCTGCCGGTACAACCGTTTCCTTCGCAGCCGGTTCGAACTCGTCGGTGATACAGTTCGCGAGTGCAAATACGGCGGCCTTGTGGTCGGTCTTTGACTTGTGGATCGACGTGGGTCGGACGCCCTTCTCGTTGTACTCGTCCAGCGAAAGCTCCTCTCCCTCATGGGCATAGTGCTTGGAAACTTCAGCAAGCAGACCGTGGAGGTGAATGAGTTCCTGCTTTTTCATGGACAGCCTTGGCTTATAGGTGCCCCCTTATATGCTTACTCTGATTCTCGTTAACACACTACTACCGGTCGAACGGCATGCGTTCTTCAAAGTCCCAACTGGGGGAAGGATGATCGAAAACGGTTATCGAGGCTATAACGATTAGTTCGTCGCGCTGGCCGTCTGGGTTCCGAGGTCGTCGGTCGCGTCCAACAACTCCTTGTACCGGTTCCGGATCGTCACTTCGCTGATGTTGGCGACTTCGCTGACTTCGGCCTGGGTGACCTTCTGGTTCGTCAGGAGCGCAGCGGCGTAGACCGCGGCGGCCGCGAGGCCAACCGGCGACTTTCCGCTGTGGATCCCTCGACGTTTCGCGTTTCGGAGCAGTTCACGCGCTCGATGTTCGGTCTCGTCCGAGAGGTCGAGATCCGAGATGAACCGCGGGACGTAGCTCTCCGGATCGGCGGGTTTGACCTCGAGGTTGAGCTGGCGGACGATGTATCGGTACGTCCGGGTCAGCTCCATCCGGTCGATCCGGGAGACCGTTACCACCTCGTCGAGGCTCCGGGGCGTCCCCGCCTGCCGGGCGGCCGCGTAAAGGGACGCCGTGGCGACGCCCTCGATCGATCGACCGGGCAGGAGGTCCTCGTTGAGCGCGCGACGGTAGATGACGCTGGCGGTCTCTCGGACGTTCTTCGGTAGGCCGAGAGCCGAGGCCATCCGGTCGATCTCCCCGAGGGCCTGCTTGAGGTTCCGTTCCTTGGAGTTTCGGGTCCGGAACCGCTCGTTCCACGTGCGCAGCCGCTGCATCTTCTGGCGCTGGCGGGAGTTCAGCGCCCGCCCATAGGCGTCCTGGTTCTGCCAGCCGATGTTCGTCGATAACCCCTTGTCGTGCATCATCCGCGTCGTCGGGGCACCGACGCGGCTCTTCGAGTCCCGTTCTCCGGGTTCGAAAGCCCGCCATTCGGGCCCGCGATCGATCTCGTCGGCCTCGACGACGAGACCGCACTCCGTACACACGGTCTCCCCGTGTTCCGTGTCGGTCTCGAGTCGACTGCCACACTCGGGGCAACGCCACTCCTCGTCCTCGAGTTCTTCCGTTTCCTCGGTTTCCTGTGCTTGTTCCTCGGTACGTTCTCGGATGTGTTCATCACTCATGATGGGAATGGATGAACGAGGGTGCACCGCCGCTCTCACGCCGGAGCGCTCGTTCCTTACGATGGGTTAGACCGTAAAGATTAAAAAGGTTTCGGAAAATCAGTTTGGGGCGGTGTGCCAACCCTCCGCAATCGTGCGGTTTTCAGAACTCGCACACAACTCATTTTTATCCACATTATCCCGAATAAGGGAGTTTTGAGCGTAACTGTTAAATGTGCCTCGTTCACACACCGCCAGGTCCATCGTCGATGTCACCGCTCGTCGCGGCCACGAAGCCCGCCCGAATCGCGGCATCGAGCCACCCGTGGCCGTACGAATATGCCGCGAGGGCGTTGACGTAGTCCTCTTCGGATTGAAAATGGCGGCCATCTTCCAGGTACGCTTCCGCCATCTCAACGTGAGCTTCGGCAACCGCCACGCGTTCATCGCTCGATGGCCGGCGGACGGCGGCGTCATCCAGGGCGTCGGCGAGGAGCTGTTCGTACCGGCGTGTCTTCTCACGCAGGCGATCACCCATCCTCAACCGGATCGTTTGGCAGTGAACGCAAAGTAATTACCTCCACCGTCCCGATGTTCCGACATGACGACTGACCCCACGGTCGAAGTTTATACGAAACGCAATTGCGGGTATTGCGACCGTGCCAAGGAACTGCTCTCGGAGAAGGGCGTGGACTTCGAGGAGATCCGCGTTAGCGGTAACCCGGAGCTGTTCGACGAGATGACCGAACGGAGCGGCGGTCAACAAACTGCTCCACAGATTTTCATCGACGGAACGCACGTGGGCGGCTACGACGAGCTTTCGGCGATGGAAGCAGAGGGCGAGCTGGACGAGTTACTCGGGATCGCGACCGAAGACGTGGACGAACACCGGCCGGTGTTCATCGCCGGCAGCGGGATCGCCGGATTGACCGCCGCCATCTATGCCGGCCGTTCGAACAACGAACCCCTCGTCCTCGAAGGGACCGAACCAGGGGGCCAGTTGACCCTGACGACCGACGTCGCCAACTACCCGGGGTTCCCGGAGGGGATCGGTGGACCCGAGCTCCTCGAGCGGATGCGCGAACAGGCCGAACGCTTCGGGGCGGACATCCGGAACGGCGTCGTCGAGCACGTCGACGCATCCGGGCGCCCGTTCGAGGTCGAAATGCGCAACGGTGACCGATACCTCGCCGACACGTTTATCGTCGCGAGTGGCGCGAGCGCCCGCACGCTCGGCATCCCCGGCGAAGACGAGCTGATGGGCTACGGCGTCTCGACGTGTGCGACGTGCGATGGGGCCTTCTTCCGGGACGAGGAAATGGTCGTGATCGGTGGCGGCGACGCCGCCATGGAGGAGGCGAACTTCCTCACGAAGTTCGCCTCGAAGGTCTATCTCGTCCACCGCCGCGAGAACTTCCGCGCCGAGGACTACTGGGTCGAACGGATCATGGAACGCGAGGCGGAAGGCGAGGTCGAGATCCTCCGAAATACCGAGGCCGTCGAGATCATGGGCAGCCAGGAGGAAGGGGTCTCGCACGTGGAACTGGTCCGCCATCCCGAAGGCTATCCCAAGGACAAGCTCGACGATCCCGGGACCGAACGCTTCGATCTCGATGTCGGGGCGGTGTTTCTGGCGATCGGGCACGTCCCGAACACCGAGTACCTCGCTGACACCGACGTCGAACGCGACGAGGAGGGCTATATCGTGACCGAGGGCGGCAAGGGCGGCGGCCAGACCGCGACCGACGTCCCGGGCATCTTCGGGGCCGGCGACGTCGTCGACTATCACTACCAGCAGGCGATCACGGCGGGTGGCATGGGTTGTAAGGCCGCGATCGACGCCGACGCGTTCATCGACGAACTCGAGCGCGAAACCGCCGAGGAATCCGCACCGGCCGCGATGGCCGAATCGGACGACTAGGACGACTCACTCATCTCACTGTTCTTCGGCGGGAACGCCCCGTACCCCCGGCTCTCGGCGGCGACGTCACTCGCACCGACGGATGGCTTCGGCCCATTCGAGGAGTCGCTCGCGAAGCCTCGCGTGCTCGGTTGCTAGATCCGCGGCGAGTGGCGTGACATCCTCGTGGACGCTCAGGAGGGCGTGATCGGCCGCCTCGAGGTGCTCGAACCCTTGCGCAATGTCCGCGTCTGGCCCGAGAAAGGGGAGGGTTGCATCGTTGACCACCAGCAGTTCGGGACGATCCGGCACGGTCCCGAGGACGGCCTCGGCCAGGCGGGCGTTCTCGGCCGCGATCCGATGCTGGGCATCGTCGGCGATCTCGGGAACACGGGGTGACCCAGTATCGACGATGGCCGTCCAAGCATCCGGCGGCAAGTCAAGCCGACGGTTCAACCGGGCGGTATCCCACCCGAGCCCTGGTGAGAAATCGAGGACGGCGACCCCGTTCGAGCCATGCTCGGCGGCGAACGCACGAAGCATCTCCCCGAGTTCCTCTGATTTCCCGGATCCCGCCGGACCGATGACCACGGTACGGGTGAGTTCCTCCTCGGCGTGTTCCATGGTCGGTGATCGTCCCTCTCCGGTCATGGCCCCGTCGATCCGTCGGCGTCCCACGTAATGAGGATACCCTCGTCGATCCGCTCGACATCCGCGAGCGTCAGATCCACGAATCGCTCCGCCCGAAATCCGTCTCCGTCCGCAATCGTCGGCGCATCCCGGCCGCCAATCACCACGGGGTCGACGTAGGTCATCAACCGATCGATCAGGCCCGCGGCAAACAGCGAAAAGACGAGCTCACCCCCTCCTTCGACCAACACCGATTCGATTCCCCGGTCCTCGAGGGCGTCGAAGGCCGACGGTAGGTCGACGCGATCTCCGCCGGCCTCGATGATTTGCGTCCGATCCGCGATCGACGCGGGGAGATCGCCGCTGGCTCCCTCCGTGACCAAGAGGAACGTTTCCGCCGCGTCGTCGACAACGCCGGCGTCCGGAGGCGTACGGGCGTGCGAGTCCGCGACGATCCGGGCCGGATGCGGGGGCTGGCCTCGATCGACGCGCTCGCTCCGGTGATCTGCGTCGTCGACGGTCAGGTGCGGATCGTCGGCGAGGATGGTGCCGATCCCGACCATCACCGCATCGACGGACGCCCGCAGTCGGTCGACCCGATCAAAGTCCTCGGGGCCGCTGATCGCGATCTGTCGACGCTCGACGCTCGAGATCTTCCCGTCCGCGCTCATCGCCGCGTTGACCACCACCTCCATGGCGTTCGCTCCGCCGCCGCCCATTTAAAGCATAGCCGGTCGGCATCGACGACATGCCGAGTGAGGCCGACAGCGACCGTTCCGGTGCCGTCAAGGAACCGTTCATGCGGGGACACGGGACCACGACCCCGGTCGGCCGGGTGACACCCGGCCCGAACGGGGTGGATGTCCGGGGTCGGATCCGTCGATGCGGGAGGCGGCGGCTCCCCGACGGCGAGGTCGTGACCGAGGGCCACATCGTCGACACGACGGGCGAGATTCCATTTATCGCATGGACGCCCCGGACATTGCGCCCCGGGGATGTGGTCGAGATTCGTGGAGCAAGCACCAGCACGTGGCACGGGCGGGTGCAACTCGAGCTCGACGACGGGACCACCGTCGTCCGGCTGGGAGCGCCGGTACGGGCCCGACGACGGCCACCGGCTGTCGAGCTCTCAGATCTGTGCGTCGGCGATCGTGCGGTCGAAACCAGGGGTACGGTCCTCGCATCGAACGACGACACGGTCGACCTGGCGAATGGGACACGGGCCGTGCGCCGGGGCGTGCTCGGCGACCGCACGGTTCGACTGCCGTTCATCGACTGGAGCGGTGACGACAGGATGGGCGCGAACCATCGAGTCCGGATATCGAACGGATACGTGACGGCCTACCGCGGAATTCGGTCGGTCAACCTTACGACATCGTCGTCAGTCACATCGCGCGGCGATACGCCATCACCGCCCGACTCGTTACCGGTCAGGCGGATCCGGGATCTCCGGGCGCTCGGCAGCTCGCTGGATGTCTCGGCGGAGGCGAACGTCCTTCGAATCCTTGGCGGTTCGGGACTGATCGGCCGATGTCCCACGTGCGGCCGGGCGCTACGCGAGCGACGCTGTCGCCAACACGGCCCGGTCGAGCCGACCCACGACCTTCGGGTCAAGGCCGTCCTCGACGATGGCACGGAATCCCTCACCCTCGTCTTGGGGGCCGAGATCACGGCAAGTATCTATGGGGCTGGGGTCGAAGAGGTCCGCAAGGAGGCCCATGGAAGGATGGACGATCCCGTGACCGGTCGCATCTCTCGGGCGATCGTGGGACGGATGTACCGTGTCGGCGGTCGGCTGAGCGTCGACGACGAAGAGGCCCGGCTGACTGCCGAACGGTTTACCCCGCTCCGGGGGACCCCGAACGGTCGCGCGCGACGGGTCCTGGAGGGGCTTGCCACATGAGCGGCGCGCCGGGTCGACGGGAGGTCGCCCACCGGGTCTTCGCGTCCGAGTTCGACGACGCGACGCACGCGTTCACCCGAGGGGACGAGGAGCGGTCGCCGAAGTACGTCGTGAGCCCGACCGGCGCGCTCATGAACCGGGTGTTCGTGGTGGGAGTCCTCACCGAGGTCGAAGCGGTCAACGAAGAGACCGTCCGTGGTCGGATCGCGGACCCGACCGGGGTATTCGTCGTCTACGCGAGCCAGTACCAGCCCGATGCCCGGGCGACTCTCCAGGAGCTTTCCCCGCCTTCGTTCGTGGCAGTGACGGGCAAAGCCAACACCTTCGTTCCGGACGGAGCCGACCGCACGTACACTTCCGTCCGCCCGGAGGCAGTGGCCGCAGTCGACGCCGCCACCCGGGATCACTGGGCGGTGACCACGGCCGAACGGACCATCGAGCGAATCGGTCGCATGGCCCGGGTGTTGGTCGAGGACGCCGACGGTGACGACGGGATCGCCCGAGCGCGCCGCGAGTACGACCCCTCCCCGGCGTACCTGGCCGGACTGTATTCGCAGTGTCTCGAGATTCTCGAGGTCGTAACCGGCGAGCGTGATCGGGTCGAGACCGAAGTCAGCCTGGATATGGACGGTGACCGCGCGTACGCGTTGAGCGATCTCGTCGAGGCGGCGGAGGCGCTCGGGCGTGCCGAGCCGCCTGAACCGATCGACGAGCCCGCGCCCGTGCCGGAGGAAACATCGGAAGAAGTGGACGACGAACGGGTCGCGCCACCCGACGAACCGGTCGTCACGGACGACGAACGGGAGGCCATCGAGGACGAATTCGGCACGGAGTTCGCGACCGGTGACGAGGTCGAGAGCCCGGACGCCGCCGAGACCGCGAGCCCGGGGCCCGATACGGGCGGCGCCGACGACGACGATGGCGAGGACGTCACGCTCGCCGATCGCCTCGTCGAACTCCTCGAGGAGCTTGATAACGGCGAGGGTGTCCCCCGGAGCGACCTGATCGAGACCGGCGCGGATCGGTTCGACGCCAGCGAGGACGAGCTCGAGGAGGCGGTTCGGGAGGCGATGATGGACGGACACTGCTATGAACCCGCCGAGGATTTGCTCCGTCCGATATAGCCGATGGCAACCATCGAACCGGTGCCGCCCCATCCGGCCGCGGTGATCGAGGCCGAGACCAGGCTCCTCGCGATCGCGGATTATCACGCGGGCTTCGAGGCCGCTCTCCGTTACGAGGAAGGCGTCGAACTGCGGAGTCGGGCCCCCGATCGACGGGACCTGATTCACCAACTCGTAGCCGAGAACGATCCGGATCGACTCCTGGTCCTTGGGGACATGACCCATTCGATCGGCGAGCCCGGGGGCGCCGAACGCGGGGAACTCGAGGTGCTCTTCGATGAGCTACCCATCCCGGTTACCATCGCGAAAGGCAACCACGACGGCATCCTCGAGGACGTCCTCGCAACCGACCCCGGCCTCTTCGGAAACGTCCGGTTGACGGACGCCGCGGGCGCTCGGCTCGGCGATGTCGGCGTCGTCCATGGCCACACGTGGCCGTCCCCCCGTGTCCTCTCGGGGACGTTTCTGTGTGTCGGCCACGAACATCCATGCGTGCGTCTCGCGGACGAAGTCGGGGGCGCACGTATCGAGCGGGTCTGGATCCGCGGACAGCTCGATCCGGCTCCGTTCGAGACGTTCCATGATACCGAGATCGACGCTCGCCCGGAGATCGTCGTCTTCCCGGCCTTCAACGACCTGTGTGGCGGGACCTGGGTCAACGTCCCGGAGCAGGAGTTCCTCGCGCCGTTCCTCCCCGATGCGCTGATCGACGGAATCGTATACCTCCTCGACGGTACGCGACTGGGAGCGCTCGGCGCGATCGAGTCGTAAGGTACGAAGGGCACTCCCCCCGTCGGGGCGTCCGTGGACGTCGAGTACCGCGAAGACGCGGATGAACGGGTCATCGCCTACCGCGACGGGGATCGATCCGTGGAGATCGCGACTCCCCAGCGGGGATACGGCATGCTGATCGTGCGGACCCCCCAACATGGCGAGCTCGAACGCTACTACGGCCTCGAGATGGCGCTCGACCATGCCGCCGAGGTCCTCGGACGCGCCTCGCTTCCAGCCCCGGAAGCGGCGGCCGATATGGGAATCTAGTGTGCGGCCTCGATCTCGTCGGTGACCTCGTCGAGACAGGCCTCGGGCGGGGCGTGGTGGGGGAGCGTCCGGGTCTGTTCGAG
>CAYSMB010000070.1:0-6595 GCA_964432005.1 uncultured Halobacteriales archaeon
CTGTCGATCCCGATCCTCGATGTGCTCGCGTTCCCCGTAGCGGTGACCGAGCACCGAACACGTCAGGCCCATAATGGGGCAGCCTACCGCCGTCCGCCACAAAACGGTACCGCTCGGTCCGCCGTGCGTCCGACGTCGTCGATCGGAGGGACAAGGGTAATAGCCCGCGCGATGGATCTATCGCGCACAGATGTCCCCCGGGGCCGACGATGAGGTCGAGGACGCCGTGTTATCCGCGCTCGTCGACGGACCCGAGGCCGGGATGACCCTCTTCGAGCTGCGTTCGCACGTCGACTACGACATCGAGGCCCTCGAACCGGCCCTCGCGAATCTCCGCGAGGAAGGACTCATCACCGTCGATTACGGGGAGGAACGCTCCGTGATCAAGCCCGAGGACCACGTCCGTGAATCGGCCCGATCGCCGGCGAACGATCCCGGGTGGTACGAGCGGATTCGCCGGTTCCTGTTCGGGTGAACACGAGGAGATAAATCCCGCGGCGCTCGAGGTATGCCCCATGTGGGAGGGAACGACGACGTGAGCCATCTCGAGTCGCTTCACGACGAGCACGGAGCTGCATACGTCGAACGCGGCGATCGTCGCGTCGTCCACCATTACGGACGGCCCGAGCGGACCCACCAGGCGGTTCGTAACGGCGTCGGCGTCTACGAACAGCCGTACGACGTGCTCATCGTGACGGGCGAGGACCGCGTCGAGTACGTCGACAACGTCGTGTCCAACGGGGTCCCCGCAGAAACCGGGCGCGGAACCTATGCCTTCCTCCTCGATCCGGACGGGCGGGTCCGCATGGACCTCTATTGTTATACTGCCGAGGACCGGTTGTTGCTGTTTCTCCCGCCCGGCCACGCCGAGGATCTGGCCGCCGAGTGGGGCGAGCGCGTGTTCATCCAGGACGTCGAGCTCGATCCGGCGACCGCGGATTACACGATCCTCACCGTCACCGGGCCCCAGGCCACCGAGAAGCTCGCCAGCGTGATCAGCGCAGGCGTGCCCGAGGAGCGCTTCGCGTTCGAGCAGGCCACCATTGCGGACGCGGGCGTAACCGTAATTCCGACAGAAGGGCTGACCGGCGAGGAATCCTACGACATCGTCACCGCGGCCTACGACGGCGAGGTCGTCATGGACGCCCTCCTGACGCGTGGCCTCAACGCCGTCCCCTTCGGCACCCGCACGTGGGAGACGCTCACCCTGGAGGCCGGCACACCCCTGTTCGAGCAGGAACTCGTGGACACCTTGCCGAACGCCACGGGGGTCCGAAGCGCGATCGACTTCGAGAAGGGATGTTTCGTCGGCCAGGAGGTCGTCAGCCGCATCGAGAACCGTGGCCGAGCCAACGAGCGCCTGGTGGGTGTTCGGCTGGAGGACCCCGTCGAGCCGGGCACGTCGATCGAGGCCGACGGCGAAGCGGTCGGCCGCGTGACCCGTTCGGCGAGGAGTCCGTCGCTGGATCGTCCCATCGGGCTCGCGTACCTCCCCTATGACGAACCCGAGACCCCGACGGTCGACGGCGAGCCAATCTCGGTGCTGGGACTGCCGTTCGTAGACGGATCGGCCACGTCGGGCCGCCTGCCGACCTATCCGGACTGAGTTCCGTCCGAGGTCCCCCGGGAGAGCGTCGCCCGGAGATGTTCGCGAGAAAAGATCGTGGTCGGCCGGTCCATGTGTACGCCGATCCGTCCGGAGGTGACGGTGAGCCCCAGACGTTTGGCCCAGTCGGGCAGCGAGTACCCGCGCCGGATCCATCGGCCGAGCGCAATATCCCGTCCGAGCTCATCCCGCCACGCCGTTTCGTAGTCCTCGAGGGTCGTGGGGTCGGTCGGATCCACGTGTTCGACCGCCAGGTCGGCCGCCGTCATGCCGTAGATGATCCCACCGCCCGTGAACGGTTTCGTCTGCCCTGCGGCGTCGCCGATGAGCAATCCCCGGTGGCCGGTGATCCGGTCGGGTGGGCGAATCGGGATCGCGCCGGCACAACGGTCCTCGACGCTGACCCCGTAGGCGTCGATGAACGCGTCGAACCGGTTCCCGACATCGGCCGCCGGTGGAGCTGCAAGCCCGTACTCGACGCCGGCCTCGCCTCGGGGGATCCGCCAGGCGAAAAACCGCGGGACGTCGAGGTGGACGTCGACGAACGCATCGTCGTCGGGTGAACGGTCGAACGCCAGGACCCCGTGCAGCAGCTCGCCGGGATCGGGGAGCTCGAGTTCGGCGCGGACGCGCGAGGCGGGACCGTCGCACCCGACGACCATCGCACCGGTCACCGTTTCCGCGCCGTCAGTGCCATTGACTTCGACCGCGACGTGATCCTCGTGTTCGGTGAGGTCGGTAACGACGTGATGTTCTCGGACGTCGGCACCCGCCTGTCGCGCGGCCCCAGCCAGCCGTCGATCCAGGCCGACGCGATCGATCACGTGCGAGATGGGATCGTCCGTGTAGAAGGGGTAGGCCTTGCTGTCCGGGCCCCCGACGTGAAAGCGAGCGCCGCGGATCTCGTGCTGTAACAGCGCTTCCCGGCTTCCATCGGGCGTGAATTCCCAGAGGTCTCGGCTCACGTGACCCGAACAGGCGAGCGGGCGACCGACTTCGCCGCGCTCGAAAACGATCACGTCGTAGTCGTCGGCCGCGGCCCGTCGAGCGAATCTGGACCCGGCCGGACCCGCGCCGACCACGACGAAATCATACATCGCCGAACGGTTGGTCCGGCGACGGCAAATAAGTTGTCGGGCCGCCCCGTCAGCTCGGAAGGCAGACGATATCGCGGGGGACCGTCTCCCGATAGGCGTCCGGCCAGGCGCCGGGGACGGGCTCCCAGGTTTCCCCACCGTCTCCGCTCCTGACGATCCCCTGGTTGCTGGCGGCGACGATCTCCCCAGCGCGCACGCCGGGCGCGAGCACGGGTCGGGCCACGCCCGCGCCGGCCGGGAACTCCTCTAATCGCTCCCAGGGCGAGTCACCGCGGCGTCGATACACGTATGTCTCGGCCCGTCCGGGATTGTGCGCCCGGCCCGCCCCATGGGCCGCCGAGACGAACCGCGTGTCGGGATCGCCGGGATCGACGGCGACGCTCCAGACGTAACGGTGTTCGAGGCCCCCCTGGGGATGCGTCCAGCCTTCGCCGCCATCCGTACTTTCGGCGTAGCCGTCCCCGGCCGCGGCATACACACGATCGGGGGCAGCGGGATGGGTCGCGATCCAGTGGTTGTCCCGCCGGGAGCCCGCCGGTCGATCGATCCAGGTCGCGCCTCCGTCGGTCGTTAGCAGGAAGGCCCCCGCTTCGATCCCCACGTACCATCGGTCCGGGTCCTCGGGCGCGATCGTCACCCAGCGCACGTGGTGGGTGTCCGGCCGAGGTGGGAACGACCACTCCGAGGATGAGGGAACATCGACGATTCCGTCGATCGCCCGCCAGGTCCTCCCCCCATCGGTCGAGCGGTACAGGCGACTCGGTTCCGTTCCCGCCAGGATCACGTCCGGATCGGCCGGATCGATCGCAAGGCTCGTGACGGCGTCCGGCTTGATTACTTCCGTCCCGACCCGTTCGAAGCTCTTTCCAGCGTCCACGCTCCGCAGCAATCCTCGGTCGAACGTCCCCAGGAGGAGCCGATCCGGGACTTCCGGGGCAGCTGCCAGACACTCCAGTTGTGCGGCGGGATCCGCCGATGACACCCGCCAGTCCTCGCCGTCGCGCTCGCGGATCTCGAGGCCCTCTTCCATCGCGAGGTAGATCCGGTCCATGCTCGTCCCTCGGGTCGGGAGCGGCAAAGTTGCACCGTCGGCGTGGCTTTATACCGGGATACGGCACCAGCGGGGGTAACGGAGGTGATACACCATGAGTTTCTCGATCGGATACCACGGTGATCGATTCAGCTTCTCCATCGGTTACGAAGGCAGCCGATTCTGAAGCTGACCGACGGTATCGTCCGATAACCGACGCGCCCGGCCGCTGCATCCCGCCGTGGACTCCCCACTCCAATCCCCTTCCCAGCTGTCTTCGCTCGCCCCCTGGCGAGCGGCGGTCATCGCCCTCGGGGCGGGCATCATTGCGCTTTCGGCGATCCTTCTCCCGCCGTTCCTGATCGGATCACGTTTCGATAGCATGCTCTGGGGGCAGATCGCGACGGGAATCGTCGGCGCCGGATGGGCGGCGGTCGGCACCCTGGGGTGGCTCCGGGTAACTGGGATCGATCCCCGGGAGTGCTTTCTGACCCGACCGGAGGGGTCGATGCTCCGGTGGTGGGGGGTCGGGTTCGGGCTCGCAGGGGTCGTGATCGCCGCGAGCATGCTCGATCCGGGGACATCGGTCGTCGTGGCGCCCCTGGATCCGGGTCCGATCGCCGCCGGCCTGATCGCCGCCGTCGCCACCGGCATATGGAGTGGGACGGTCGAGGAACTCCTCGTTCGGGGCGTGCTCCTCGGCGTGCTCGGGGCCAGGTGGCGCTGGGACGGGGCCGTGATCGTCACGGCGCTCCTGTTCGGGCTGTTACACGCCGGGGCGGGATCCTCGCCCGCCGCGACCGCCTCCTTCGTCGCTGTCACGACCCTCGCCGGCCTTCTCCTCGGGTTGATCGTGCTGGCTCATGGCCGGGTCTGGAGTGCGGTGGGGATCCATGCCGCCTGGAACGCGAGTTTCGCTCCGCCGCTGCTCACGACGGACCCCAGGGTCTCCGCGTTCGTCACGCTCCGGGGAGAACCGGGCTGGTGGCTCCGCGCCGGCGGCACGGCCCCGTCGGAATCACCGCTCGCGATTGCGCTGTTCACCCTGGTGTTGTATTGGTACTGGATGCGGCGTCGGAGCCCTCCTGACGGAGAATGACCACGCATGTATGCGATTCACACCGACGGTTTGACGAAACGATACGGCGACACTCGCGCGCTCGACGCGATCGATCTCCGCGTCGAGGCCGGCAAGGTCTTCGGCCTCGTCGGCCCGAACGGGGCGGGGAAATCGACCACGATCGGCTTGCTGGTCGGGCACCGCCGACCCACCGCAGGCTCGATTGAAGTCCACGGCCATTCGCCGGTTGCCGAACCGCGGGCGGTCCGCGCTGTCGTCGGCCTCCTCCCGGAACGCTCGGGGGTCCTCGAGCGCATGTCCGGACGCCGCCACCTCGAGTTTCTCGTCCGGCTCCGCGGTGCGGAGGCCGATCCGTCGGCGCTGCTCGACCGTGTTGGCCTCTCGCCGGGCGACGGCGACGCCGATGTCCGCCAGTACTCGACCGGGATGGTCAAGCGATTACAGCTGGCGATGGCGCTGGTCGGCCGGCCACCAGTGTTCATCCTCGACGAGCCTGCCGCCGGGCTCGACCCGGCCGGGATCGACCGATTGCGCGCGATCGTCCGGGACGAACGCGATCGCGGGGCGACCGTCCTGTTTTCGAGCCATCACCTCTCGGACGTCGCGGCCGTTTCCGATCGCGTTGGGTTTCTCGTCGACGGGCGGTTGCATGAGACGATCGCGGATGTCGATGACGAGACCCGGCTGGCCGAGCGGTTTCACGACCTGGTGGGGGCCACCGATGCGTGAGGAGATCGTCCGGCTCGAGGTCGAACGCGTGGCCCGATCGCCGGGCACCTGGCTGGCGACCGCCGGTCTCCTGGCGGTCCTCGCGGGTGGGACGGCCCTCCCGGCTGCCCTCGACGTTCCCGCCGACGGGGCGACCGGCGTGGCCCTCCTCCTGGGTCCGGGCGTGGAGATCGTGATGCCGCTGCTCGTGGTGGTCTTCGGGTACACCGCCGTGGCGGGCCATCGGGAGCGCGGAACGATCACGCTGTTTCTCTCAGGCCGCTCCGCCCGTGGGACCGTCCTCGCGAGCCTCTTTCTGGCCCGGGCCATCGCGCTCGTCGCGATGACGCTTACCGCTTTGATCGGCGCCGTCGCCGTCGTCGTGATGTTGTACGGTCGCCCGCCGTTGGGGCCGACGGTCGCGTTCGCCGCACTCACTGGCGTGGCCGTCCTCAGTTTCGTCGCGATCGCGGTCGGCGCGTCAGCCGCGGTGCGCCATCCGCCACGGGCCCTGGCGATCCTGGTAGGGGGATTTCTGCTCGCGTATGGTCTCTGGGAGCCGGCGGTCGAGTTCGCCCACGCGGCGCTTTCCCAACCGGGCGGGGGTCGTCCGTGGCCGGTTCGCGGGCTGGTGCTAGTCAATCCCCTCGAGAGTTACACGTCCGCGGCCGACGGCATCCTGCCGGCCAGTCGCCATCTCGCCGTCGACGTGGGCGGGGAGACGACCGCCGGGGATCCGGGCGAGCGCGTCGGGGGCGAGATCTCACCGGCCGGGTTGGCCGTCCGGCTCGCCATCCTGGTCGGCTGGGCGACAATGGCCTACGCGGTCGGCCATACGCGCTTTCACAACGCAGAACTGCGCTAGGCGACCGGTTCAGTCGTCGGATGCCCGCACCGGCTGACGGTCACGAGGCCCATCGAGATCGACGGCGGGCAACAGATCACGGAGATATCGGCCCGTATGGGAAGCGTCCTCGGCGGCGACCTCCTCGGGCGTGCCGGTGGCGACGATCTCGCCGCCGTGTTCGCCGCCTTCCGGGCCGAGGTCGATAATGTGGTCGGCGTTCTTGATG
>CAYSMB010000070.1:6605-9152 GCA_964432005.1 uncultured Halobacteriales archaeon
GATGAGATCGAGCTCGTGTTCGACGACGACGACGGTGTTCCCCCGATCGACGAGCCGCTGGAGGACGTCGATCAGTTTGCGCTCGTCGGCCGAGTGCAGGCCGGTCGTCGGTTCGTCGAGGAGGTACAGGGTATCGCCCGATTGTTGCTTGCCGAGCTCCTCCGCGAGTTTGACCCGCTGGGCCTCCCCCCCGGAGAGGGTCGTCGAGGGTTGTCCCAATCGCATGTACCCCAGCCCCACGTCGTTGAGCAACTGGAGGTGTCGGGTGATCCGCGGGTCGTGATCGAAAAACGACAGGGCCTCCTCGACGGTCATGTCGAGGACGTCGGCGATGGTGGCCCCGCGATACTCGACCTCGAGGGTTTCGGTATCATAGCGGGCCCCGCCGCATTCCTCGCAGGGCACCTCCACGTCCGAGAGGAAGTTCATGTCGATCGTCACGGTCCCCTGCCCACGACAGGCCGCACAGCGGCCCTCCTTGACGTTAAACGAGAATCGGCCGACCTCGTAGCCCCGCTGGCGGGCGAGTTTGGTCTCCGCGAAGAGCTCTCGGATGTGATCGAACACGCCGGTGTAGGTAGCGGGATTGGACCGGGGCGTGCGACCGATCGGGGACTGATCGATGAGCCGGGCGGTCTCGATCGCCGCGAGCCCCTCGATCGCGTCGTGTTCCCCGGGATCGACGCTCGTGTTGTCGTGCATCTCCCGGGCGATCGTCTTATAGAGGATCTCGTGCATCAGCGTCGATTTCCCGCTCCCGGAGACGCCGGTGATCGCGACGAAGCACCCGAGCGGGATCGGCACGTCGATGTCCTGGAGGTTGTGCTGGCGGGCCCCGCGGATGTGCAACCACCCGTCGGGGCTCCGCCGATCCTCGGGGACCGGAATCTGTTTGCGGCTCGCGAGGTAATCTCCGGTCACGGAATCCTCGGCCTCCATGACGTCATCGACGGAGCCGCTGACCACGACCTCGCCGCCCCGTTTGCCCGGCCCCGGTCCGAGGTCGACCACGTGATCGGCCCGTCGGACCGTCTCCTCGTCGTGCTCGACGACGATCAACGTGTTCCCGAGATCCCGGAGCTCACAGAGCGTATCGAGGAGCCGATCGTTGTCACGCTGGTGGAGCCCGATCGAGGGCTCGTCGAGCACGTAGAGGACGCCGACCAGCCCGGACCCGATCTGGGTGGCCAGCCGGATCCGCTGGCTCTCCCCGCCCGAGAGCGTCGACGCCTCTCGATCGAGGGTGAGATACCCCAGCCCGACCTCGTCCATGAACCCGAGCCGCGCCCGGATCTCCTTGCAGATCTCGTTAGCGATGTAGCGCTCGCGCTCGGTCAGGTCGGCTTCGAGGCCTTCGAAATGATCGAGCGCCTCCGCGATGCCCATCCGGTTGACCTCGTCGATGCCGGCCCCCGCCACCAGCACCGCCCGGCTCTCGGGCTTCAACCGGGTGCCGTCGCAGGCCGGACAGGTGGTGACGGTCATGTAGTCCTCGATGTGCTCGCGGGTGCTGTCGCTGTCCGTCTCGACGTACCGTCGCTCGAGGTTCGGAATGACGCCCTCGAAGGGTTTCCGCTTGCTCCGGCTCCCGCTTCGTGTCGAGCGCTGGAAGGTGACCTCCTCGTCCGTACCATAGAGGAAGACATCCTGTATGTCCTCGGCGAGTTCCTCGAAGGGCGTCTCCAGGTCGACATTGAAGTGTGCCGCGACGGCGTTCAGCCGCGTCCGGTAATACGAGCGCCCGTAGCTCCAGGGCTCGAACACATCGCGGACGGGCTTTTCGGGATCCTGGACGACCAGGTCCTCGCTGACCTCCTTGGAGACTCCGATCCCGTCGCATTCCGGGCAGGCCCCGTGGGGGCTGTTAAACGAGAAGCTCCGCGTCTCGATCTCCGGCAGGTCGATGCCACAGTGCGTACACGCCAGCTCCTCGGAAAATTCCACGACGAGGCGTTCGTCCCCGTCCCCGCCCAGATCACCCGTGCTTCGGGATTCGCTCCCGATCTCGACGTCCGCCGGCGGATCCGGAATGATCAGTTTCAGAACCCCGCCGGCCTCCTCGAGCCCCGTTTCTACGCTGTCGGCGATTCGGCTCCGGGCGTCGGCCTGGACCGTGATCCGGTCGACGACGACGTCGATCGTGTGATCGAAGTTCTCGTCGAGATCCGGCCGGGACGCCGTGAGATCCGCGGGCTCCCCGTCGACTTCGACCCGGCTGTATCCCTCCGTCACTAAATCGTCGAAGAGATCTTCGAAGGCCCCCTTCTGGTCACGCACGATCGGCGCCGCGATCTTCGCGCGGGTCCCCTCCGACAGTTCCATGATCCGATCGACCATGTGCTGGGCGCTTTGCTCGCCGACCTTGCGACCACATTCCGGACAGTGTGGCGTGCCGATCCGGGCATACAGGAGTCGGAGGTAATCATGCAGTTCGGTGACGGTCCCCACGGTCGAGCGGGGGTTGTTCGCCGCGTTTTTCTGGTCGATCGAGATCGCCGGGGAGAGCCCCTCGACGGCCTCGACCTGGGGTTTGTCCATCTGGCCGAG
>CAYSMB010000071.1:0-8849 GCA_964432005.1 uncultured Halobacteriales archaeon
ACCCCTACATCATGTGCGAGTACAACATCAGCCCGGACACGATCCTCTGTGACTGTCACGCCGGCCGCGAGGACATCCCGGGGATCGGCTATCACGTCTGTGACGAGCCGGGATTCATCGGGGACGTACTGGGGCCGCTGCTGGACAACCGCGAGGAGGCGAAGGCAGCCATTCGACAAGCCGGTGAGGACGAGGACGTCCGCGACGAGAAGGCGATCTCGGGGGCGATCAAGTGGGTCCTGGTCTCGTGTTTCGGCTACCAGGGCTACCGGAACTCGAAGTTCGGCCGGATCGAATGCCACGAGGCGATCAACGCCGTCGCCCGCGACATCTTCCTTCGGGCGAAAGAGACCCTCGAGGCCAACGGCTGGCGGGTCGTCCACGGCATCATCGACAGCATCTGGGTGACGCCGATGCCGGACGAGGACCGGGCGGATCTCGACGTGTTGATCGAGGAAATCGGCGAGGACGTCGACATCAAGCTCGATTACGAGGCGACCTACGACTGGGTGACGTTCGTCCCCAGGCGCAACAGCGATCGCGGGACGCTGACGAAGTACGTCGCGAAAAAGCCCGACGGCGGGTTCAAACTCCGGGGAATCGAGGCCCGCCAGCGGAGCACGCCCGCCTTCATCGCGAGCGCACAGGAGGACCTGCTCGACACGCTCGATGACACTCGGGATCCGACAACGGTCGTCGACCGGGCCGAGCGACACGTGCGGACCCTGCGCCGCGGGGGCGTCGATCCGATGGAGTTGCTCATCAAAAAGCGGGTCTCAAAGCCCCGGGAGGAATACCGGCATCGGACCCGAAACGTGGCGGCACTGGAGCGCAGCGAACGGGAGGGCGTGACCAAACACCCCGGCGAGTCGGTCCGGTACGTAGTCGTCGACGACGATGCGGACGGCCCCGAGCGGGTCCGACTGCCCTTCGAGGACATCGAAACGTACGACGTGGCCTTCTACACCGACCTCCTGTTACGGGCGACCGAAAGCGTGATCTCGCCGTTGGGGTGGGATCGTGCGGAGATCGATCGATATCGCCGCGATACGGTCGATGCGACGCTGAACACGTTCGCCTAAGGTCGTCTCTAACGACGACCGACCGCCAGCCACATCCGGGGAGAATCGACATCCACCACCACTCAGCCGTTCCGGTCGGATGGGCCCCAATACACCCAGAGGTGACCCCGCCCCTCGCGGAGCTCGATCGGGCGGTAACTCCGCGAGAACGTCCTGCCGTCCTCCAACGCGAGGGTCTCGTGATCGGTCGGTTTCTCGCTCGCGACGATCTCCTCGATCCGCTCGACGAATCCCTCGGGATCGGTGAAGACGGGACTTACCGTCTCGGCCAACTCCGCGCAGTCTGCCCCGACCGCGGTCTCGGAATCGCCGGGGAGATCGAACGGTTCGACTAACTGGTCGTTCACCGCCAGGACATTCCTCGAGGCGTCTTCGGCGAGGACCCCCACGGGGAGGGCTTCGAACAGCGTCGATAGGAGCACGTTCGTGCGCTCGAGTTCGCGCTCACGGCGTTGCTGCTCGCTGACATCTCGATCCGATATCAACAACGAGACGACCTCCCCGTCGTCGTCGGTCACCGGTCGGAAGACGCCCTCGATGGCGTAGGGCTCGCCGTCGGGTCGACGGAGCTCGGCCTCGAACTCGACGTACTCCCCGTCGGCCGCCCGATCGATCCACCCGCGCACCTCCGCTCGCAAGCGTTCGGAGTGATCGAACCAGGGCGTCTCCGGGAACGGGACGCCGACGATTTCGTCGAGCTCTGCCCCGATATACTCCATCGCCGTTTCGTTGATGTCGAGGACCGTCCCGTCCGTGTCGATCAGCCCGACGAGGATGTTCGGGTCGTGGAAGACCGCCTCGTATCGCCGTTCGCTCCGTTCCAGTTCACGCTCGTGGGCCTTGCGATCGGTGATATCCCGAACGATCCCTAGGATCCGATCTCGGCCGTTGATCGTGGTCCGGTTTAGCGTGACCTCGACCCAAACGGGTTCGCCGCGGCCCGTCCGGTGACGCCATTCGAAGGACTGTTCGCCCTCGTCGATCGTCCGGTCGAGGAGTTGATGGGCCCGTTCGCGACTGAACGCGGATGCGTCATCGGAGAGTTCCCCTGGGTGTGTCCCGAGGATCGTCGACACGTCACGTTCGAGTATCTGGCCGAATCGCTCGTTGACGTCAGTAAACAGGCCCGTCTCCGGATCAAGGATCGCCACCCCGACGGCGGATTTCTCGAAGAGTTCCCGGTAATTTCGCTGCGCGTACCACTGATGCACCGCGTTCTCGATGCGATTGGCAAGCAGCTCGAAGCGCTCGGTGCCGGGGCGTTTCTGGAGATAATCGTTCACCCCGGCCGAGATGGCCTCGCTCGCTACCTCCTCGCTGCCCTTGCCGGTAAACAGGATAAACGGGAGGTCCCCGTGAAGCTCGCGGACGCGGCCGAGGAATTCGATCCCGTTTTGCCCGGGCATATCGTAATCCGATACGACGCAGTCAAAGCCTGCCTCCCGGAGGACCGCTACCCCTTCGTCGCCACTCGTCGCCGTCTCCACCTGGAACCGGTCGCCCTCACGTTCGAGGAACGAGGCGGTTAGCTCCGCAAAGTCCGGCTCGTCGTCGACATGTAGAATGCGGATGGTGTTCGATGCCGGACACATACGATCGGATCTCAAATGTATTGTTTTTCATGATAGATAAGTCTTGAAGAATGTAATTCGTCTGGTGTATTAAAAGATCAATGACGACGGTTGGACATGCTCCTATGATATCAGCCCAGTCCGTATCATTTGGGATCGGTGAGATAGGTGATTTTCCTACGGTCCATCCTCTCAGGAGCCCGCTCGCCACCAAGACACCCAGCCCTCGGATGGTCGCCAGTAGAGCAACCCCACCGCCAATAGGAAGGCCGCGGTCGAGATGGGGTAGGCATTGAGGTAGATCGCGCTCGCCACGGCGCTGGCGGCCCCGCCAGTCCCACCGAGTAGGGTCGCAAAGATGGGCCAACTACAGCCGATACAGCCGAAGACACCGAGCAGGCCGGGAGCCGAGGCCGCCCAGGTATCGAGGATCGTGACGTACACGAGGTATGCGAGGGTCACATAGCCCACCAGTCGGTAGGGAATGAGGGATATCGTGATTTCCGATCCTAGATAATACACGGCCGGCGCATACCCGGGTGGTGCGCTCGCGGTGATCCGGAGCCCGCCGGATGCACTCGTGTCCGCCAGGGCGGTCCCGGGCGAGATGATCCCGCCCAGCCCGGCAAGGACGAGGAAGTATGCCGTCGCAATGGCGGCGGCGACGAGTTCGCGCCGCCCGGAACTGGACGCCGGCCTGGCGTGCCAGATGACCCAGCACCCGACGGTAATCCAGACGATCGGATAGAGGTGAAACGCCCCAAGCCCGACCTCAATCGAGTTGAGATACACCCCTAACCGCACCAGCTGAGCGAAGAGGATGATCGCGATCGCAGCGATCGCGCCGCTGGAGGGCGAACCGACGGCACGACGGACCCGGCGGACGTACACGCGTGCTTTGACAGCGACCCGGCGCGACTAAAACCTCCTCGGTCTAGCCGATAAAGCCCTGGAGCAGCCACCCGTTGTCCTGTCGCGACGGTTCGATCGTCGAGGGCGCGCTCACGAGGACGAAGGCGCTTTCCTCGTCGCCGTTGACGATCTGGCGCGTCGAGCCCGGGGGAATCCAGATGGCGTCGCCGGGTTCCATAGCGACGACCTCCCCGTCGACGTGCACCTCCGCACCCCCCTCGATCAGCACGTAGACCTCCTCGTGCTGGTTGTCGGTGTGATCGTGCTCGAGTCCGCGCCACCCTGGCTTGCATCGAACGACGGTCACGCCGAGCTGTTCGCTCTCCAACGGTTCGCTGAGGAAGTGCATCGCGTCGGCGACCGGCTCGACGGATTCGTAATTTACCTTCGTATACGTCATACCGCCCAGGTACAACAAGCGCCGACTAAACGTTTCGCTCCTGAAGGGACACGCTCATGGTGACCGGCCCGCTCGTGGGCCCCACGCACGAGCATGCCGGACGATCTCAGTCTGTCACGGCGCCGGTTCCTCGGTGGACTTGCCGGTCTCGGAACCGCCGCGACTGCGGGGTGCGGGGCCGTTGCGCCGCCGGGCACGAACGATCAATCGGCGCCCGAGGACGGCCGCTTCATCGAGCTCTACGAGGCCATGTCGCCCGCCGTCGTGGAGTTGCGTGTTGCCGGTACGCAGTCCTCCGTCGCCCCTCGCGGCGGTTCCGGGTTCCTGATGCACGATATCGGTATCGTCACCAATAGCCACGTGGTCACGGACGCACCCGAGGTCGAGATCCGGTTGCAGGATCGCACGTGGGTCGAATCCTCGGTCGTCGGGACGGACGTCCATAGCGACCTGGCCGTGGTGGACGAGGCCCCGCTACCACCCGACGTTCCCGGGTTGTCGTTCGAGGAGACGGTCCCGCCGATTGGGACGGAAGTCATGGCTCTCGGGGCGCCATTTGGCTTCGGTGGGTCGGCCTCGACGGGCATCGTGAGCGGGACGAACCGGGTCCTCCCGAGCCCGAGCGGGTTCGGCATCCCGGCAGCGATCCAGACCGACGCGGCGGTCAATCCCGGCAATAGCGGCGGCCCGCTCGTGGATATCGCCGGCAACGTGATCGGGGTCGTCTTCGCGGGGGCGACCGAGAACGTGGGCTTTGCGATCTCCGGGCTGCTCGCAAACCGCGTCCTGCCCGTGCTAGCGGAGGGGAACACCTACGAGCACTCGTACGTCGGGATCCGCATGCGCGACGTCGGTCCACGCATCGCCGAGGAAAACGACCTGGCTGATGCGACCGGGGTCTACATCCACGACGTCGTACCCGAATCGCCGGCCGACGGTGTGCTTCATGGGACCGACCGGACCGTGATCCGGGAGGGGGTCGAGGTTCCCGTCGGGGGAGACGTGATCATCGGTGTCGACGGCGAGCCCATCGAGCACGTCGATGCCTTCCAGACCTACATGGCCCTGGAGACCTCGCCGGATCAGACCGTTACCTTCCGCCTCCGCCGCGACGGAAGCGAAACGGCCGTGGACCTCACGCTCGGGACCCGGCCGGAACGGCCGTCGGCCGGGTGAGCGATGTCCGATCTGCCCCCGGCGGTGACGATCGAGGCCCCGGGACTGGCGGAGCTCGACCGGATCGTGGAACTTTGGGAAGCGCTGGTGCGAAATCAGCGGGGCTACGGCACGACTCTCCGGGCGGACGATAACGCCGCCAATGCCCGCTCCTGGCTGTCCGGGCGGATGACCTTCGACGGCATCCGGATCGCGCGGACCGAGGACGATATCGTCGGGTTCGTGACCTATGCGTTGCGGGCCGACCAGTTCGTCCACGACGGCCGTGACGGGATCGTGCACAACCTCTTCGTCCGGGAGGATTACCGGGGGCACGGGATCGGCACGGGGTTGCTCGAACGAGCCGAATCCCTGCTCGCCGACCGCGGCGTCGAGCACGTTCGACTCGAGATCCTCGCGGCCAACGAGGCTGCTGAGGCATTCTATCGCGAACGAGGCTACGACCCCTACCGGCTGACGCTCCGCAAGTCCATCACGAACGGGACCGGCGGGACGTAGCCGCCTGCATCTTCTTCAAGGATTAACTTCCCGTGGGAGCGAGCCCCCGAGGATGGACCGACCGGTGGGGCCGGGTACGGAACGGCGCTGGGGCGTACTCGGCGCTGCGATCTTCATCGGGGGCGCGATCGGTCTGTTCGCGCCGCTCGCCCGAACCCAGGCGACCCTGCTGGGCATCACCGCCTTCTGTATCGTCCTGTGGATCGCTACACCGGTTGCGCCGTGGTTTACGGGGCTGGCGAGTGTCGGGCTGATCGGCCTCGCGTTTTCTCCGGGTCTGGCACTCTCCGGATTCGACGAACCCGTCCTGTGGCTGTTCGTCTTCAGGCTCATCATGGGCGAGGCGATCCACCGAAGCGGGTTGGCCCGCACCGTCGAGTGGCACCTAGCTCCTCAAGGGCCCCCGTCACGATGACGCTCGCCCACGTCTCCGAATCGGCAAACTCGAGGACGGTCACGATGACTTCCCGACTGGCCTCCGAGAATCGCCGTTTCTTGCTCTCGCCGATATTGACGAATTCGAGGACCAACCGGGGACCGTCGGCGTCGAGCGCATACGAGATGGGCACCCCGTAGGCCCGGTCGGCGGCAAGGCTCAAGACGCCGTGGCCGACGTCGGCCAGACCTGACAGCGCCTCGGCCTCCGTCATGGACGTCCCGATCTGGTCGTCGGCCATATCTGCGCCATCCCGGCGGACCGTCTTATCGTTTGCCTGCTATCCCTGAAACCGATAGCGACAATGCCCCGGGGGCACAAGCTCCACGTGCGCCAGGGGAGCTTGGGCGGTTCAAGCACCCGACTTGTAATCGGGAGTTCGTGGGTTCAAATCCCACCCCTGGCTTGAAGTGGCTGATCTACAAGGAAAGCGACTGGCGCCACTCGATACTCCGGCGATTCGACTGTAGGTCTCCCCGGCAATTACTTTCCTCCGCTGCAGGGCCGTACCTTCTACTTCGATCAAAGGACGATCGGTGGCCCGTCCTTTTCGCCATCTTGGTGCCAATCTGCTTTTGTCAGAACATCTTTGATGTCGGTGGATCGAAGATCTTCTTCCGAATACTTGATCCCTAACTGGGTTTCTGATTCCATCACTGCGTCAAACAGTTTTTGGACCTTAACCTGGAGGCGACCCCCCGATGCGACAACATGACTGCGGTTTTGGGTCTCACCGACGGGGAACTGGCTGATCGATACCCCCTCTCCCCTCCAATCCAAGATATTGAGGTTCGTGACACGCAGCATAGCCACATCATCTCCGATCACGATCTCCGCTGTCTCACCCGGCTCCAAGCCGTCTTCTTGAAAAATGCTCATATCCGTGTTGGTGAAACTGTATTTATCTCCCATTCGCTTCACGCGGCCGTACCATACATTGGTTGGTGTCACTACGTTTGTACCTGAGTTGGTCAATTTCAGTATCATCCGTTCTTCGGGGAACTCGTATGCAAAGTCCAGTGTAACGCTCGGGCGGGTCTTTCTAATTAGTTCCCGCCAGGCTAGGTAGAGTGACGTCACGGCTACGTAGGCAAGAATCAGATTAGCCACATCGGCATATGTTGGAGCGGGCAGCTCCCGACGAAAAATGCTAACAGAAATGGCGGCTATGCCGACGACGAAAATGGCAATCGCAATTAATGAGCGGACCTCTTCAGCCAAAAAGTCTAGGAATCCGCTATTTCTCATCATGACTCCTGTCGGGGAAATGCAACAATATCAATAATATTGCGTTTCTCCGCAAACCTGGGATTGAACGTTACCGCAACTGGATCGAGAAACGAACTCACTCGTCCCCAACGATGTCGGCGCCGAAGGGGTTGTACGGTTGGGCCCGCACGTTCTTGAGGAACCGTTCGTCCTGGATGGTGACGCCGGCGCCCTCGAGTCGCTCGGCGATCTGCGTGATGTCGTCCCCGTCGGTGGCAACGACCTCGACGGTCAGATTGTTGGTCCCCGAAAGGACCTCGGTGACTTCGATGACGCCGGGGACCGCCATCGCCTGTTCGGCCTTGTCGGCGCGCTCGGAAATCGGCACCGTGCAGATAAAGACGACGTGAAGCTGGAACCCCGCCGCCTCATAATCGATCAGTGGATGGTAGCCCTGAATGACTCCACCGGCCTCCATGCGTTCGATGCGATTTCGAACGGTATTCGGCGCGATATTCAACACGTCCGCGAGCTCCGAGGCCACGTGGTTACGTGCATCCTCCTGGAGAATATGCAGTATCCCCCGGTCGATCTGATCGAGTTCGCTCATCGATGACATGCCCCCGGCGGACGGGGCATCGAGCCCGGCAAACAACGGAAGTCGCTCCCTAAGGCTGATCGCTAACGTGTGAGAGCACGTCTGGGTCCGTGGAAAGCACACGGAACTCGCCGTCCCCACAGGGACATTCGGGCCCTTGCCCCGTGCCGATCGGGATGACCTCACCGGAAGAACGGATCTCAACGGACAACGCCGTCTCGCAGTTCATGCAAATGGCGGCCGCCCGGTTGGCGTCGTCTTCGGCCCTCATCCAATACTCTGAGGGTATCGACACCGGGGGGCCGGATAACCGTTTCCGTTCGTCATCGCGGACGGCGGTGCCGGACCCCATCGGACACCGACTCGTGCTTCACGATTCGGTCGATCGGATGTACGTGATAACTAAATCAGTCCACACCGACCGCCCCGGTATGCAGGACGCGCGGGTGTTGATTACCGGCGGTGCGGGGTTCATCGGGTCGAATCTTGCCAATCATCTCTCCGAGGACAACGACGTCATCGCGCTCGACGACGAGTATCTCGGCACCGCGGCGAACCTAAACGACGGGGTTCGTTTCGAGCACCGCTCGGTCCGGGAAGATGACCTCCCGACCGACGTCGACGTCGTGTTTCACCTGGCGGCACTCTCGTCGTACGCGATGCACGAGGATGATCCATGTCGGGGCGCGGCGGTGAACGTCGAGGGGTTCGTGAATACGGTCGAACAGGCCCGCCAGGACCGGTGTGATACTGTTGTCTACGCGTCCACGTCATCGATCTACGGGAGTCGAACAGAACCATCCCCCGAGGGGATGCCGGTCGCGGCGAATACCGGCTATGAAGCTTCGAAGCTTGCCCGAGAGCGCTACGGGGAATACTTCGCCAACCACTATGACATGCACGTGGCGGGCATGCGATTCTTCTCGGTCTACCAGGGATACGGCGGCGCGGAGGAGCACAAGGGTGA
>CAYSMB010000072.1:0-8561 GCA_964432005.1 uncultured Halobacteriales archaeon
TTGGACCTACGAAGGTTTTGCCGGCTACGGATCCCCGCCCGCCGCCGCCGGCGAGGTCGTACTCGTCGATGGCGGCGCCGACTTGATCGCCCTCGACGGGGAGACCGGCGAAGAACGGTGGCGATCGACGGTGGATGGATCCGGGGCCGTCATTGCGACGCCAGAGGCGATCTTCATGCGGTCCCCAAAAGGTCAATTGGTCGGTATCGGGCCGGGCTGAGCCGGTGCCCGACGCTATAGCGACCGCCGGTAGATCACCGTTTCGAAGGATTCGCCGGCGACTTCGTGTCGGCTGTGGCCGACCCGGTCAAACCCTCGCGACCGATAGAATCGGGCGCCGATCTCGTTGCCCTCGAGCATCTCGAGGGCGATCGCCTCGAGATCGGTTGGGATTGATGCGAGGGCTCGTTCGAGCAGTGCAGTGCCGATCCCCCGGCCCCACGAGTCGGGATGCACGTAGATCTCCTTGAGACCTGCTTCGTTCGGTCCGACGAATTCTTTCGTGCCTTCTCCCCAACGCACCAAAATGTACCCCTCGACGACCCCCTCGTCGTCGACGGCCAGCAAGAAATCGCGATCGTCTCCGCGAGCCCGCTCGTACCACTCGTCGAGCAATTCCTCGCTCGCCCGCGTCGGGATCCGTTCCATGACCTCATCCGGGAGGATCCCCTGGTACGCCTCCCGCCACGCGAGCCCGTGGGCCCGAATCGCGCCAGCGAGTTCCGTCCGCTGCTCCGGTGGCCTGATCTCCACGGGGGTGCTCATGGATGTCGGTCAGCGCCCGGCTCTAATCTACTGCCGTACGTGGTCAATCTCACGTGTCCCAGCGCTCGATGTAGATCGCCTTGTCGGTATAGAAGTGAATCATGTCCTCGCCCTGTGCGTGCAGATCACCGAAGAAGGAGTCCTTCATCCCGCCGAAGTGGAAGAACGCCATCGGGGCGGCCGTACCGACGTTGACGCCGAGGTTGCCCACCTCCGCGTGGTGGCGAAACGTCCGCGCGTCGACGCCATCCCCGGTAAAGAGGCTGGCCGCGTTGCCGAACCGGCTCGCGTTCATGATCTCGATCGCTTCGTCGATATCCGAGGCCGGCATGAGTTCCATGACCGGACCGAAGATCTCCTCCTGAGCGATGGTCATGTCGGTCGTCACGTCCCGGAAGACCGACGGCGCGAGGAAGTTGCCGTCTTCGAAGCACTCGACGGTCACGTTCCGCCCGTCTCGGATCAGCTCCGCGCCCTCCTGGACCCCGGATTCGATCGCGTTGCGGATCGATCGCTCGTGTTCCGGGGTGATTAACGCGCCGATGTCCGTCGCTTCGTCGAGGCCGTACCCGACCGTCTGGCGTTCGGCTTCCTCGAGCACGAGTTCGATGAACTCCTCGTAGACCCCTTCCTCGACGACCACCACGTCGTTGGCGAGACATCGTTCGCCCGCGCACGCGCAGGTCGACGAAACCGTCTGCTCGGCCGCGAACGCGAGGTCGGCGGTTTCGGTCACGATGATGTGATTCTTGGCGCCACCTTGTGCCTGGACTCGCTTGCCTTCCGCCGCGGCGGTCTCGTAGACGTGTTTGGCGACCGGCGTTGAGCCGACAAACGAGATGCCGTCGATTCCCGGATGTTCCAGCAGCCGGTTGACCGTGTCCGGACCCCCGTGGACGAGCTGGACGATCCCCTCCGGGAGGTCGGTCCGCTCGACGAGTTCGACGATCCGCTCGGCGACCAGGGGCGTCCGCTCGCTCGGTTTGAGAATGAAGGCGTTGCCCGTCGCGACCGCATACGGCATAAACCACAGCGGGATCATTCCCGGGAAGTTAAACGGAGTGATCGCGGCGAACACGCCCACCGGCCGCCGGACCGCGCTCTCGTCGATATCCGGGGCGGCGTTGGCCAGCGTTCCCGCCTGCATCATCGACGGGATGCCGCAGGCGACCTCCACGTTCTCGATCCCTCGCCGGAGTTCACCCTCGGCCTCGCCAAGCGTTTTTCCGTGCTCCCTGACGAGCAACTCCGCGAGTTCGTCCTGGTGGTCCTCGAGGAGCTCCTTGAGCTCGAACAGCGGCTGGATGCGCTCCTCGACGGGGCGGGTGCGCCAGTCCTCGAACGCGGCCCGTCCCGCCTCGACGGCATCGTCGATATCCGACGCGTCGCTGAAGGCCACGTCGGCGAGCGTCTGGCCCGTCGCAGGATTCGTGACCGCCTGTCCGTCCGCCGAACCGGGCGACCGCCAGTCACCGCCGATGAAGTTTCTGGGATCCCGGAGGTCGGCACGACCCGTGGGTTCGCTCATGGGTGGATTTCTCGTGGCGACTCCTATAGTATCCACGGCAACGGCCACGGGACAAGTACTAATACGCCGATGTGACTGCTCTGGCCCATGGAGATCGATTATCCGGGGCCGTCCCACGGCACGCGTACCGTGGTGTCGCCCGCCGTCGTCGAGCTCGGTCGTGGGGCCGTTGGCGAAGTCGGGGAGTATGCCGCCTCGTACGGGGAGAAAGCCCTCGTCGTGGCGACCGAGGAGATCTTCGACATCCACGGCGAGCGACTGCTCGAGACGCTGGCCGACGCCGGTGTCGGGACGGTCCCGTTCGCCGAAGTGCGGCCGGATCCCACCGTCGACAATATCGAGTCGGCTTTTCAGGTCTGGCTCGACGAGGGATGTGACGTCCTGGTCGCCCTCGGCGGCGGATCCTCCATCGACGCCGCGAAAGGGGTGGGCATCCTCGCCCGGAATGAGGGATCGATCCGATCGTTCGGCGTCGATCGGGCCGGCTACGAAGGGGTCCCGAACCGGACCCCGCCGATGATCGCCGTGAATACCACTGCGGGAACCGGTAGCGAGGCGACCCGGTCGGTCGTCGTGACGGATACCGACACCGCCACGAAGTTCCTGATCGTCTCGAAAAACGTCGTCCCGAATGTCGCGATCGAGGATCCGGAACTCACGATGTCGTTACCTCGGAGCCACACTGCCTTCACCGGCATCGACGCGCTCACCCACGCGATCGAGGCGTTCGTCTCCGTCCAATCCTACAGCGTACCGCGGGATTTCGCGCGGGCCGCGATCCGCCGGATCGACCGGTCGCTTCGGACCGCCTGGGCCAACGGCGACGACATCGACGCGCGCACCGACATGATGATCGGCCAGTTGCAGGCCGGGCAGGCGTTTACGAATTCCTCGGTCGCCCTCGTGCACGGGATGGCCCGCCCGCTCGGCGCACAGATCCACGTCCCCCATGGGCTGGCCAACGCGCTGCTGTTGCCGTACGTTATCGACTTCTCCGCGATGGCGGCACCCGAGGAGTACGCCGAAATCGCCCGGCTGCTCGGCGCTGCGGATCCCGGAACATCCGATCGGGAGGCGGCTCGGGCAGCCGGCGACGCCGTGATGGAGCTCTGCACGGATGTCGATTTGGCGTCTTATCTGGATACGTACGGCGACGTGCCCGAACGCGAGGCCTACCTCCAGATCGTTCCGGAGATGACCGAAGACGCCATCGACTCGGGATCCCCCGCGAACAATCCGCGCAAACCCACCGCCGACGAGATCGAGGAACTGTTCGTCACGCTCTACGACGACGCGCTCGCGCCGGGGAGTCCCCGGCGGTCGGACTAGAAGAGTTCCACTTCGATCCCGTCGTCCTCGACGTCTTCGACGAACGCCTCCGCGTCGGTTTCGATCGGCTCGAAGGTGTCGTAGTGCAACGGGAGGACGAGATCGGGGTCGACGCTCGCGGTAAACTCGGCCGCTTCGTGCCGATCCATCGTGAAGTGACCGCCGATGGGCGGGAGAAACACGTCGGCGCGGATATTCTCGTGATGGGGCAGGAAATCCGTATCGCATGGGAAAAACACGGTCGTCCCCGAGATTGTCAGCAACAGCGCGATCACCTCGCCTTCAGCGTGGAACGGATTGCCGTCCTCGTCGACGTGGTCTCCCTCGGGATCGTTGTACGCCGGTACGGTCTCGATGTCGATGCCATCGACGGAGGCGGCACCTTCGTGGGCCAATGATTGGACCTCGCGATCCAGATCGGACGTGTCGACATCTTCGTAGATCGCGATCGTCGCGTCGGGCGCCGCCACCGCTTCGATGGCGTCAGGATCGTAGTGGTCGAAGTCGTCGTGCGTGACCAGGACGATGTCGCCATCACCAGGCGATCCGTCGTAGACCTCCGACCAGGGGTCGATGTAGATGACGGTGCCGTCTTGCGTCTCGATCCGAACACTGGCGTGACCGAGACGCTCGAAGCTCAGGCCGTCGTATTCGACTACGGACATACCAGTCGGAACTACGGTCGAGCCGTTCTTAATTCCCACTGGATGAGGGACGGTGGGATGGTTCTACACGGCCTTCAGGGGAATAATGGGCCCGACGTGGGCAACTTTATGCCGGCACAAGTGATATCCTCGCATACCCCGACCAACCACACCAGCCATGACGCTCACGATTCAATCACCGAAATCGACTCAGCGGTGTCGGTACTGTGGGTCGGAAATATTCGAGCACGACCCGATCTGTGTCCGCGACTGCGATAATGCGTGTGGCGATCCGATGTTCTTCTGCAACTTCGCCTGTCTACAGACCCACGTCGACGAGACGGAGCTGGCGGTGGGCGACGCATGCGAATGGCAACCCGGATAACGCCCCGGTCGGACAGAGCTCCCCTTCTCGGCCACGGAACTCAGCCCGCACACGTTTAGTGGTGTGGCGATAGAGCGGCCGTATGGCACAGCAGATCGAAAAGGACGCGGACCTGCCGTCCCACGAGGTGACGGTCGGGTCCGAACGGGCTCCACACCGGGCGATGTTCCGGGCGATGGGGTATGACGACGAGGACCTATCCTCCCCGATGATCGGGATCGCGAATCCAGCGGCGGACATTACCCCGTGTAACGTCCATCTGGACGACGTCGCGGCCGAGGCCAGGGAGGGTACCGATGCCGCTGGCGGGATGCCGATCGAATTCGGCACCATCACCATCTCGGACGCCATCTCGATGGGAACCGAGGGGATGAAGGCGTCGCTGATTTCCCGCGAGATGATCGCCGACAGCGTCGAGCTCGTCGCCTTCGGGGAACGGTTGGACGGCCTCGTGACCTTGGCCGGGTGCGACAAGAACCTTCCCGGGATGATGATGGCCGCGATTCGGACGGATCTGCCGAGCGTCTTCCTCTATGGCGGTTCGATCATGCCTGGCGAGCACGAGGGCCGCGAGATCACGATCCAAAACGTCTTCGAGGGGGTCGGGGCGGTCGCCGAGGGTGCAATGAGCGAGGAGGAATTCGACGCGATGGAACGACACGCCTGTCCCGGTGCGGGATCGTGCGGCGGGATGTTTACGGCCAACACGATGGCCTCGATCAGCGAGGCGCTTGGATTCGCTCCGCTGGGCAGCGCGAGCCCGCCCGCGGAGGACGAGACGCGGTATGACGTGGCCCGCGGGGCCGGCGAGCTGGCCGTCGAAGCCGTCGAGGCACGCCGTCGCCCATCGGATTTCCTCTCCCGAGCATCCTTCGAGAACGCCATCGCGCTCCAGGTGGCGATCGGCGGGTCGACCAACGGCGTCCTGCATTTGCTGGCCCTCGCGGCCGAGGCCGGCATCGATGTCGACATCGAGGATTTCGACGAGATCAGCCGACGCACCCCGAAGATCGCGGACTTCCAACCGGGCGGCGAGCGGGTGATGAACGACCTCCACGAGGTGGGCGGCGTCCCGGTCGTCCTGAACGCGTTATTGGAGGCCGATCTCCTCCTCGGCGATGCCCTGACTGTCACGGGCGAAACCATGGCGGAGGGGCTGGACCGGATCGATCCACCCGCCGTCGGCGAACTCGACGTAGACTTTCTCTATCCCGTGGAGGCACCGAAAAACGAGCAGGGCGCGATTCGCGTCCTCACGGGATCGCTCGCACCGGACGGGGCCGTGCTCAAGATCACCGGCGAGGACGATCTCCGCCACGAAGGACCGGCCCGGGTCTTCGAGCGCGAGGAGGAGGCGATGGCCTACGTGCAGGAGGGGCAGGTCGAGACCGGCGACGTGCTGATCATCCGCAACGAAGGCCCCCGCGGGGGGCCGGGGATGCGAGAGATGCTCGGTGTCACCTCGGCGGTCGCCGGCCAGGGGCACGCGGAGGACGTCGCCCTGATCACTGACGGTCGATTTTCGGGGGCGACCCGGGGCTTCTCCATCGGGCACGTGGCGCCGGAGGCGGCCGTGGGCGGGCCGCTCGGCCTCCTCGAGGACGGCGACCATGTGGTCATCGACGTCGGGACGCGGACGCTGGACGTCGATGTGCCGGCGGACGAGCTCGAGGCCCGGCGGGAGGCGTGGGAACCGGACGACCCGCGCTACACCAACGGCGTCCTCGCGAAATACGGTGCTGCCTTCGGCTCGGCCAGCGACGGCGCGATCACGAACCCCGGAGTTATCGATCAGTAGGTCCGTCGGCAAGGACGGCGGCGAGTCGTTGCTCAGCTTCGACCGACGGCCCGACCCCGTCCGGCACGCCATCCGTCGGCGTCACGTGCTCGACGGTTCGCGCGATGGCCTCTGACACGTCGATCGGGTCCCACCCCAACGCCCGCAGCTTCTCCGTCGAGAGCACGAATGGCGGCCGTTGCCGGTAGTACGGAAAGTCCTCGACAGAGAGGTCCTCCTTCGCGAGCTCCCGGGGCCCGGCATAGACGAATTCACACCCCGTATCGAGGGCTGCGCGGATGGACTCGACGGTCTGGCCAAGCGACTGTGGCTGTCGGTCCGCGACGTTGTACGCCGCCCCCGGCTCCCCGTGTTCGGCGACGGTCAGAATCGCGGTGGCGACGTTCTCGACGTACGTGCGATGGGGGACGTACGCGCCGTCGCCGGGCACGATGATCCGATCCTGCGTAGCGATCCGGCCGATCCAGTAGGCCATGTTCGGCGTGTAGTCGTACGGCCCGTAGACCATCGATGGGCGGACGCTTGTCGCCGCGATGCCCTCGTCGCCGGCATCGGCGATCACCCGGTCGCATTCGGCCTTCCGCGGGCCATACGTGGCCCAGGAATCGTCGGTGGCCTGTTCCGGGGTACACGGTTCCAGCGGGGTTTCTCCCTCGTATTTTACGATCGGGTCGTCGACGTAGGCCGCGACGCTGGAGACGAAGACGTAGGCGTCGACATCCGCGAAAACCTCGACCGCGGCTTCCACTTCATCCGGCGCGTACGCGACGCAATCGACGACGATGTCGGGATCGACGCTCCTCGCCGCATCCGCCAGCGCTGCCGTATCCTGCCGGTCGCCGGTCACGTGCGCGGTCCGATCGTGGTCATCGAAGGGGTCGGGGCGATTTCCGCGGTTAAACAGGGTCACCTGGTGACCCGCCTCGAGCAACGCCTCGACGGTGTGGCGGCCGATGAATCGCGAGCCACCGATCGTCAGCACAGTCGACATGACTGCTCAGATCCGTGGCTGGGGGATAATATTGGTCCCGAAATCGAGTGGGGCCGCCGAGAGTTGAACTCGGGTCCGACGCACCCCATGCGCCGAGGATACCACTACCCCACGGCCCCGTACTCCGTTCGACGACGGAGGCGGGATTAAGCGCTTTGATCCGACCCGTCGCCGACGAGCACCCGCTCGAGCGACACCACCTCCCCCTCGTCGGCCCCCGGATCCCCGACGAATCGACCGAGACAAACGGCGGCACCGTCCGGCGTCGCACCGACGACGAGGTCCCCCTGGTCCGCTGGTTCGGCTTCGATCACTCCGGGCGCGTAGCCGGGTGCGCCGTCGGCGACCGCCTCGGCCGCGCTCGGGGCGATCGTAACCTCGGGGATGTGCGCGAGCCCGCGTTCCGCCGGTTCGAGAACGCTCGATAACGGCCCCTTGTCACCATCGGCCGCAAACGCGACGGCATCAGCGAGATCGTGCATCGTCACCAGCGTCGTGTCGTCGAACGGTGTTGTGGCTGTCCGGCGGAGCTCGCCCATGTGCGCGCCGACGCCAAGCGCCAATCCCAGGTCGTGACAGAGCTTGCGGATGTAGGTGCCACTCTCGCATTCGATATCGAGCAGCACCCGGCGTTCATGGGTCTCGAGGGCCTCGAGGTGATACACCGTTCGCGTCCGGAGCCGACGGGCGACGGCGCTCTTCCGCGGCGGGCGCTGGTAGATCTCCCCCTCGAAGGTTTCGAGCACCGATTCGAGCGCATCGGGCACACGATCGTGGACTTCGAGTACCGCGACGTAGCGTTTCGGCCCGATCAGCAGCGCCTGGGCGATCCGCGTCCCCTCGCCGACGAGGATCGGCAAACACCCGGTGACCGCCGGATCGAGCGTCCCCGCGTGGGCCGCCCGGTCGACGTCGAGGAGATCCTTCACCCACGAGACGACCTGGTGGGAGCTGGGTCCCGGTGGTTTGTCGAGGTTGATCACCCCGAACCCCCGACGCGCGTCGATTGACCGTTCCGCCGGGGGTCCCCGCAGCGTCACTCGCCGGGGACTTCGACGTCGGTAATCGGCACGCCCCCCGCGTCGTTCGTCGGAGCGGAAGCCTCGACCGCCGCCTCGAGC
>CAYSMB010000073.1:0-8527 GCA_964432005.1 uncultured Halobacteriales archaeon
GAAAGGCCCGAAATCCCCGCATTTGACTGAATGGGCGGTTCTGCGGGCAATGACTCAATGGAATGATCAAATGCTAAATCCGGTCACGAGCAAGAAGATGCCGCCACCGAGCATTGCGCCGATGGCGGTGGCGAGGAGATTGACGCCATCGTTCGCGAGCAACTCCCCTTCGAGCGTTGCGCCGAGAAGACTATCGGCAAACATCCCGCCGACACCCGCAACGAACACCAGGGTGGCGCCCAACACGCCGATCTCGGCAAAGAGGACGAATGCCATGACGGCGATTAGGAACGAGCCGCTAGCACCGGCGACGCTTCCGATGGAGGTAATCGCTCCGTCCGTTCCAACTGGTACGGGTTCGAACGATGTGATCAACCGAGGGTTATCCTGCAGCGAACCGATTTCGCTCGAGAGGGTATCCGCGATCGCGGTCGCCACGCCGCCCCCGAAGGCGAGCAGAAATCCGGTCCCGAACGGTTCGCGCCCCTCAAAACCGGCAATCGCACTCGTCGCCGCCCACCCCACGACTAACAGGAGCGGCACGAGCCCGTTGCTCAGAACGTTGGCGGTTCCGCGACGGCCTTCGTCGGATTCGGCGACGCCACGGTCGACCTTCTCTTCGTATCGATACTTCGTCGAGAGCCCGCCGACGACGAAGAAGGCCGCGAGCATCGCGAACCAGCCGAAGCCGCCGACGACGAAGGTGACCAGCGCCAGGAGCGTGCCACTGAGCATTCCCGCGACGGTCACGGTTCCGGTGCGGAAGGCGACCAATCCTAGCGCCAGGGTCACTAGGACGGCAACGAGAACGACCGTCGCATCGACGGCCACGCCAATGCCGGCGAAAAACCACAGGAGCAGGCCTACCCCGACGATCTCGATCGGGTCCTCCCGCATCAATTCGGACCGATACAGCCCGGCGGCGATCACGCCGACCACCACGAGAAAGAGGGCAAGCGCCGGCGGCTCGGCCGGATCGACGGGCGGAAGCAGATAGAAAATTCCGTAGCCGGACAGCCCCCCGAGGATCCCGGCGGCGAGAAAGCCGAGCATCGAGGCAAAGGGGGTCGCTCCCCGCGAGCGAACGGCCACCTCGCCAGCTTGACCGAAGGTCACCAGCAGTACGGCCATCGCAAAGACGACTGCCGAGAGCCCGAAGGCGTCGACGGTGCCAAGCACCGCAAGCACCGCGATCGCGAGGACGAACCCCCCCAGCGTGCGCAACCGCCCCGATTTCCGGTCGTGCGGATCCGCGAGCCGCTTGAAGAGCCGGGTATCCTCGGGCGTGAGCAATGCGGCCAGGCCGATCACGGCGAAAAGCAACGCCGTGCCCGCGCCGATCATCGGTGCGAGCACCGACAGTGCGCCGATCACTGCCAATGCCCCCGCCCGACTGACCGGAGACGTCACGAAGGGGCGTTCCGCCGAACCGTACTTAATGGTCCCGAACCTCAGAGGCTCCGGGACATTCAAGGCCGCGAGTGACCCATCGCTCCCGTGGGCCTTTACGACCGCTACCTGGCCTATCGAGTGCGCCGAGGGGACGGCGAGTTACCCGAACACGTCGCCCTGATCATCACGGAGCGGGATCTGCTCGGTCCGGACGCCTACCGTACCCTCGAATCCTTCCTCGAATGGACGCTCGAATACGGGGCGGATCGGATCACCGTCTACGTGAGCGTGCTGGATCCCGATGTCGTCTCCGCGCTCCGGCGGGCGTTCGAGGATCTCGACCCGCCCCGCCCGATGGCGATCCGGGATCCCAATGCGCTCGAACCGGCCGACGCCCCGATTCAGGTCGGCATCGGGCTCGGGGGCAAACGCGAGTTCGCGGGCGCGGTGCGGGGCCTCGCCGATGAGGTCTCGGCGGATCGGCTCGCGCCCCACGAGATCGAAGCCGAGCACATCGAGGAACGGCTCGTTTTTGCGGCCGAACCCGATCTCGTCATCAAGACCGGTGCCGAACGGCTCTCGGATTTCATGATATGGCAGTCCGTCTACTCGGAGCTGTACTTCACAGACGTCAACTGGCAGAACTTCCGTTACCGGGATTATCTCCGGGCACTCCTGTCATACAAACGTCGGAGCCGTCGGTTCGGCCGGTGACTCAATCGGCGGGATCGCCCTTAGGCTCGACGGGATCGGTTCCGCCATCCCGGACCGTGCTCAGGATCGAACGCGCTCTGGGGAGTTCGCGCTCCCCGAAGGCTCGAAGGAGCGCGGCCGCCCGTTGGGCCCGCGAGCGCCGCCACGACTGTTGACGATATTCGTACGTGCGCAACGCACGGAGGAAGTCACGGCGCGAAAACTCGGGCCAGTAGGGGGTACAGAAGTACACTGCCGCCTCGTTGCCGTTGGCGTACCAGGGCAGGAAGTTGCTCGTTCGTTCGTCACCCCCGGTCCGAACGATCAGATCGACGTCACGCACGTCGGCGTCGTACAACCGACGCTCGATCTCCGCGAGATCGACGTCGTCGGGCGCAAGCTCCCCGGTCCGGACCGATCGGGCGACATCCCGGGCGGCCGTCAATAGCTCGGTCCGTCCGCCGTACGCAAGCGCGACGTTGAGAATGAGTTCGTCGTAGTCGGCAGTGCGGGACTCGGCGTAATCGATCGCTTCCTGGACCCGATCCGGGAGGCGATCGAGATCGCCGATCGCGCGGATGCGCAACTCGTCCCGGTGGACGTCCTCGGTATCGGCCAATTCGTTCAGTTTGTCCGCGATGAGATCGAAGATCTCCCGGCGTTCCTCGGGAGGCCGACGAAAGTTTTCCGTCGAGAATGCATACAGGGTCAGCTCCTCGACCCCGAGGTCGCGACACCATCGCAATACCTGTTCGGTCGTGTCCGCCCCGGCCCGGTGGCCGGCCGTCGCTTTCCGCCCCTGTTGGCGCGCGAATCGCCGGTTGCCGTCCTGGATCACGGCGACGTGGCGGGGCGGATTCGAGATTTCCCGCTCGAGCGATCGCTCGTAGACGTCGACCAACACCCGTCGCAGCGCCCGCAGCATCTATCGGGAAAGTGGGCCCCGGCGCATATCAGTCTTGGTACGTGGTCCGGATCGATCGACATGTTCGACGACGTGATGCGTTTGCGCAACTTTTTATGCATCCGGTGTGACGTCCCGCTTGCAATGGCGAAAGGTACGGTTGATTTCTTCAACGATACCGGCGGTTACGGATTCATCGACACCGAGGACTCGGAGGAGGACGTCTTCTTCCACATGGAGGACGTCGGCGGTCCTGATCTCGAAGAAGGCCAAGAGGTCGAGTTCGAGATCGTGCAGGCCGACAAGGGTCCGCGCGCGAAGAACCTCGTCCGGCTGTAACTCCGGGTAGTTCGTTTCCCAACGACGAGGCCAACCTCCCCGGAGTGACTACTGTGACCGAGCCAAACAACGAGAAGCTGATCCGCGAGGTGCGCGCGCTGTTGGCCCCCGGGGACATCGAACTCAACGGCGTGATCGTCCACACCGCCTACGACGGCGACGAGGAACTCTCCGTCGACGACGAGACCCTCGAAATCGGTGATATCGTCGCCGACCACGCCGGCGTGACCGACTGGTACGTGTACTCGGGTAACGACGATCCGGAGTTCTCCTCGAACCAGCACCAGGGGTTGCGTCTCGCGGACGACGGGTTCGTGTGGGAGTGCCAGCACCTGCTACGGGCGGGGACCTTCGACATCGTGATGTACTACGAGTCGGCGATCGATCAGGACGGGCTCATCGACGACCTCGAAGCGGCGGGATACGACGTTACGGGCGTCGCGGCGACGGATCCGTGACTCCGGAACCCTTTAGAAGGCCCACGGGGACCATCCGATAACTGATCGACGTGAACGAAGGAGAGCGGTCCGGAGCGATTGCGGGCGTGATTACCGCGGCGAGCGTATCTCACCGCCGGGCGGACGTGGCCACCATCGAGGCGGTCAGCGCCGACGCCCCCGGGGAGGCCCTTGACTCGCTGCTGGCCCACGATGAGGTGACGGCGGCCCTCGTCCTCCAGACGTGCAACCGCGCGGAACGCTATGTCGTCGCCCCATCGGCCGAGGCTGGGCGCGCTCGCTTGGACGAATGGCTTGCACATATTCCATCAGGGTCGGTCGAGGTCTTCGATCACGATGGAGCGATCGAACATCTCTTCCGGGTAGCGGCCGGCGTCGAGTCGATGATCGTCGACGACGACGAGGTTCTCGGCCAACTCGGACGTGCGCGCGAACTCGCCGACGAACGGAACGCCCTCGATCGGTTGCTCGGCGAAGTGACCGAAAAGGCACTGCAAGTCGGAAAGCGCGTACGGACGGAGACGTCGATCAACGAGGGGACCCGATCGATCAGCCGGGCGGCCGTCGAGATGGCCGCCGATCGGGTGGATCTCGAGAGCGCGGATGTCGCAGTGCTCGGCGCCGGCGAGATGGGCGAGCGAATCGCGCACGCGTGTCACGATCATGACGTCGCGCGACTGGTCATCCTCAATCGGTCGCCCGATCGGGCTCGGGCACTGGCCGCCGACCTCCCCCGCCCCGCCCGAGCGCGAGGGATCGACGGGTTGGCGGGGACATTCCGGGACGTAGACGTCGCGATCACGGCCACCGCGAGCCCGTCGCCCCTCGTCACGCGCGAGGACGTTGACGACGCCGAACCGCTCTTCTTCGTGGACGTGGCTCAACCAAGGGACGTTGCGCCGGGCGTAGGGACGGTAGCGGGGATCGACCGCGTGGATATCGACGACCTCGAGGCGGTCACCGAGTCGACATCGACGGCCCGTGCCGCAGCACTCGAGGACGCCGAGGCGATCATCGAGGCCGAACGCGAACGCCTTAATGCCCAGCTCAAACGGCGTCAGGCCGATCACGTGATCGCGACGATGTACGAGCAGGCCGAACGGATCAAGGACCGGGAACTCGCGGAAGCCAGCGCAAAACTCGCCGAGGAGCGTGACATCGATCCGGCCGAGCTGGCCGTCCTCGAGGACCTCGCGGACGCGCTCGTCGGTCAACTGATGGCCGCCCCTACCAAAAGCCTCCGCGAGGCCGCCGAGAACGACGACTGGGATACGATCCAGACTGCGCTCTCGCTGTTCGATCCCGAGTTCCCGACGGGCGAGGTCCAGGCGGAGGAGGGGGCGATGCCACCCACCGATGTCATGCGCTCGGACGGGGAATCCTCGTAGTGGACGCAACCTTCATCCGCGATCGTTTCCTATGGCCGGACCGTCCATGACAGCCGGGTACGACTTCTGGCTGTTCGACCTCGACGGCACCCTCGTCGACGTCGACCCCGGATACATCACGGACGTGGTCGATGCCGTCGGCGCGGACATCGGCTATCGCTTCTCGGAGCGACAGGCGTTGACGCTCTGGCGGGCGATCGGGGCGCCGCCCGAGCGCCGACTCCGGCAATGGGGCGTTGATCCGGCCCGCTTTTGGGCGGCCTTCCACCGGAACGAGGACCCTGCCGAACGGATCGAGGCCACCTTCCTGTATGAGGACGCCGCCGATATCGGGTCGCTGGACTGTCCGGTCGGGCTCGTCACGCACTGCCAGCCCGAGATCACCAGGCCCGTCCTCGACGCGCTCGACATCGGGGATTGGTTCGACACCGTGATCTGTTGTCACGACGACATCGGCTGGAAACCCGATCCTGGCCCCGTCGAGCATGCCCTCGGGGAACTGGGAACCGCCCCGACTCAAGCCGGGGCGCTGGTCGGTGATACGGCCGCGGACGTCGGGGCGGCCTGGAACGCCGGGCTCGATGGAATCCACGTAGCGCGAGCCGATCCCGCCGAATACGGGGTCTGCGTCCGCGCCAACGACCGGGTCAGTCACGTCGGCGAGCTGTTCGCCTGACGATCAGTCCGACAGGACGTCGAGGAGATCGACCACGGCCGGTTTCTCTCGCCGATCGGACGCGACGTAGACGCGCACGGTTTGTTCGCCGAGCGGACGGAACGCGAGATCGAGCGTCTCGGCGTGTGACCGAAGCCCCAGGCCAGCGTCGGCCGTTCCCCGCGCCACCTGCCGGGCTGCACTCTCGATGCCCCGCCGGGCGAGACCGTAGCGGCGGATGTCCGTTGTCAGCGTGTCCCGGTCGGTATCGCGTTCGGCCGCGAGGTCGGCGAGGCGATCGTCGAGCGCGGTCCGGAGCGCCGTGCCCTCGAGGTTCGCGAAGCGGACGTTCGCATCGACCAGATCCCCCAGGTCGTCGATACCCGTCGGGTTCCCTTCGGGGACAAGCAGGCCCCAACTGCGCTGCCACTCCGCCACGAGCGTCCCGTCGGACGGCTCCCGGTCGTCCGCGCGGACGACGAGATCCGGGATCCCCCGGTCGAATCGGCGACGCCCCTCCCGGGACCCGACCGGGAGGAAGCGGGACTCGGCGGCCCGATCGAGGGCGTCGGCGAACGTCGGATCGTCCTCCCCGGCGGCCAGGACGGATGGCGGTCGGACGTGCTCTGAGAACAGGTGGACGGTCACGGCCTCGCCCGCGCCGACGTAATCGGTTTCGGCGGGGACTTCCACCACGCCGTCCGCGTCCGCCAGCGACGTGGTAGCGCCGCTGCCCTTGTCGACGGGGTAGGCCAGCGCCTTTCCGGCGTTGTTCCGAACGACGCCGACGGGAAGCAACCGCATGCGGCCCTCGCCGAAGCGTTCCTCCGCGAGCATCTCGGCCGCCAGCGTCGGCGACGTCTCGAGATCCCGCCCGGCTGCCGCCCGGATCCGATCGGCCACGAGGCGACGGAACACCATGAGCGCGGAAACGGGATAGCCCGGCAGCCCGACGTAGGCCGCGTCGCCCATAATGCCCACCAGCGTCGGTTTCCCGGGCTTGATGGCCACGCCATGGAGCAACAGCTCCCCCGTCTCCTCGATCACCCGGTAGATCACGTCGACCGCGGAGGCGCTCGTCGATCCCGACGAGAGGATCAGGTCACACTCCTCGCTGGCACGTTCGAGCATCGACTCCATCCGGTCGTAATCGTCGCCGACATGGGGGTAGATCCGCGGTTCCCCGCCCGCATCCCGGACAGCGGCGGCAAGGGTGTGACTGTTCACGTCATAGATCTGGCCCCGGGCGTGATCGAGGGGCTCGCCCGGTCGGACGAGTTCGTCGCCGGTCGATACGATCCCCACCCACGGGTGTCGCTGGACACGGATGGCTTCCCGACCGGTCGCGGCCAGAACGGCGACGTCCCGTGTCGTGAGCGTCCGTCCGACGCCGAGCAGCCGACGGCCTGCGCCGATGTCCGCGCCGGCCGCCATGACGTTGTCCCCGGGGGCCAGGCCCGTCTCGACCGCGACCGCACCCTCGTGTTCCCGCGTCCGCTCGACCATGACGACCGCATCGGCGCCCGGGGGCAACACCGCCCCTGTCGAGATCTCGGCGGCCGTGCCGGCATCGACGGTCACCGTCGGTTCCTCCCCCGCGTGGACGGCGCCGATGACTTCGAGGCGTGCCGGGTCCCGCTCGTCGGCCCCGAACGTGTCGGCGGCCCGCACCGCGTACCCGTCCATCGAGGCGCGATCGAATCCGGGGACGTCGACGGTCGCGTCGACGCGCTCGGCGAGCGCCCGGCCCTCCGCCGACGCGATCGGCACCGTTTCCGTTCCCGGGTCGATCTCGAGTCCGTCGATGACCGACCGGGCGCGCTCGGGCGAAACGAGTTCCCGAAACTCGCGTCGCTGGCTCATCGAACGTCCTCCCAGAACTGCACTTCGACCGTCTCGCCCGCCGCGTACCCCTCACGGGCTTCCGGGACCTCGACCCAGCCGTCCGCCTCCGTGACGCTCGAGAGCACGCCGGCCCCGCTCGCCCGGACCGGCGTCGCCGTTACGGGATCGTCCGTCCGATCGACGGCGACCCGGGCGAAGGTTCGGTGGCCAGCCTCGCTCCGGAGTTTCCCCTCGAGCTCCCCGGCGGTAGTCGCGACCGGGGCCGGTTCGGTGCCCATCCGCCAGGCGATCGCCGGACGGAGGAACTGGACCGCATTGACGATACATGCGACCGGATATCCCGGCAACATGATCACCGGCGTCCCGTCGATGGCCCCGAGCGCGACCGGGTGTCCCGGTTTCAGTGCGACGCCATGGACGAAGACGTCGCCGAGCTCGTCGACCACTTCAGCAACGAGATCACGTTCGCCGACGGACGACCCGCCCGTCGTCACCACGAGATCGTGATCGAGATCGTCGGCGATCGCCCGCCCGAGGGCGTCCGTGTCGTCCGGACAGATATCGCGATAGCTCGCCAGGCCGCCCCAGCGCTCGACCAGTCGCGAGACCGTGAGCCCGTTTGTCTCGATGATCTCGCCCGGGTCCGGCTCGGATTGGACCAGCTCTTCGCCAGTGGGGATCACGGCGACCCGCGGCGGATCGGCCACCGTGACCGACGTCCAGCCGACCGATTTCAGGAGCCCGAGGTCGGACGGACGCAACCGCTCGCCGGCTTCGTACAGGGCCATGCCCTCGGGGTCGTCCTCGCCGCGTTCGCCGACGTTCTCCCCCTCTCCGACGGCATCGAAGACTT
>CAYSMB010000074.1:0-8417 GCA_964432005.1 uncultured Halobacteriales archaeon
ATTCGACGTTTCCCGGCGACGTCGCTCGGACGCGATCGGCCGGCGTCGTGACGTTCACGCAGCCAGCGCTTCCGGCGGCCCCCGCAGTGGCGGCCGCCTTGAGGAGTGCCCGGCGGGTCGAGTGCCATCCGTTGTTCATGAGGTGATGGTAGACCCCTTACCAGCAGTAGCAATAATCGTCCCAGCAATAAGTGGCTTCCATGTCGCCGAAGGTGATTCCGAGGTTCGCGAGCGAACCCTGTATACTGGAGAGCGTATCCTCGTCGGGCCGCACCGTGCCCGCGGCCGCGCCGGTCGGGGCCTCGCCCGCTTCGACCGTGTCGATGACCGATCGGCTTTCGTGTTCGATAACCGCAACGTGGTTAGCGTCCTGAACGGGCGCATAGAGCTTCTCTCGGTTCGGACCCCACGCCCCGCCGATCGCGACACCGCCGATATCGAGGGTGTCCGTGATCTCCTGGTCTTCGAGGTCGAGGATGGTCACTCCGGATCCAGGCGTGAACAGGTACGCAGCTTCGCTGTCCGGATCGATCTCGCTCGTGATCGGCGCGCCGGGGAGTCCATCCTCCCCAGTGATCTTGACGAGTTCCTCCGGGTTCTCCGGGTCCGAGATATCCCAGATGCTCTCGGATCCCACCCGCTCGATCTCTGGGTCCTGGCCGAGCTGGCCCTCGCCGTTCTCGATGAGCAGATATTCGCCGTCGAACGACGCCGTGCACATGAACGGCAACACGTTGCCCTCGTTGACCGGCTCGCCGGCGTCGACGAGCGCGGCGTTCTCGAAAGGATCGACCGAGAGGACGCGGATCGTCTCGTCGGCCACGTCAACGACGTAAGCATACTCCCCGTCGGGGCCCACCGTCATATCACATGGTCCGACGTAGCCCGTCTCGATCGTGTCCGTGACTTGCCCGAAGGTGTCGCTGTCGGGATCGGCATCGACGCGGAAGATGGCGTGATCCTCCGGATCGTCGGGATCCGGGGGCATGTTGGTCGTCCCGCCGGACGCGATCAGCAGGTAGTCGCCGTCGGGCGTCAGGTTCGGATAGTTCGGGCCGTAGCCGGTTTCGATGTACTCGACTTCCTCCAGGGTTTCCTGATCGAAGCCCCGCACGCCGCCGGAGACGTTGAGCCACGAGGTCCCGTAATCGCTGTCGGCGCCCGTCGTGTACTGGTTGGCGGGGAAGGACGCCGTGGTCCCGAGAAAGACGGTGTCGATGAGCTCGTCCTCCTCGGTATCGATTAGGCTCACGGTCCGATCCCCGTTGTTGAAGACGAACATCGTCGGGGCGTCGCCGCCATCGCCGAGACAGCCACTCAGGAGACTGGCCGCTCCGACTGCGCCGGTGGTCTGGAGCAAGCGCCGGCGATCGACGCCGGACGCAAAGGGGTTCGTTCGGTTCGGATTCAGCCGAGGTTCTCGCGAATCGTCCGACTCACTCATTGGACCGCCGTACCGTTCGGACCGGGAAAAGTGCGCCGTAATGCCCTTGCCTTGCCGTGGAACCGTTTCGACGGCAATATTTTCCGTTGCCTATGACGATTGTGTCCACGGCCCCTACACGCCGGAACGGTCGGGCCGGCGGCCCGGAACCACCGAAACGGCGGTCAATGTCGGCTTGGCGGCGTGATTGGACCGGCAATCCGAATCCGCAATCCCGGCCAGTTTCGGGGATAACCGACCGCCTCAAGTAGGCCGGACCGTCTACAGCCACCTAATGGCGGGTCTCTCCCCCACCGGTTACATCGTCGCATCCATCTTGGTGGGCTTTGCGTTCGGCGTGTTACTCCAGAAGTCCCGATTTTGTTTCGTCAGTGCCTTTCGCGATTTCGTCGGGTTCAAGGACACGAGGGTGCTCAAAGGCTTGCTCGCCGCCCTGTTCGTCGTCACGCTCTTTTGGAGCCTGCAGGCGTCGCTCGGCTACTTCAGGGGCTTTTGGACGCCGGCCTGGGGGCTCGGCTCGTTGCTGGGCGGCATCGTCTTCGGCCTCGGCATGACCTTGGCCGGTGGCTGTGCGTCCGGTACGCTCTATCGGGCCGGACAGGGCTACATCCAGTTCTGGCTCGTCCTGCTATTCATGTTCGTCGGCTACGTCCTATTCGCCTTCGCCTTCCCGTTCGTCGAAGTCCAATACTTCGCCCGCCTGAACCCCTTCGAAGGGCTCACGCTATATTGGCTGGCACCTTGGTCGCCCGCGGTCACCGGCCTGGTTGCGGTGGCCGTCGGTGTGGTCGTGTACGCATACGTCGTGGGGACCCAATCCCTCCCGGAGGATCCCGAAGGGCCGGCACCGACCGCGGCGGCCGCCCGGTCGGGGGTCCCGCTGCCGGGACGGACGTTCACCGCGCTGGAGGTCGGGCTCCTCGGCGTCGTCCGCGGGACGATCGAGCACGTCCGGGCGTTTGTCACCGACGATCGTCCCATCGCCGATCGCCTGCGCGCGCCCTGGGACGCCCGGACCGCGGGCGTCGGCATGGCCGCGGTCGCGGGCGTGTGGTTCTGGATCCACGGGCACTGGGCGATTACGGGCGCGGAGGCCCAGTGGGCCGGATGGGCCCTCGCCCAAGCCGGCGTCGACGTCGCCAACGTGCGCTACTGGGGGTCGATCCTCTTTCGCGACGGCAACATCTCGGTGACCGTCGACATGCTTATGATCGCCGCGTTGATGGTCGGCTCCTTCGTAGCGGCGTGGTTCTCGGGGGACTTTCGGGTCCGTACGCCCCGACGAAACCGGCTTCCGAACTACGTCGTCGGGGGCTTCCTGATGGGCGTGGGCTCGCGACTCGCGGCCGGGTGTAACATCGCGAACCTCTTTTCGGGGGTGGCCCTGTTATCGGTCCACTCCCTGCTGGCAGGGGCAGGTATCATCGTGGGGGTCTACGTGATGACCCACTGGCTGTATCGGGAAGTCGGCTGTGCGCTGTGAGGCACGCTCATCGGCAGCGGCAAGACCGGCGGCGTTCCGGGGGGACTACATCGGTGCGCCGAGCACGCTCGTGTGATGCGTGTCGCGTACGTGTTTAGCACGGCCGGACAGACGATCGATTACATCCTCGGCGACATGATCCTACCCCAGCTCGAACGCGACGAGCATGGCGTGGACGTCGCCGGGATGTTCTTCTTCCACGACAACACGTTCGTCCTCCGGGAGGGCGATCCCATCGGCGAGCGGCTCGCGCGGGTGGCCGAGGAAAAGGAGATCCTGCTCATGCTCTGTGACCAGTGTGCCGTCCGACGGGGACTTGCCGAGGAGGTCGGCGAGCACGGGAGTGGTCGGGCTCGCTATGAACCCCGCAACGTCGTCGGGGAGACGAAAGTCGGGTGCTTCCCGGAGCTATACGAAGCGCTCGGCGAGCATCCGCCGGATCAGGTCATCACGCTCTAAGTGGCGAAAAACGGACGCGTCAGGCCTGCGCTTCTTCGGTGGTTTCGAGCTCGTAGTCCCACTCGGCGTAGCCACCTTCCATGCTGGCGACGTTCGCGTCGTCGTCGACACCCTCGTAACTCTCGATGAGTCGGGCCCCCTGGATCGAGGACTGGCCGATGGGACAGGCCACGACGACGTTGTCCGACCAGTCGATCTCCTCGACCCGTCGGGGGAGATCGTCCAGCGGGATGTTGAGAGCCCCCGGAATGTGGCCGGCGTCATAATCCTCGGGCTGGCGGGTGTCGATAACCTGGAGGTCCTCGAGCCGTTCGCGGACTTCCTCGGGAGTGACTTCGTCGACCATGGTTATCGACGGTGCAGGAAGATCCGATAGAAGCCGTCCCCGGATTTCCACACCTTGGCGTCCGCAAGGTCCCCGACGGCCTTCGGAACGTTCTCCGTACTTGGGACGTGGTCGGTCTCCTGGACGAGCCACTCGCCCGGCGCAAGGCCCTGGATGGCCTTCTTGGCCTCGACCTGCGGGTATGGACAGACCTCGCCGGTCATGTCTTGGATCTCGGCGGCCTCGTTCAGTAGCTGTTCGGCGGTCTCGTCGTCGACCTCATCGGGAAGATCGACGACGTCCTCCCAGGCGGTTTGACTCATGTACTTCATTCATACGGCCTGCGCGGCTTAATCGGTTTCGTCTCCGACATACTTGCCCCTATCTCCGATTCCGGAGAACGCGTGGTGTTTCGTCGCACTCTTGAGGTGTGCCGCGAATATCTGAGTAATGACGGCGCGTGGGATCGACGAAGCGACGATCTTCGAGACCCCGCTGTTTGAACTCGATCTGGTGCTCGATGCGGACGTCACCGTCCTCGGCAAGGCCGAGTGGTACAACCTCTATGACGCGCCCCACGGGGGTGGGTCGGTGAAATCACGGATCGCGAAGGGGATGCTCGATCACGCCGAGGAGATCGGCGAGCTCGAACCGGGGGTGACGGTGATCGAACCGACGTCGGGCAACACCGGGAGCGAGGTCGCTCGACTGGCAGCGAGCCGGGGATACGAGGTCGAGATCGTCATGCCGGACAATGCGGCAGGGGGGAAGATCTCCGCCGTCGAGGGCGCCGGCGCGGAGATCCACTTCGTCGACGCCGATCTCGGGTACGACGCGGTCATCGAACGGTGTGAAATGTTGATCGAGGAACACCCGGAGCGGTACTACCGCCCGAATCAGTACGAAAACCCCGGGAACCCCGGAACCCACGAACTGACGACCGCTCCGGAGATCTACGAGGCCACGGACGGCGCGGTCACGCATTTCGTGGCCGGGGTCGGCACGGGCGGGACCGTGACCGGCACGGGCCGGGGGCTGCATGACCTAGACCGCACGATCGACGTCGTCGGTTTCGAGCCCGCGGAACCGCTCCACGCCATTGACGGGCTGAAATACCTCCGCACCGGCGATCACTACCATCCGGGGACCTACGACCGGGACGTGCTCGACCAGCTGCGCTACGTCGAAACGGGCGATGCCTACGATCGGGCGCGCGAGCTCCGGGATCGGTATCTGGATCGCTCCATCGACATCACCGATACCGGCCAGCACGACGAGGGGCTCGTCCGGCGGCACGCCCGCGTGCAGGACCAATTCCTGGTGGGGACCTCGAGCGGGGCGGCAACCCAGGTCGTCTACGACCTCGACGAGGACGGAGCGCTCTCGGCCGGCGATTGCGTCGTGATCATGCTGGCCGACCGCGGGGACAAGTACGCCGATATCCCCCTCTGGTCGGGATATCTCGAGTGAGAAATCGGCCGAACGGCGTCGTTACCGACCGCCGCTTGCCGCGGGCATGACGCGGAGTACCGAGTCGTTCCCGAGTGGCGCGTCGAGGCTGTCGACCTCCTCGCCGTCGACGAAGACGTTGATAAACTCTCGAATCTCGCCGTCCTCAAGGACGCTATCGCGAAGCGCCTGGCCGTGTTCGGCGGCGTGGGCATCGAGAACTTCGCCGACGGTTGATCCGGTGACTTCGACGCGTTCGGCTCCGCCCCCGCCGGCGAGGACCGCCGGGACCTTGATCTCGGGCATAGCTCCGGGTACCAGCCACACGGAAAAAAAGGGCCCGTTTGCGGCAGACGGGACCGCCAGGGAACCGGGATCACGGCAGATGCGGCGGGGACCCACGACTTTAACCCGTTCGACACCTATTTTTTCCGTATGACCTCGCTCGATCTGGATCCATCGCAGCTCGATCGCTACTCGAGGCATATCTTCCTCGATGGGGTCGGCTCGGAGGGCCAGGCCAAACTGCTCGACGCGAACGTCCTCGTCCTGGGGGCCGGCGGTCTCGGGGCGCCGATCATCCAGTACCTCGCGGCGGCCGGCGTCGGTACGCTCGGCATCGCCGACGACGACGTCGTCGAGCGGTCGAACCTCCAACGACAGATCATCCACCGGGACGCGGACATCGGCCGCGAGAAGGTCGAGAGTGCCCGGGAATTCGTCGAGGAGCTCAATCCCGACATCGACGTGATCGAACACCCCGTACGGGTCACGCCCGACAACGTCGAGGACCTCATCGCGGACTACGATTTCGTCGTCGACGGGACCGACAACTTCCAGACGCGCTATCTCGTCAACGACGCCTGTACGCTGGCCGGCGTGCCCTTCTCGCACGGAGCGATCTTCCGCTTCGAGGGCCAGATCACGACGTTTGCCGATCCCGACGGGCCGTGCTACCGATGTATCTTCCCCGAAGCGCCCCCGGACGGGATGGTCCCGAACTGTGCGACTGCGGGCGTACTCGGGGTCCTTCCGGGGACCGTGGGCTGTATCCAGGCGACGGAGGCGGTCAAGTGGATCCTCGACAAGGGCGAACTCCTCGACGGGCGGATGATCTTCTACGACGCCCTCGAGATGAGCTTCGACGAGATGCGGATCGCCCCGAAGCCGGACTGTCCGGTCTGTGGCGACGATCCCGAGATCGAGTCGGTCCACGACGTCGAATATACCGCCTCGTGTGCGATCGACACGGGCGGTCCCGAGATCGAACTCGAGGCCAACGACTAGTCCCGCGAGCGATCGGGTGCGTCGGCGATCGCGACCCGTTCGCCTTCGAACGTCTCCGCATCGGCACGCCACCGCCACGAGCCGACGAACGGGTATCCGTCCAGCGAAACGATGACGTAGGAGAGGTCCGGCCACGTCGCCCGGGCGGCGTCGGTCGCGCTCGGTTGGGCGGGGCCGGCGGGGTGGGAGTGATAGAATCCGGCGATGTCCCCGCCCTCTTCCTCGATCCCTTCGACGATTTCGAGCTGTTCCTCCGGGTCGATGCGGTAGCGGACCTCGGGCACGTCCGCGACGTTCTCCGCCGGGTAAGCCGACTCGACGACCGTGCGCTCCCCGTCGTATCGGCCGCCGAGGATACCGCATACTTCGTGGCCATCCCCGTCGTAGGCCCGGTAGACGAGCTCGTCGAACACCGCCCGGGGGAGTTCGATCATGCCTCGCGCATGCGCCCGATCGACTAATCCAGTTTCGATCGACGCGCGTCGATGCGCCTTTTTCCCCGGCTCCCATCGCGGGGAGCATGGTCACGCCGAAATCCGACGTCGAGGCGATCTATCCCTGCGAATTCTATCGCCCCGCGGATATTCTGGAGCCGGACCTGCTGTATACGGTCCCGGAGATCGCGCGATTGCTCCAGGGACTCGAGCCCGACGAGGACCTCGACGCCGATACCGAATCGGTGCTGATCGAGTGGACGGTCCCGTGGATCATGGTCAACGCCGACGAGCTGGTGATCGCCGATCCGACCAACGAGGACGAGCCGGGCATGTACGGCCTTCGGACCGATTCCGACGACCTCGCCTAGCCCGCAACCGGCTCCGCGGGGGCGGGCGGCTGGTGAGTGCCGAACTCCGGATGGGTTTCCTCCATCCAGCCGTACACGATCGCCCCCGAAGCGAACATCAGGATCGCCGTGAGCCAGAAGGCCGCCTCGACGTGGACGACCTCCATCACGAGCCCGATGACGATGGCCCCGACCCCGTATCCCGCATCGCGCCACATCCGGTAGACGCCCATGCCGGTCGCACGCCAGGAGGGATGACAGGCGTCCCCAGGGACGGTCATGAGGTTGGGATAGAGCAGTGCCATCCCCAGCCCGGAGACGACGGCCATCGCGACCCAGCCGAGGTACCCGTCGACGAAAATCATCCCCACCACGCCTGCCCCGGCGACGAACATGCCCCACACCACCGGCGGTTTGCGGCCGATCCGGTCGGCCAGGCCGCCCGTGGCGATCTGGGTGAAGTACATGCCGCTGTGGATGCCAACAACAACGCCGACGGCGTCGATTCCCAGTCCCTGGCCGGCGAGATACAGCGGGACGGCGATCCAGAACAGGGTATCCACGAAGTTCTCGACGTGGCCCGCCTGGGCGGCCGCAAAGAGCGTGCGATCTCCGTACGTCGCCCGTTTGAGCACGTCGCGGAAGGGGAGGTCGGCGTCGACGTCCTCAGCGTCGCCTTCCGCCCGGGCGTACTGTACGGTCTCCTTGACGAGGAAGAGGGAGATGAGGAAGGCCAGGACGACGACGATGGCGAGGAAGTAGAAGGGCTCGGGGCGGAGACCGAACCGCGCGGCGAGCACACCCGTGATCCACGCGCCGACGGCCAGGCCCGTATAGCCGAAGGACTCGTCGATGCCCACGGCGAGGCCGCGCTGATCCGGTCCAGCGAGGTCGATCTTCGCATTGATCGCCATGCTCCAGGTCAACCCCTGATTGATGCCGAGCAGGACGTTCCCGACGGAGATCCAGGTCCAGGTGGGCGCGTAAATCAAAATCAGCGGCAGCGGTAATGCGGTGGCCCACCCGAGCAATAGCACGGGCTTGCGGCCGTATTCCTCGCCCCATTTTCCCGCATACAGGTTAATGAAGGCCTTGACGAAACCGAAACTCACGACGAACGAGCCGATGACCAGGAACGACTCGACGCCGAGGACGTCCTCGCCGAGGATCGGCACGACGGTCCGCT
>CAYSMB010000075.1:0-8417 GCA_964432005.1 uncultured Halobacteriales archaeon
CTGGATGCGACGATGGGCATCATCCCCCACAGCGATGTCGATGCCCGGTTCCCCGATGTGCCGGTCGTCCTCTCGGATGACCTCACGGACCACGAGTTCACGGAGGCCCGGAAGATCTTCATCACGGCCAACCGGTTCTGGGACGATTTATACTTCGAGCTGGTCGGGGAGGGCGATTGGGTCACGACGATCGGGGCGGGCTACGACGCGTTCCCGATCGAGGAGTTCGAACGGCGGGGAATCACGTTCACCAACTCCCGCGGCTTGAACGCGCCACAGGTCGCCGAGCACGCGATGGCGATGGCCTTGGCGAGTACCCGGAACGTCCGGACCTATCACGAGCAACAACGCGAACGGACGTGGGAGATTCAACCCCGTGGCATGACCCACCTCGACGAGAAATCCTGCGCCATCCTCGGGCTCGGCCACATCGGCGAGGAGGTCGCCGTCCGGGCGAAGGGGTTCGGGATGGACGTCCACGGCGTAAAACGCGACGTGGCGGGCTACGATGGCGTCGCGGACGCCGTGTCCGGCCCCGACGAGCTCGAAGTGGCCCTCGCGGACGCGTTCCTGTTCGTCATCTCGGCGCCGCACACGCCCGAGACAGAGGGCATGGTGGGAGCCGAGGAGCTCGGATGGCTGGACGACGACGCGATCGTGGTCAACGTCGGACGGGGGCCGGTCGTCGACACGGATGGACTGCTGGCGGCAATCGAATCGGACGAGATCGGCCGGGCCTGTCTGGACGTGACCGATCCGGAACCCCTGCCCGAGGACCACCCACTCTGGGACCGCGACGACGTCTTCATCACGCCCCACTGTGCCGGGGCGACCGACGGGTATCCGGAACTCTATCTCGATTATCTCGAAGAGCAGTTCGAACGTTGGGTCGCGGGGGACGAGCTCGACAACCGGGTCGTCTGATCACACCGCCGTCGTGCCACCCGCGACCGGCAAGGCGACCCCGGTCACGTAGCGGGCGTCGTCGCTCGAGAGCCACATGAACGCCGCGCTGACGTCCCGAGGCTCGATGATCTCGCCGAGGAAGTTCGACGTGCCGGCGTCCTCGGCGATCGCCGCTACCTCCTCCGTCATCGCCTCGACGATACCGTCGGTCATGGGCGTCTCGACGGCCGCCGGGCAGACCGCGTTCACCCGCACCCCGTCGGCGGCGAGCTCGACCGCCAGACACTTCGTCAGCCCGATGACCCCGTGTTTGGCGGCGGTGTAGTGGCCCTGTCCAGGGGCAGCGCGGAGACCAGCGGTCGAGGACGTGTTCACAATAGCGCCCCCGTCGGCCTGCCCGCGCATCTGCGCGGCGACGTGCTTTGCGCACAGCCACGTCCCCTTCAAGTTGACCTCGAGCGCGCGGTCCCACGTCGATTCCTCGAGGTCGGTCAACAGCGAAATCGGCGCGACGCCGGCGTTGTTCGCCAGGAAGTCGATCCGTCCGAACCGATCGATGGCGGCCTCGACGACCGCGTCCACTTCGGCGGCATCGGTAACGTCCATCGGGCGGACGAGCGCGGTTCCGCCGCGATCCTCGACCCCTTCGGCGGTGGCCTCGAGGTCCTCCCGCCCGCCCAGCTCGTACGGCGCTTCCGCATCGTTCGAGCAGATATCGGTGACCACGACGTCCGCCCCGTGCTCCGCATACTCCCATGCGTGCGAGCGCCCCTGCCCCCGAGCGGCGCCGGTCACGAACGCCACGCGACCGTCGAACTCGTAGCTCGCCATACGCGTACATGCCGCCATCGGTGGAACTCGATTGAGCTTGCAACCAAAGGCCGGCAGGGGCAAGGTGAGCCGCCATACGGGCAGCTAACGTGGTGGGAGACGATGGAACTCGTCATCGCCGCCCACGATCTCCATCCCGACCCCGAAAGCGGCGGAACGGGCCGGTACGTCCACGAGATCGGCTGTCGACTCGTAAAACGGGGCCATTCGGTTACCGTCCTCACCCGACGACGGGGCGGAATGCCGCCTCATGAGCGGGTGGCGGGCATGCGGGTACGACGGGTTCCCTTCCGGATCGTCGGGCGCACGGCCCCGAGGATCCTTGCCGATCTTCCGAGGGCGTATCGTGACGTCCGTCGGTTCATGGCGGACTGTAACCCGGATCTCGTGAGCTTCCAGGGCCCCCTCGTCGGCACGCTCGTCGACCAGGCACTTCCGGATGCACTTCCACGGAGTTGTACCTTTCACAGTCCCTGGCCGGACGAGTATCGCCTCGCCGGGCGGGACGGGATGCATCCGGTTCGGGAGCGGCTCAATCGAGCCGTCCGATGGTTCGTCGACCGGCAGGTCGTGACGAATTCGACACAGGTTATTACGCTCAGTCGGTGGATGCGCGAACGATTGCGCGCTCGCTACGATCCGGCGAGATCGGTGGAGGTGGTCCCCGGCGGCGTGGACGTCGGTCGGTTCCGGCCCGATGGGGATACGTATGGCCCAATAGAGCGGGCCGATCGCGCCGTGCTGGCGGTCCGTCGTCTTGCCCCTCGGACGGGGATCGATCTCCTCCTGCGGGCGTTCGCCCGGGCCCAACAATCGAGCCCCGATGTGCAGCTGTTCATCGCCGGGGATGGTCCATGGGCCGGGACATATCGGGACCTTGCCGGAAACCTCGGGATCGGGGAGGAGACGACGTTTTTGGGCTATGTCCCGGACACCGATCTCCCGGCCGCCTACGCGTGCGCCGATCTCGTGGCGATGCCGTCACGGGCGCTCGAGGGCTTCGGCCTTTCGACGCTCGAGGCGCTGGCGTCGGGTACGCCAGTGGTCGGCACGCCGGTCGGGGGCAACCGGGAACTGCTGGGTGCCTGTACCCGCGCTATCGATCCTCCCGCACCGATGCTCACGAAGACGACATCGGCGGGAGCGATGGCGAGGGCGATGGCGAAATGGCTCGCGGCCCCCACGACCGAGGCGGGTCGACGCTGTCGGCAATTCGTTCTCGAGCGATACGATTGGTCGCACATCACCGATGAGATCCTCGATCGGTATCGGCAACTCCTGGAGCACGATCGCTTGGCCCGACGGGGGCGGATCACGGGTGCATCCGGGGTGCTGAAGCGGGTAGGTCGCCGATCGGTCGATCCGGGTCGAGTGCCCGGTGTACGACGTCCCTGAACCGATCTCGAAACCGCTCTCGGCCGAACATGGCCTCGAGGTCTTCCGGGCGCTTGCGAAGCGAACGCGCAAGTTCTTCGTCCCCGACGACGCGATCGATCGTCTCGATCGCGTCCCCGACCCCATCGAAGGTCAGCCGCTCGTCCCGGCCGACGATATCACGCTGGCCGCCGTTGGCCGGGACGAACGTAACTGCGCCGCCAGCGAGGAGTTCGGCAACGGCCATCCCGAAGTGTTCGTAGCGTTTGGCGTGTAACCCGTAGCGATGCGAGCAGATGCGATCGACCAGTTGGGCGCGGGGCAATTCCCCGTCGAGGTGCACGTACGGGCGATCGGCCGCTCTGGTCTCGATTTCGCGCATGTACGCCTCGCTGACGACCGGACCGATCACGTGCAGATGGAGGTCGTGGCCACGCTCTCTGAGGGCGTCGAGGATGTCGATCATTTCGATGATGCGCTTACTTCGCTCGATGCGGCCGACGGTCACGAACCCGGCTTCCCTCGCGGCCCACGGCGTGTCCACGAAGGGCTCCGTATCGACCGGCGGATATAGCACGTCGACATCGGTCCCGTAGGCGTCCTCGACGACGGATGCCGTCCAAGGTGAATTGGCGAACAGTCGGTCCGAGCTGATCTTATCGACATCAACGTCCCCGAGCCAGGTACACAGCCGCTCGTAGAGCGATCCGTTCTCGACCGTTGGATGGAATATGTGTTCACGCTGCGAGCCGCGTGCGGCCCAGTCGAAGGGGAAGTGGATGTATTGAACCGCCTTTCTACCAAGCGGGAGTTCGTTGATTGTACTCACGAGCAGATCGAAGTCGTCCTCTCGTTTTCGGGCATACCGGGCCAACAGAGCATTCTGGAGGATATAGTAGTGAAAATCGTATCGCCAGTGGAGCAGTCTGACCGGCCATCCCGTCCGGTCGACGGTCAAGGTCGATGGGTCGACGGCGGTATTGAAGAAGACGTTCAGCTCGTCGAAATCCGGTTTCGCGATCGTCAGCAACGTGACGTCGTGATCGCGCTGGAGCGCCTCGAGGACGTTCATTGCGACCGCTTCGCCGCCTCCCTTCGCCATTAGGTCCATATGGACGACGCCGATGGCGGTCACGGGTCTACCTCCCTCCTCGAACGGTGTGTCACACGATAGTCTCGTCCGGGCATGATTGCTGGCCAACGTCGTACATGCGCGGCGTCGGCGAGACATAAGGGAAAAAGGGGTCTATACGGATTCCGCCGTTAGCGGCCCTCACGTCCGGATATTACGTCCGGGATCGATACCAATGCATCGCCGGTGTCGTGGTCGTGCCGTGGACGAACACGGACGCCACGACGACGAAGCTCGCGACGGGCCATGCCATCGGAAACTCGGCGGTGCGGACGATTTCGAGCGCATAGTAGATGGCCGCAATCCCGATCGGGCCGAACCAACCCACGAAGACCGCGGCCGACGGCCGATCTAAGGGGTCGATAACGCCGCTCAACGCGAGGATCGCTGGCAACCGTCGGAACAACAGGACGCCCATCGCGAACACGGCCAACGGCCAGCCGATAGCGCGCCACGCGGCAATCGGTGCGAGGAATCCGACCGCGAACAACGCCGGGATCGTAAGCAGGCGGTTGAACAACTCCTGGACTTGCTGTTCTTCCTGTTCGTCTTGCGGATCGGCCGCGTGATTGTACGCAACGGCAGCCACAAACACCGCCAGAATATCATTTGTTTCAAGTAGCGAAGCGACCCCGAGGACGAGTGCCGTGAGTGCCAGGGTGAGCGACATGACGGACATTGTTTCCAGAAAATCGGCCGCGCTTTCGCGGCGTTCGATCGAGCCAACCGCGAACCCGATCGCGAGACCGATGAGCGCTCCACCGATCAGTTCTCGAACCAACACGTTCCCGATGAAGCTCGCAGCTCCCCGACCGGTCCCTGCGTACAAGAGGAGCATGAACGCGACGAAGGGAGCAGCGGCGCCGTCATTGATTCCGGCCTCCGCCGAGAGCAGCCGCCGGAGGCGCTCGGGGATGTATCGTTTCGCGGCCGTTCCGGTCACGATCGAGTTCGCGAGCACCGGGTCGGTTGGCGCCAGGATCGCGCCGATTAGAAACGCGGGGACCAACGAGACGGGCAGAACGAGCCAGGCGAGTACGCCGCTCGTGACCCACATGAGTACCAACACCGGGCCGAGGATGATGAGCAACGCTCGGGCCCGGCGCTTGTAGTAACCTGGATCGAGCCGGAGGGCGATGCTCGTGACCGCCACGGCCACAGTGAGGCGGGCCATCAGCTCGAGGACGACCATATCTGAGCGGATCGGTGACAACTCGAGCATCGCGAATCCCGGCTGACCGAGCAACATGCCCGCGGCGACGGCGATCATCGGGTACGTGACGGGGTAAGGCCCGCTCCGGAGGAAACCCACCAGGAGCGAGACGAGCAGGGCGATCCCGCCGAGCGCGACCAGCCACGGATCGAGGCCGTACACGCCGACGGTGGCGTTCCCGGGGTCGTTGGAATGGGGGTGCTAAAGCCGGGAGCACCCAGGTATGGGCCAAGACAGATGTATCGGGATCACCAACAACCGGCCGGACACATTCGTGGCCGCTATCAACCCCTGGATCGCCGACCCCCCCGAATTGTTGATCGTCGCGGCGGGGATCCTCACACAGCTCGGTGATCTGTGGTTCGTTCTCGGGTTGTTTTCGATCCTATACTGGTTCGGCAACGAGCGGGAGCTCCTCGAACCGCGGGACAACGCGACCGGTGCTGCCCTGCTCGGACTGGCGCTGGCGACCTTCGGCGCCGTCATGCTGCTCAAAGCGGTGTTCGCCGCCCCCCGCCCGCCCACCGTCGGCACGACTCCGGAGCTGGTATCAGGGGTGATCGAGCCGATCTGGATGGCAGCGACCGGCGTGGACAGTCCCAGCTTCCCCAGCGGCCATGCCGCCCTCGCCACGGCGAGCTACGTAGCGCTCGCCCGTCATCTGGATCGGTTCCGGCCGGTGACCCGATGGGCCCTCGCGGTGGCGGGTATCATCATCGTAGGGTGGACGCGTATCGCCCTGGGCGTCCATTACCCGCTGGACGTGATTGCGGGGGGAGCCCTGGGCCTCGGACTCGTCGTACTCGCCGAAGTCGTGCTGGCCGAGCGCCCGCTTGCCCTGTATGGGCTGGCAATCCTCGTCGGCCTCGCGGCCGTGCTCCTCGGCACCGGTCAGGACGCGTTCTGGCTGGTCGGCATGGCCTTGGGCGGCGCGAGCGGATGGGCCGTTGTGCGTGACATCACCGCCCGGCCGCCCGCCCCCGTGGCGATTGCGACGCTCGCTCTCGTGGCCGTGATTGGTGGTGTCGGCTACGCCGTCGTCGAATCGTCGTGGCTGGCCCTCGGTTTCGGGGGTGTCGCGGGCGCGTCGATCCTCGGACTGCCCGGATTGCTTGCAGGGAGTTCGTGATCGCCTCCGTCCCACGTGTTTCGACGGGTTGATTTTCATCTGTCGGGGATCACGGCGTGGTTAGCAAGGACCGTGGGGAAGATTCAACGCAGTGGGGACGGGACGATCAGGCCAGGAATGAGAGGTGGACCGGCATGCGCGTCGTGATCGTGGGCGCCGGCGAGGTCGGCACGGCTATCGCGCGATCGCTTGCCGACGAGAACGACGTCGTGGTCGTCGACTTGGATGAGGACCGCATCGATGAGATCAAATACGAACTCGATGTCCTGACGCTCCAAGGGGACGGCGCCTCCGGCGATACCCTGGAAGAGGCGGGTATCGACTCTGCGGAACTCTTGATCGCGAGTACGGACGACGACAAGACGAATATCGTGACGTGTGGGACGGCCAAGACCATCGGAGATCCCTTCACGATCGCCCGCGTTCGAAACGCGGAGTTCAAGCACACCTGGGATCGAACGGAGGCCGCGCTTGGCGTCGACTTCATGGTCTGTTCTGACCTCCAGACCGCCGAAACGATCGTCAACGTGATCGGGCTACCCGCCGCGATCGACGTGGATCGCTTCGCCGGAGGACTGGTCCACATGGCCGAGTTCAACGTCACGGAGGGGAGCCCGATCGCAAACGAGCGCGTACTCGACGTCGATCACTACAACAGTCTCACCTTTGTGACCATTTTCCGCAATGGCGATATGATCCTCCCGGACGGGTCGCAGGTGATCGAGCCAGGCGATCACGTAGTCGTTATCGGAAGTCCCGAGAGCGTCCAAGATTTCGCCCGGGATATCGCCCCCGACGCCACCCCCGGCGGCGCGGAGGAGATCGTGATCGTTGGCGGAAGCGAGATCGGGTATCACATCGCTCGCTTGCTCGGGGAACGGGACCTCCATCCCCGCATCATCGAATCGAGCGAACAGCGGGCACGTGAACTCGCCGAGGACCTGCCCGAGTCCCTCGTGATGCACCATGACGCAACCGATACTGAATTTCTCCGTCGGGAGCACATCCACGAGGCTGACATCCTCGTCTCGACGATGGATGCGGACGAGAAGAACATGCTCGTCTCGTTGCTTGCCAAACGGCTCGGCACGGATCGGGTGATCTCGCTCGTCGACCAGGCTAATTACGTGACACTTTTCGAGGAGATCGGGATCGATGTCGCCGTCAATCCACGAACGGTCACCGCCGAGGAGATCACTCGCTTCACCCACGAGGAGGTCGCCCTCAACATCGCCGTCCTCGAGAACGACCAAGCGGAGGTCCTCGAGCTCGAGCTCGATCAGCACAGCGACCTGATCGGTATGAGCATCCAGGATTTCGTCGCGTCGATCGATGCAAATGTGGTCTTCGGCGCGATCACCCGGGAAGGCGAGCTCGTGGTTCCCCGCGGGGCGACCGTTCTGGAACCGGGCGATCACATCATCGTCTTCGTGGAGACGCCGTTCGTCGACGAGATGATCTCGATGGCCTAAGATGGCCCCTTCCGTCAACGTCGAATGGCGCGCGAGTTTGGGGTTGATCGGTGCGGTAATGCTGTATCTCTCCATCCCCCTTTCGATTCCGCTCCTGACCGCGATCATCTTCCGTGAATCTATCGTGCCGATCGCGAGCACGATCGGCGTCACCCTCGCGATCGGTGTCACCCTTCACTGGGCGGCTGATGTCGAACAGCAACTGGGCCCCCGGGAGGCCTTTCTCGCCGTCGCGGTCGTCTGGTTCCTGGTCGCGGCGGTCGGGGCGATTCCCTTCATAGTTGCCGGTCAGGGATCGATCGCCCATCCGGTGAACGCGCTCTTCGAGTCGATGAGCGGCCTGACGACGACCGGGGCCAC
>CAYSMB010000076.1:0-8411 GCA_964432005.1 uncultured Halobacteriales archaeon
AAGTGGTCGAACACCACCGGGTCGCGTGAGGTGGCCCCGGTGTAGGGACGCCGACGAGGGAACCGGGAGCCATTAGGCGGGCGTCCGCAATGTGGCGGCCATACGGCAATGGATCTCTCGATCGTCGATCTCGCGCCGGTTCGTCGGGGACAGTCGGCCACGGACGCCTTTGCGGACACCGTGTCCCTCGCTCGCGCGGCTGCCGATGCCGGATACGAGCGGTTCTGGGTGGCCGAACATCACGGGATGGCCGACTCGATCGCCAGTGCCACACCCGAAGTGCTGATCGCCCACCTGGCCGCCCGGACCGACGGGATTCGCGTCGGGTCCGGGACCGTACTGTTGAACTTCTATAGCCCATTCAAGGTGGCCGAAACGTTCAGCACACTCGACGCGTTGACACCGGGACGGATCGACCTGGGCCTGGGGCGGGCGACCGGCATGCCGGCCGCCGATCACGCGCTTCGCTCGGGCGCACCCCACGACGAGGCGGAGATGGACCACGAGGATAAAATCGAAGCGGTGACGAAACATCTCGCGGGGGCGTTTCCCGAGGATCACGCATACAGCGACATTACCTTGCCGCGCTCTGCCGAACACGCGCCGGAGATCTGGGTCCTCGGTTCGAGCCCGATGAGCGCACGAATCGCGGGGGCACTCGGGCTCCGCTACGCCTTCGCGGTGTTCATCCGGCCGGAGCTCGCCCAGTCGGCGTTCGAAACCTACCACGACGCCTTCGAGCCCGCCGAGTACGACCTGGGCGTGGACGAGCCCCATGCGATGCTCGCGATCAACGCGGCCTGCGGTGAAACCGATGAAGAGGCGGCTCGGCTCCGCGCCCACGCCGAGGCGACCTACCAACGACTCGCGCGCGGCGCCCGCGGCGGGCCCGCGCTGACCCTCGAGGAGTCGATCGACGAACTCGGCGGCGTGCCCGAGCCGACGCCGACGTCGGTGATCGATGAGGACTGGCCCCGGTCGGTCTCTGGTTCGCCGGACACGCTGCATACGATTCTTACCGGGATGGCGGATCGGGTCCGGGCCGACGAGATCATGCTCCAACATTCCATCGAGGACCCCGAAGAACGCATCCGCTCACACGAACGACTGGCCAGCGCATTCAATACGTCATCGTGACGCAAATTTTGCCGCGACTTGAAACGCTCTGAGCGACCCCTCCATCGGGCGATATTCGGGGCGGGGACCGGATCGGGGCCGCGGTGTGGGCGAATCACCGTCACGAGGAGCGGCCAATTCCACCGGGGGTGGGATAGTTATGTCTGCGGCCGTTATAACTGCAATTGCATGAGTGCACACGACAGCGACGTCTTGGTCTCGGCGGAATGGGTCGAGTCCCACCTCGACGAGTTCCAGTCGGACGATCCGGCGTATCGACTGCTCGAAGTGAACAATCCGACGGTCACCGCCGACTCGGAGTACACTCCCTACGAGGACGGGCATATCCCCGGCGCGATCTTCTTCCACTGGGAGGAGGACCTCAGCGATCCGGTCACCCGGGACCTCCTCGACAAGGAGTCCTTCGAGCGGTTAAACTCCGAGGCGGGAATCACCGATGACTCGACGGTCGTCCTCTACGGCGGCGGTCGGGTGCCGAACTGGTTCGCCATCTTCGCGTACTGGGAGTACAAATACTACGGCCACGACAACGTGCGCGTCCTCGACGGCGGGAAATCCTACTGGGTGGAGAACGACTACCCGCTGAGTACGGCCGTGCCGAACTTCTCGCCACAGACCTATCAGCCCCGCGGGCCCTTCGAGAACATCCGCGCGTACCGAAACGACGTCGAGCAGGCCATCGAGGCCGGCGTCCCGCTCGTGGACGTCCGCTCGCCCGCAGAGTTCACCGGCGAGGTCATCGCCCCCGAAGGGCTCCAGGAGACCGCCCAGCGAGGCGGCCACATCCCCGGCGCGAAGAACGTGCCGACGACCTCGGTACTCTCGGATGATGGACGATTCAAGAGCCCGGAGGAACTCCGGGAACTGCTCGCGGACGTCGGCATCGACGAGAACCAGTCGGTCATCACATACTGCCGGGTCGGCGAACGGTCGTCGATCGAGTGGTACGTGCTCCACGAGCTGCTCGGATTCGAGGACGTCGAGAACTACGACGGATCCTGGACCGAATGGGGTAACGCGATCCGCGCGCCCATCGAAACTGGTCCCGAATAGGCGTTCGATCGGAGCATACCGTTTTCCCCGTTCAGCCCGTGGTTGGAGCGATGGCGCCGAGCGGGCTACCGGAATGGCCGGGGGGGTATGGGACGTTCGACCGGTTCGATCGGGCACTCGCCGCGCGGATGGAACGCTGGGGAACGCCGGTCCTCCGGGTGGCCGTGGCGGTCGTCTTCGTGTGGTTCGGTGCCCTGAAGATCTTCGGGATCAGCCCCGCCGCGGACCTCGTCGCCGCGACGGTTTACATCGTGCCGGCGGACGTGTTCGTACCCGTGCTCGGCGTCTGGGAGGCGCTCATCGGGCTCTGCATGCTCTATCGGCCCCTCATCCGGGTCGGCATCCTCCTGTTAGCACTCCAGTTGCCCGGCACCTTCCTACCGATGGTGCTGCTCCCCCACGTCGTCTTCTACGAATTCCCCTACGCGCTCACGGTGGAGGGCCAGTACATCGTCAAGAACCTGGTCATCATCGGAGCGGCCCTCGTGATCGGCGGGACCGTTCGGGAGGGGCCGGAGGGGCCCTAAGCCAGGCCGACAGCAAATCAAACCGGAGCGGTGCTGCCCGCGGAGCGACTCCCCGGGGACAGGATCGACGTTCTCATTTACGCGTCTTGTCAACTGGACCCATGAGCGACACCAGGGGGGCCGACGTCCTCGTCGTCGAGGACAATCCCGGCGACGTGCGGCTCATTCGGGAGGCGTTCAAGGGCGAGACGAACCCGCACACCCTCCATGTGATCACCGATGGCGTCGAGGCCCTGGATTTCGTGTTCCGGCGCGAAGATCACGGGGACGCTCCTCGACCGGACCTCATCATCCTCGATCTGAACGTCCCGCGCAAGGACGGCGAGGCCATTCTCGAGGAGCTGCAAACCGACGTCGAGATCGGCGCGATCCCGGTCGTCGTGCTCACCAGCTCGCGATCGGAATCGGACGTCGAGCGCTCCTACCAGCTGGGCGCAAACGGATTTCTGACGAAACCCGTCGACCCGGAGGAGTTCATCGACCTGATCCGCTCGCTCAAGCGCTACTGGCTTTCCACGGTCCAGCTGCCCGAGAAGTCCTGAGTCAAGCTATCGGTCCTGGGCATCCTCAATCACCGCGCGAACGGTTCGGGCCGCCTCCGTCGGTGTGACTCGCCGGGATTCCCAGTCGACATTGACGAAGCCCTGTTGCTCGAGGTGTGGAATGACCTGGTGACGCAGTCGGACGTGGACGCGCTCGACGTCGCTGTCCATTCGCTTCGCGATCGCGGTGGCCAATCCATGGATCGTTCGGGGCTCCTCATGGGACACGACTTCCTCCAGCAAGGCCCGTGTCATCGGATCCGAAACCGCCGCCAGAATCTTGGTCAATGCGGCTCGAGACGATCCGGCGAACCCGGGTGGCGTCCCATCCGCCTCGTCCTCAGTCATGGCTCGCTGAGCTCCCCAGACGCCCGTTCCGATCAGGCCCCGCGCCGCCACACCCTCGCCACTCAGACGGCCAGCGGATGGCGCCCGAGGACGAGTATGGAGATACGATACCCGTTTGGGCGGTTCCTGCGGGATTAAGCGTTCTCCCAATACGGACACATGCACTTACGCGGGATGCGGGAGCAGTCGGTCGAACACATGACGCTGGGCGCGCCGAAGGTGCTGGGAGAACGTTGCCGGGGCGATGCCGATCGTTTCGGCCACGTCTTCGCCGCTGGCCTCCCGAGGCCACTCGAAGTACCCGGAATGGAGCGCGATCTCAAGGACCTCCCGTTGCCGGTCGGTGAGGTCCCCGACGATCTCCCGGCGGGGATGACGAGATTCCTCACCCGGTCGACTGATCTGGCGTCGGCGGACCATCTCCGCCTCGGGATAGATCTCCTCGATCGATTCGATCAGCTGCCGGACGTCCGCGCTCGGGGCGACGTGAACGGTCAGCTGGAGCTGGCCGTTCTCGACGGCCGCCCGTTCGACGTAACCCCCGACCGATGCAACCACCGACAACAGTGGCGATTGCACGACCCGGAGCTCGAATCTGGTGCGCTCGCCTTCCTCCCGAACGCTCAGTGACTCCCACGCGTCGATCTCGTCGACCAGGGAGCGCAACCCATCGACGGCCCCAGGGGTCGTGGCGCCATAGATCACGAACTCTTCGTCGCCGAGGGGCACGACGTGCTCGAACTCGACCGTCCCTTCGATCGGCGGCCGGTCCCTGGCCTCGAAGACGTCGCGGATCCGAAACTCAAGTTCCACCAGTTCGTCGCTCATGAGTGCCCGCTGGCGTTCGGTCGAGGCAATGGCGTGGCCAACGATCCCGCCGATCTTGCTGATCACGTCGACCTCGGCCTCGTCGAAGGCGTTTTCGCGGTCCGTATACACGCCCAGGACCCCGTACGCAGTCCCATCGTGGACGATCGGAATCGAGGCGAGGGCGGTGAACCCGTATGTTTCGGCGGTGTTGCGGTAGGGTTCGACGCGCGGATCCTCGAACACGTCCGTCACGACCTGCGTCTCGTGCTCCCGGAGGGCGGCAACGCCCGGCGGGGTCGGCTCGGCCCCGTCGGGGTCCAACGGCACCGAGACGTCCTGGGGATACCCGGCCGTGTCAGCGCTCGCGCGCTCGCGCAGTTCCTCGGCGTGGGGGTCGGCCTCGGCGATCCACGCAAACGTATAGGCGGGACTGGCCGCCAGCGCCTCACAGACGATCTCCTCGATCCGGCTACGGGTCGATCCCTCGATGACGGCGCCCGTCAGGTCCGTGACGACCGTGTTCAGGTGATTGAGCGTTGCGAGTTCGTCGCGTCGGGCCGCCAATCGGGCCTCGCGCTCGGTCCGGTCGATGGCGTTGGCGAGCACGTTTGCCATGCTCTGGACGAAAATCACGTCCTCGCGGGGGAACTCTCCGGGTTCGCGATCGTACGTGCTCAGGATACCCCACGGATCGTCGGCGGGACCGATCAGCGTGGCGATGCCGCTTCGCACTCCGTGCTCGTGGAACGCTTCGGGGGCCGCGAAGCGGTCGTCCTCCTGGAGATCCTCGATCGTCACCGCACCTTCGCTCTGCATGACAAACTCGCCCAGCGAGCTCACCTGGCCGGATAGGTGTGCGCCGCCGAGGTCCGGCTGCCACCCGACGGCCTCGACGGCTCGGAGGGCGCCCCGCTCATCGTCGTGCTCGAGGACCTGGCAGAAGTCGGTATCGAGGATCTCGGCGATCCATTCACATGCCATGTCCGTGAGGTCCCCGAGCTCCTGGTCGGCGAGTGCCAGTTGTCCGAGGTCGGCGACGGCCCGTTGCTGTTCGCTCCGCTGCTCGAGGGCCATCTCCGATCGTTTGCGCCCGGTGATATCCATGACAGCGCCCGGAAAGTGCAGCGGCTCGCCGTCCTCGTCGCATTCGACCTCCCCACGCGCGACGACCCACCGGATATCGCCGTCGGCGTCCCGCACGCGATACTCCTCCTCATAATCCCCACAGGTCTCGATCGCTTCGTCGATCGCCCGTTCGACCTGGGGACGGTCCTCGTCATGGATCGCCTCGAGGTGCTGATCGAGCGATACCCCAGCACGGACGTCCTCGGGGGAGACGGCAAAGAGTTCGGCGAACCACGCGCCGGTGAAAAATTCGTCCTCCTGAATATCCCAGTCCCATGTGCCGATCTTGCCGGCCTGGGTTGCCGCCTCGAGCTGCGTGTTGATCCGGACCAACTCCTGTTCGTACTCCTTCCGGTCGGTCACGTCACGGAAGTACACCGACAGTCCGGCCTCCGTCCCGAAGCAGCGGACTTCGATCCATCGCTCGAGGATCTCCGAATAGAACTCGAACTCGAAATCCTCGCCCGTTTCCAACGCCTGTTTCGCCCGTTCCCGGTACTCTGATTCTGGAATTTCCGGGAAGGTTTCCCAGACGTCCGCCCCGATGAGCTCGCCCGCCGGGATGTCGACCAAATCCGTCGCGCGCTCGTTCGCGTAGGTGATGCGCCAGTCGTCGTCGATGGCGATGTACGCGTCCTGGATCCGCCGGAAGATGTCCTCGAGCTCGCGCTCGAGTTCGTCGCGTCGGCGCTCAAGGCGGCGGGCCTGCTGTTCGAGTCGTCGTTCGTAGGTCCGCTGACGGGTCATGTCGCGCGTGACCTTGGCGAAGCCGGTGAGTTCACCGGCCTCGTTAAGGATCGGGGAGATCGAGACGTTCGCCCAGAACTTCGAGCCGTCCTTGCGGACCCGCCATCCCGAATCCTCCAGCGAGCCGTCGGCCGCTGCGATCTCGAGATTCTGGCTCGGAATCCCGTCCTCCCGGGCTTCCTCGGGGTAGAACGTCGAGAAGTGTTCGCCGAGGATCTCGTCGGATTCGTATCCCTTGATGCGTCTCGCGCCCGGGTTCCACGTGCGCACGTTACCCTCGGTATCGAGCGTAAAGATCGCGTACTCCTCGACGGCGTCGACCAGCGAGTGAAACTCCTCGCTGCGCTCCCGGCTCGCCTGTTGGGTCAGCCGCAGATCGGTGATGTCGTAATAGAGCTCGACGCGACCGCCGGCGAGCGGGCCACCCTCGATCGGTTTGCTCCGGTGTTCGAGCCACTGTGATCGTTCGCCCTCGGCGATCCGACATTCGAATTGGGTGGCGCCCGTTCCCATGTCTTCGTAGGTCGAGCGAATCGTCTCGTGAAAGGCATCGGGGTCCGCCATCCGCGGGGCGATGCGCTCGGCGACCACGGTGGGCTTGTCCCGGCCGATCACGGTGTCGCGATCGAGATCGAAATAGTCCTCGACCGTCCGGTTCATCCAGACGATCTCCTTGTCGGCATTGACAACCACGATGCCGACGCCCACATCGTCGAACACGTGGTCGAGAAGATCGTCCGTCCGCACCTCGAAGTGTTCGCCCACAATACCGCTCGGCCGGTTCGGCCGCCACCACACGCGCGCGTTCGCGCCGACCTTCTTCGTCAAGACCTCGTTTTCATCGGCGAGACGGTCCAGCCGCGCGTACGCCGTTCGGCGATTCAATCCAAGCGTCTCGGCGACTTCGTTCGTCGTGCGGGGTTCGGTGCCCGAAAACACCGCGATCGTTTCCCGCAACGGATCCGTTAATGCCTCGTTTGCCATGTTCGAATTTCCGTTGATGGTAAAAATCGCGATCATCCGTCAAAGAGATGACGGAGTGGATGCGACGAATCCGTCGGCGATCGATGACAGTCATCGGAATGACGAGTAAACCCAAAATCCTTCTAGTGTATCCTTACCCACCCGGCCGTACAGGACGTTAGTACGACCTACGGCAGGTTGGATACCACCATGTCACAGACCTTCCACGACATCGTCCACGACGTCTCGAGCCGACCATCGCTGACGGACGACCAGCGCCACCAGCTCCTCGAGTCCGCGCGGCGGCGCTTCGCGTTACAGATCCTCCGAAACGAGCGCGACGGGATAACCCTTGGGCGGCTCGCTCGGGAGATCGCCAAGCGCGAGGATGGCGTCGATCACGCCGACGAGGAGGCGGTCGATCGTATCGCGTGCGCGTTGCATCACTGCCATCTCCCCATGATGGCTCAGACGGGGGTACTCTCGTACGACCCGGACACGCATCGCGTCACCGTTCCCAACCCGGCCGGCAGACGGTAAGCCGCCGGCGGGCGATACGTTCACAGTCTGTTCTCCCCAGGTTTTTCGACTTCCCAACGTCGATAGGCCGCATGGCCAGGACGATGGAGGAGACACGGGGCGACTGGGACCGGTCGACGGACCGGACGGTGCTATGTCTCGTCGGAGACGTAAATCTCCAGCATCGCGAGGATCCTGCCGCAGCGTTCGACGGGGTCAAGTCCGCCATTCGATCGGCCGACCTATTCATTGGAAACCTTGAGGGATGTCTCTACGAGCCGGGCGAGGAGGACATCCCGGGCAAAGCGGGGTGGCAGCACTCCGACGATTCGATGGTAGAGGGCCTGGCGGCCGCCGGCTTCGATGCGCTCGGCTGCGCGAACAACGTGATGTACGGCGACGAGCCGATCCGCAATACCCTGGAGGTATTGGACGAGCACGGCATCGCCCATTGTGGGACGGGCGAAACGCTCGCCGAGGCCCGCGAGCCGATTTCGCTCGAGGCCGACGGGACCAGCGTCGGCTACGTCCAGCGGACGGCTAGACTCCATCACGATGCCCAAACGGCGACGTCGCAGACCCCCGGCGACGCCTATCTCGAACCCGACGACCCCGAAGATATCGACGAGATGGCCAAGAC
>CAYSMB010000077.1:0-6863 GCA_964432005.1 uncultured Halobacteriales archaeon
GATCGCCATCTGGGCGCCCCGGCGGGTGCCGCCCTGTGCTATAGTTTCGCACATCTGGTCAAATGTGCGCATAAACGTGATCGGGCCGCTAGCTATGCCACCCGTCGAACCGACGGGATCGCCATACGGCCGTAACTGCCAAAACCCGTAGCCCACTCCGCCACCGCTGTTGTGCGAAACTACGCTATTGGCGATGTACGAGTGATCCCCTTCGACGGTGACGTCGTAAACGGTCTCCCGGCCGACGCGTTCTACGTTTTCGACCTCCACCTCCCAAGCCCAGCCGAGGACCTCGCCCGTCGTTGTCGATCGAAGATCGGTCTCTTCGAGACGCTTTGCCATTTCCGCACTTCGGCCATCCGAAAACCCGACGACGCGTGCGAACCGGCCAATACCGACCTCGTCGGTCACCCTGACCGTGTAATAGTCCCGTTCCTCGTGATCCCACTCCCACTTTGTCGAGGGGATCGCGAGCCCGAGGAGGAGCTCGTGGACCTCGTCAATGAGTTGTTCGGACGCGCTGTAGAGCGCCGGATACTTCGATTGGTTCAACGTCCCGTCGCTGGAGAACAATCCACGGAGGAACGCAGCGACAATACCCTGATCACCGCGACGGATCGGCTCCGGCACGCACGCCGACGCAGAGTCGGGTTTTCCTTCACCGAAGTTCTCGAGCCAGAACCGTTTGATCTCGTGACTGTTGATGCAGATTTCGTAACAACCGCCAGCCCAGCTTTTCGAAACGCCGGTTCCGAAGAGTCGCTCGGATAATTCTTCGATCCGTTCGACGAGATCCTCACGCTCAATGTGGAAACGAACGCCATCCTGATGCTTGGAGCCGTCGCCGATCCAGAGCCCGACCAGTTCTGCGAGATCTTCGGTCAGCACCGCCGGTTGCGTTACAGTCTTGACCGGTTTCCCGTTCGGGGTAAGATCCTTCGCAACTCGCAAACTTCGGACTGCCGCTGGACTCGCATCGATTTCGTGGGCGATTTGCGTATCAGTGTACCCTTCGTCATGCAGCTCAAGGAGTGCATCCTCGTCGAAGGTCCGGCCTCGTTTCCGCCCCCCAGTGCCGTTCGGAGCCAAACCGAGCTCGTTTGCCCGGCGGTGTTGGACCGTCGATGGAGAGCTATCCAGTTCTTCGGCGATTTCGTAGTCATTCAGGCCTTCGGCGTGGAGTTTCACGATATCTTCATTACTTACCGTCCGCCTGTCGCTCCAACGCGCCCCCTCTGCTACTTGCGCCAGTTCGACATCGGGAGTCTGCGTGGGAAGCCACCCGAGTTCGATGTCGATTTTGTCGCCTGGTTGAATCTCGTCGATCTCGCGCCATTCTCCCTCGACGAGAAGCCGATGCGTCGGCGTGCCGGTGAGTTCGGTACCCGTCTCGAATTCGACGCGATAGACCGGGGCGTCCTCGTACGTGTGCGTATCAACGACGCGTCCGTATCGGTGCGCCCCCGCCTTACCTTGGCGGATGTGATCCCCAGTGCCAACGTCCGCAATCGAGGTGAGACCCCCCTCCTTGGTGTATACTTCCGTATCGGCAGTCAAACACTGAAACACCTCGGCCGCTTTCTTCGCAGTTTCGTGGATATCTGATATGTCATCATCTGGACTCATCACGAAACAAGCACTGAGCTGCTGTAATTCGTCCCCCGCATTCATCAACGTCGGCGAGTTCGGGACGAAGGACAGTCGCTCCATGGCCTCCTGGAACTCGTCGGCCGTCTCTTCGACGTGGGCGGCGACCTCCTCCGGCAGCTCCGGCACGATCGTCGCGTAAGCGAACTTGTTCACGTTCTCCGGCGTCAAGGCGGTCTCGACGTCGTCGTCCGCACTCGTGCCCGGTCCGAAGGCCTCCTCGGCCAGCTCGTCCCGGCGCGGGTGGTCGGGTTTGAGCTGGTCGGGCGTCACCGTGATCTCGACGCCCTGTTGCTCGGCCGCGAAGGCCGCCTCCGCGAGGGCGATGTTCTTGGCCACGCGCTCGAAGAGGTCGTCCTGGTCCTCGACGATCTCCCCTTCGGCGTTCTTCTTGAGATACCGTGCCGGCAGAATGTTGTGATAGGCGTTGCTCGTCATCCGATGCTCGAGCGTCTCGCCGGTCGTCCGCTTGATCGGGAGCTCGAGATCCTCGGCGTCGAGGTCGGCCTTGCTCATGGTCGCCCCCCGCTTGCCATCCCTGTGTAGTCTGTCGATTCCGTGTCCATCGTCGGTGTCTCAGTCGAGTATGCGTTCATAGGCGATCTCCCCGGTTAACGCTTCCGCGCTGGCGCGCGACGGACGGCCCCGGACGTCCACGGCGTCTCCGACCGAAATCCCCCGGGTGACCCCGTCCCGCGACGCCCCGTTCAGTGCACTCTGCATCAGTCCCATACAGGGTCATCAAGGTACGCACCTAGCGGATTGAAAGTGAAATCGGGGTCGATCCGGTCACCTCTATCGGTCGCGTGGATCCCGCGGCCCGAAAGTGAGCGATCTACCGCCAGGCCGAGGTGCCCGATCCCCACCGGGCCGCCTGCTCGAGAAAGTTCTCGATGACGTCATGGCCGACCGGGGTCAGCACGCTTTCCGGATGAAACTGCACACACGAGATCGGATGGGTCTCGTGTCGAATGCCCATCACGAGCTCGTGGTCGTCGTGTTCGGTCGTCGCCGTGATCGCGAAGCAATCCGGGACGTCGGCGGCAATCAACGAGTGATAGCGACCGCCCTGAAACCCCTGCTCGAGCCCTTCGAAGACGCCCCGACCATCGTGCTCGATGGGAAAGGCCTTCCCGTGGATCGGCGAGGGGGCATGTTCGATCATCCCCCCATACGCGTAGACGGCCGCTTCGAGCCCGAGACAGACCCCGAGCGTCGGCACGGACGGCGACAGTTCGGTGAGGACGTCCAGCGTGACGCCGACGTCCCGCTCGGTCGCCGGGTGTCCAGGTCCGGGACTGACCACGATGGCATCGGGGTCGGCATCGGCGATCACGTCGATCTCCACGTCGTTCCGTTCGACCCGGGTCTCGGCGTGCTCGCTCACGTACTCGACGAGGTTGTAGGTAAACGAGTCGAAGTTGTCGACGAACAGCACCGATCGGTCGTCGACAGCGGTCGTGCTCATCGGGACGCCTCCACGGGTCGGCCGTCGGTCTCGGCGGCCTGCTCGAGCGCGGTGATCACGGCGTCCATCTTCGATTCGGTCTCCGCGTATTCGCTGGCGGGATCGCTGTCGTCGACGATCCCGGCACCCGCGCGGACGGTGGCCACGTCGAGCGCTTCGGCATGATCGATCACCGCCGAGCGAATGACGATCGCGAAGTCCGCGTCCCCAGTCCAGGAGAAGTATCCGACCCCGCCCCCGTAGATGCCCCGCGGCGTCGCCTCGAGCTCGTCGATGATTTCCATCGCGCGGATTTTCGGCGCACCCGAGAGCGTGCCCGCGGGGAAGGACGCCCGCGTCGCGTCGAAGGCGTCGGCGTCGGGGCCCAGTCGGCCGGTGACCGTGCTCTCGATGTGTTGGACGTGGCTGTACTTCAGGACGCTCATGAACTCGTCGACGCGGACGCTGCCGGGCCGGGAGACCCGGCGGACGTCGTTACGGGCCAGGTCGACGAGCATGGTGTGTTCGGCGAGTTCCTTCTCGTCGGCGAGCATCTCGCCGGCCAGCCGCCGATCCTCGACGGGGCTGTTCCCGCGAGGACAGGTGCCCGCGATCGGGTTGTTCGTCACGCGGTCGCCCCGGACCGAGACGAGCGTCTCCGGGCTCGCCCCGACGAGGCTGCGATCCCCGAACTCGAGGAGGTACATGTACGGCGAGGGGTTGACCGTACGAAGCGCGGCGTAACACGCCCGTGCGTCGATGGTCCCCCGGGCGCTGCGCGACCGCGAGAGGACGCCCTGGTAGATCTCGCCGTCGCGGATCCGTTGCTTCGTCTCCCGGACGGCCGCTTCGTACTCGCTCCGTGGTGCGGCGGTCCATTCCTCGACGTCGACGGACCCCCGTGCCGGCGGCCGCGTATCTACGAGCGTCGCCTCCACGCGCTCGGCCTCGTTGCGGACGGCGGCCACCGCGTCCGGGAGATCGCCCTCGCCCGGAACCAAGGGCGTGCAGACGAGCTCGCAGGTCCCCTCGAGCTCGTCAAAGACCAGGGTGCGCGTGGTCAGGACGAACTGGGCGTCGGGCGCTGGTCCGTCCGCCCGCTCGAGCCCGACATCCTCGAGCCAGAGGTCATAGACCGCGTCGTAGGCCAGAAAGCCCACGAGGCCACCCTCCAGGCGTTGGCGGTCGCCACCGTCGAATCCGACCCGGGCGACGTCGGGGAGGGTCGTCCGGAGTCGGTCGGTCACGCCCTCGCCGGCGGGTTCGATGTGCTCCGCGATGGGATCGTCGGTGAGCGTCTCGACGCTCGTCGTCTCGGGGTCGACGGTGATCGCGGCGACCGGGTCGTACCCGACGAACGAAAACCGCGCGTGGCGGTCCGCGGCCACCGACGATGGGCGGAAGGCCCCGTCCGGATCGCTCGCGTCGACCTTTTCGGCACTCTCCAGGAGAAAGGTGAATTCCGGATCCGCGCCGGCGAGGATCTCGTAGGCCGCCAGCGGCGACACGTCCGTGTCGATCCGGGCCGCAATCCGGACGACGGCGGGGTCCTCGGGGATGGGTTCGAGCGACTCGACGTCGGTGACGAGCTCGGCCATCAGGCTGGCCCTCCCTTGGCCGCGGCGACGAATCCCGCGATCGCGTCGTGATCCTTGCCGTCGGGTCCCTCGACCCCGCTCGCCACGTCGACACCGTAGGGCTGCACCGTCTCGACGGCCGCGCCGACGTTTTCCGGGGTCAACCCGCCGGCCAGGATGACCGGAACATCGAGCTCCTCGACGTAGTCGCGGGCCCGATCCCAGTCGTGGGTCTCGCCGGTCCCGCCACCGCTGTCGGGCCCGGTCGAATCCAGGAGGATCGCGTCGGCGGCGGCTGCGGTTCGAATCGCTTCGTCTTTGCCGGCGTCGACCGCACGGATGACCGTGGCCACTTCCCGCACCGCCGCGACATCGGCATCGGAGACGTCGCCGTGTAGTTGCACCGCGTCCGGCCTCACGTGATCGACGAGCGCGCGAGCGTCCCCGGACTGGGGCATCGTGACGAGGACGCTCGTGACGAATGGGGGCACGGTCGCGGCCAGCTCGCGGGCCCGATCCGGCGTGATCTCCCGCGGGGTGTCGACGGGGACCTCGGCGATCAGTCCGATCGCGTCCGCTCGCGCCGCTGCAGCGCGCCCGATGTCGTCGGGGTTCGTCATCCCACAGATCTTCACGCGCGGGGTCATGCCTCGATCGGGCGTTGCATGCGTTCGAGCGTGTCGGCGGCGTCGCCGTCATCGATTGCCTGCGCGGCAGCCTCGACACCCTCGGCGATCGAATCCGCGTTTCCGCCAACGTAGATCGCCGCACCGGCGTTCAAGAGGACGATATCGCGTTTGGGGCCGGTCCGGTCGCCTTCGACGATCGCGCGCAGGTCGGCGGCGTTCTGGGTCGGGGATCCGCCCGCCACGGCGTCGACGTCCGCTCGCTTGAGCCCGACGTCCGACGGGGTGAGCTCGAATTCCGTGATGTCAGAACCCTGGACCTCCGCGACGGTCGAGGCGTCGTGGAGCGCGAGCTCGTCCAGGCCTGCTCCGTGGACGACGAGGGCGTGATCGACGTCGAGCCGGGCGACCGCCCGTGCGAGCACGGGCACGAGCTCGGGGTCGTACACCCCGATAACCTGCCCGTCGGCGTCGGCCGGATTTGTGAGGGGGCCCAGGACGTTGAAGATCGTCCGCATGCCCAGTTCCTGCCGCGGCCCGATGACCGCCTTCATCGCGGGGTGAAAGACCGGTGCCAACATGAAGCCGATCCCGCGTTCCTCGATCGTGCGCTCGACGGCCGGCGGCTCGGCGTCGATGACGATGCCGACTTCCTCAAGGACGTCCGCGCTGCCGGACGACGAGGAGACCGAGTAGTTGCCGTGCTTTGCGATCGGAACGCCGGCCCCGGCGGCGACGATGGCGCTCGTGGTGGAGACGTTGATCGTGTCGTAGTCGTCTCCGCCAGTCCCACAGGTGTCCACGAGCGGTCGCCGATCCGGATCGATCGACCGGGCCGCGTCGCGCATCCCCCGGGCGAAGCCGGCGATCTCGGCTTCGGTCTCTCCCTTGGCACGGAGGGCGGCGAGAAGCGCCCCGATCTGTGCCTCGGTGGCATCCTCGAATATCGTCGTCGCGACGGTGCGGGCCTCCTCGGCGGGCAAATCCCCCCCCTCGGTCACGCGCCTGATCGTGTCTTGCATATCGTACACCAATGTTCGATATTGGTATGTAATGCACAAATCAGTACATTGGTTTAAGCCTATCGCTGTCCATCCATGTGGGCCCGCAATCGGCGAGTGTCGGGGAAAGCGGTGGGACCGGCCATTCCAGGACTCCCGGCTGAATCGCGGCTTTTTCCGGTAGTTCCAGCGTGAGAGCGTTCGCCGACGCGGGCGAAGCGTCGACAAGCCCGCTATGGAGACGGGGAGGGGCCCGACAACTTGTCCATGATCCAGGTGCGCTTCCAGACCACCCAGACCGAAACCACGACGACCACGACCGTAATCCCCGCCAAGAGCACCACATCCCCGGCGGCGATACTGCCCCCAAACCAGGCGAGTGCGAGCATCCCGGGGAATCTCGCTGCGGACAACCAGAAGATCAACCGCTTCGTATCCAGCGAGGAGAGGCCGCCGAGGTAGGCGATGGCATCGTCGGGAATCACGGGGAGGACGATCAGAATCACGAACGGCCACACGTCCGTGGATTCGACGACCTGGCTGTATTTGTCAAAGCGGTTCCGGC
>CAYSMB010000077.1:6873-8364 GCA_964432005.1 uncultured Halobacteriales archaeon
CACGAGGATCGCGATCGTCGTCCCGATCGTCGTCCCGATCATGCCGAAGACCGTTCCCCAGAATGCACCGAAGAGGAGTCCGTACGCGACGCCGATCCCCTGTCCGGGGAGCGGAGCGAGGATGTTATTCACGATCTGGAGTCCTAATAGGATGAACACGCCGAACTCTCGATAGCTAGCGGCCGTCTCATGGAGATAGCCCGGATCCGTGAACAACTGGATCGAGGTCCAGAGGTTCCCGGTGGCATGCAAGATGGCGACCGGCAGCACGAGGAGCCCGAGTACGGCGACGAACTCCGTTTTCCGATCCGCGAAACGCATCTACTCGTCGAGATACATAGTCTGGATTAAATGAGTTTCGTTCACCGAATGTCCGGGAATCGGAGGTGTGCGTCCCGTGGAATCGATCCTTCCACCTCGCGCCGCGTCCGTGTGCCGTCGCCGTCGACCAGGTATAACGTCGATGTCGATCGCGATTGGTGCTTGGGCGACGACTTCTTGGAGTAGATGACGGGGCATTGGTAGGCGCCGGCGGCGAGATCCTCTCGGGCATTCGCCCGATCGGGTACTTCGAGCCCGGCGTGGGACAAGATCCGATCGTGGATCTTGCGCAGTTCGATCACTTCGTCACTCGTCCCGCCCGATTCTCCGGGGGACTTGATCATGAGTGGGACGTCGGTGAGCTCGCGCCGCGTGGAATGATGGTGCCCGACGATGCCGTCCTCGCCGAGGAGTTCCCCGTGATCGGCGGCGACGACGAACAGCGTCTCTTCGAGCAGGCCCCGGCGTTCGAATTCTTCGAGTACAGCGCCGAAGACGTCGTCGAGGTAATCGATCTCGGCAGCGTACAGGCGCTCGAGGTGCGGGCGCTCCGACGGGACATACGGGCCGCCGTACTCGATCGGCCTTGATTCGAGGTTCACACAGCTGTACTCCACGCCGTGCCGCTCGGCATAGGACTCGGGCGGGGTATAGGGATAGTGCGCTTGCACGAGATTTAGATAGAGGAACGCGTCCTCATCCGCGGTGGCATCGAGGAACGCTCCGGTTTGGTCGACGAGATGGGAACCGTCCGTCGTCTCTTGCTGGAGCGATCGACGGTTGACTCGCGACAGCGCCCGTATGAGCGTGCGCATGCCAGCCCGCCCCGGACCGTATTGGTTGACAGCTCGCCATACGCCCGTTACTCGATCGGACCAACGCGCCGGCGAAACAACCGTCTCGAAATCGGTCATCGCCCCCGTTGCTGGAACGAGCCAGGTGTTGTTGTGGATCGCAGCCGTGCGCCATCCGGCCTCCCGCAGCCGGCTCTGGAGGAGCGGACTATCCGGTGAGAGGAACGGCTGGTGTTGGTCCGCACCGTGTTGCCACGGATATAGACCAGTCAGAATCGACGCCTGTGAGGGCAGACTCCACGTCGATTGGGCGATCGCATTCGTGTACGTGGTTGCCATCGCGGAGAAGTCCTGAAGGTGCGGCGTGTGATCGATC
>CAYSMB010000078.1:0-8344 GCA_964432005.1 uncultured Halobacteriales archaeon
CCCGTTCTCTGAGCACGTCGATCTCGTCGAACAGCGTCTCCGGGTTGACCACGCACCCGTTCCCGAGGACGTTGACTTTGCCCCGAACGGCTCCCGAGGGGACGAGTGAGAGCTTGTACTCGGTCCCCTCGTGAACGACGGTGTGGCCGGCGTTATCCCCGCCCTGGTATCGTACAACAACGTCGGCGTCTTCCCCGAATACGTCCACCACGCCGCCTTTTCCCTCGTCACCCAACTGGGTCCCCACGACGGTGACGTTCATCCAACCGTCGTTTTCCGGCGGCTCTTAAACGGATTACGGTCCATTCACGCGGTGTTACGGCCGGACCGTCATCGGGTCGGTCTCGCGGCAAACAGCCACCAAAGCTACTGTCTCCATGGGCCCGGCAGGATCGAACGATCCGGGCGAAGCCGGCCTTACCACGTGCCGTGGAACGTGTCGAACTGGAGATCCTCGAGCGGTCGCTCCCCGATCGCCATGCGATACTCGCCTGGCGTGAGGAGCGGTCGGTCGAAGCGGGGGCCGTCGTCGGTGGTGATCCGGGGACAGCCGGTGTTCACGAAGGCATCGAAGGCGAAGTTCTGTAACCGGTCGGGCGTGATCTCGTCCAGCGTCAGGAGATACGCGTCCTCGTTGTCGTCGACGATGTCGACGGCCTCCTCCCAGCGACCCTGGCCGATCTTCGTACAGAAGATCACGCCCCAGGATTCGGCGTCCATTGCCCGATGGATCGCGCCGTAGCGCTGTTTGATGAAGGCCTCGGCGTCGGCGATGTCGACGACGTTGTTGACCGGATCCGCGATGACGACCCGCTTGTCCCGGTGTTCCATGGCCAGGCCGAGCGGGTGGAACTTTCCCCCGCCGACATAGAGGATCTGGTCGGCGTCGACGTCCGCACTCTCGTAATTACACCCGAGCACCTGTCCGGCATGGGTGAGCCGCTCGTCCCCTTTGCGGACGTGGACCTCGTAGCCGCGATCCGCGAGCCAGCTTCGCATCTCATCGAAGCGGTCGTGGTGTTGGGCCGTCGTGACGAGTCCCACGTCGGGATCCTCCGCTGGCGAAGCGACTTCGGATAGCGCTTCCCGCATGATGGGGATGGGATCGACGTTCGAGACCAGCGGGACGTAGACGATCTTCTCGGATTCCTTCATCGGGGAGTGCCCGAAGTGGACGAACAGGTCCGTGCGCCGCATCAACTCGGTATCGAGATCGCAGGCGCCGTAGCAGGGTTGACCGGAGATGAGAAATCTGACGCCATCGGCGACCTCGCGAAGGTCGGCGGCGACGCCGGGGGCCCGTCGCTTGAGCCCTTCGGGGAATTGGAGCCCGACGGTCCGGGCGTCGCGCTCCTCGATGGCCTCTTGGATGCGATCGAGTTCGTAGGCCCACTCGCGATCGTGGGTCAGCCGCATCCCGGTATTCGTGAGGTCCCCGGCGGGGAGCTCCCCCGACTCCCGACTCATACCCGAGAGCGGGGCGCGAACGCGGATAACTCCCCGGTTTCGCAACGACATCACTTTGGGACCTGGCCGGCGAGTGCCGCCATGCCCACGAGCGATTGGGGCGAATGGCTCCCGCGTGCGGTCGCCGCCGCCGACCCGAATGAGGTCGCGTTGTGGTATCTCGGCTGTAACGGCTTCGTGTTGAAAAACCGGGACGGCGATATCGTCTTCATCGATCCGTATCTGGGCACCGGCGATCCACCGCGCACTGTCCGCATGATCCCGGTCCCCTTCGACCCGAGCGACGTCGGGGCAGCCGACGCGTTGCTCGTAACCCACGAACATACCGATCACCTCCACGGCCCGAGCCAGGCTCCGATCTTGGCCGGGACCGGGGCGACCTGTTATGCCCCGCCGGCCTCAATGGAAGCGATCGGGGAGGCAGACTGGAGCGATCGCTGGAGCGTCGGCCAGGACCAATTCGCATCCGTCGAGCCGGGGGACCGATTCGACGTCGGCTCGTTCACCGTCCGCGTGCGGGACGCGTTCGACCCAGATGCCGAGGACCCCGTGGCGTATGTCATTGAATACCGGGACACGACGATCTTCCACGGCGGCGATACGAGGCCCACAGCCGCGTTCGCGGGCATTGCCGAGGAATTCGACGTCGATCTTGGGATCGTCGCCTTCGGGGCGGTGGCCAACATCTACGATCGCGAGCACGAAGAGCGCTCCCGGACGCGGTGGTACTGCGACGAAAACGACGTCGTCGAAATCGCGAACGCCATCGAAATCGATCGTCTTCTCCCGAGTCACTGGGACATGTGGAAGGGGATGACCGTGGACCCGAAAACGCTCCATCACCATACGCGGAGCTGGCCGTACCCGGAACGGCTAGAACTCGTCGAAATCGGGGATCGCGTCGACCTATGATTGGACGTCGAGGCCCATGAGCACCACCATCGCCCTGTCCGGCGACGCCATCGTAAATCGTCGCCTCTCGGCCTGCACCGAGCCGGAATACGAAGAATTGTTGAACATCTTCCGGGCAAGTGACGTCGGACTCACCCACCTCGAAACCGTGATCCACGATTTCGACGCTCCGGAAACCTATCCGGCGGCCGAGGCCGGGGGCACGTGGATGCGCTCGCCAACATACGTCGCCGACGAACTCGCCTGGGCGGGCTTTGACGTGCTCACCCACGCCTCGAACCACGCGCTCGACTACGGGTACGGTGCCCTTCGACGGACGTGGGCGGAACTGGACCGTGCCGGGCTCGCCCACGCCGGCACCGGCGAGACGCTCGCGGACGCGCGTTCGGCCGCCTACGTGGACTGCGCCGGGGGGCGGGTCGGCGTCGTGTCGATGACCACGTCGTTTACGCCCTGGAGCCAGGCAGGGCCACGACGCCCGGACATGGACGGCAGACCTGGCGTGAACCCGCTCCGGATCGAGTATACCGTTGACGAGGCAACCGGCGATACGATCCGGACGCTCGCGGCTGAACTCGGGCAATGGGTCATGCCCCACGGAGAGAACGGGTTCGCGATCCATCCCCCCGGATTGCACAATTCGCTGACCTGCTTTCGGATAGGCGACGTCGACCGTCCGGAACGGGCGACCCACCCCGACGATCGCGAGGGAAACCTCTCCGCGATCGCCGACGCCAGCGAGCGGGCGGATCTCCTCGTGGCCCACAACCATACCCACGCCTGGGATCCCCTGGCAGACATCGCGACCCCACCCCCGTGCATCGAGCGGTTCTCCAGATCATGTATCGAGGCCGGGGCCGATGTCGTTCTCAATCAAGGTTCACATGCCCCGCTTCGTGGGATCGAGATCCACGAAGGACGGCCCATCTTCTACGATCCCGGGGATCTCTTTCTGATGAATCGCTCGGGAATTCGGTTGCCCATGGCGTTTTACCGTCAATTCGAACGCCACCTCGAGACCGATCCGTGGGACGCGAAGCCCTCGGAAGCCCAGGCGGCCCGTCCGCCGGGCTACGGAACGGCGACGAACCCCCCGAACGGTTATCAGGGCGGCTCGGTCCCCGGGTTCGTGATCCCACGGTGCTCGTTTGCCGCCGACGGTCGCCTGGAAGCGATCACGTTGACGCCCGGCGAACTCCTCGAGGATCCGATGGGCCTCCAGGGGATGCCGGTCGGCGTTCGGGGCGATCGCGCGAAAGAGATCCTCTCGTTCGTGAAGCGGCGTTCGCGAACGTACGGGACCGAGATGACGATCGAGGACGATCGGGCACACCTCGCGGTGTAGACGCCTCGCCGGTCACGCGTCCTCGTCCGGCGGCGGCCGCGCTTTCTCGCCGGTGACGAAGCGCTGGTGGGGATAGGGGATGTGGATGCCCTCCCGGGCGAAGGCCTCCGTGATCGCCGTGAGGACCTGGTCCTGGGACTTCCACATCTTTTCGGTGTTCGGCCGATCGACCCAGTAGCGCACCCGGAGCACCTTCGCCGAGTCGTCGAGGTGGTCGATCATAGCGCTAGGAAACGGCGTATCGGAAACGATCTCGAGGTCCTCGACGGCCTCGATGGCGACCTCCCGGGCTCGATCGACGTCCTCGGCGAAATCGATCCCAACGTCGACCGAAAATCGCTGGCGCCGCTCGTGACTCCGGTTCCGAACCGTCTGTCGCGTGATCTCGGTGTTCGGGATGATCACGTGTTCGCCCGCCGGCGATCGGATCCGGGTGTTCACGATGGTGATGTCGGTCACGATCCCTCGATCGTCTCCCACGATGATCCAGTCGCCGATCTCGAAGGGCCGAGAGAACATCAACACCAGACCGGCAACGATGGATCCGAGCGTATCACGGGCGGCATAGCCGATAATGATCCCGAGGACCCCGGCGCTGACCAGCACGCCGGAGATATCGATCCGCCAGATCAGCAGGACGAGAAGCACCGTCGCGACCAGAATCAACAGCTGAATGATCCGCTTGATGATCTCCTGGTCGTGCGCGTTGAACTGGCGTGCCCGGCCGGTCGTTCGTTCGACCCACCGTTTCATTGACCGAATCGCCAAATACGCCACGAGCAGGAGGAGCCCGGTCATCGCGACGCGGCTCAGCGTCGGGAACGTCTGGGTGAGTGTCGCGAAGACGTCCTCGAGGAGCGTACGCTGACCCCAGACCAGCAATAGCACTGTCGCGCCCACGGCAATCACGACCAGTTGCAGCGTGCGCTTGGCGATCGCCGTCCCCAGGCGGACCGGCGTTTCCTCCTCTTCGACGGGCACTTCCGCCCGCTTGATCATGCGCTCGCGCGCCGTCCGCACCAACCTCGGCAGAACGAGATAGGCCGTTGCGGTCAGGATACCGATGACCAGCGAGATCAGGAGACGCTCATCCCGCGGGAGATCCGTGGGGACGAACGACTCGATCATGCCGGCGGGTTTCTGCGACGGTGACAAGTGCGTTTTGTCCTGTCGCCGCTCGAATGTTCGAAAGGACCAATTTACTTGTATCTACGGCGAAGCTGGACGTGTATGGCTATACTCGCCGCGATCGACGAAAACGAACGATCCCGAACCGTCGTCGAGATTGCGACCGACCTCGCGGACGCGTACGACGACACGCTCGTCGCACTACACGTCGTCCCCGACGAAGATTTCGAGGCGCACCGCAACTCCCTCCAGGAGATCTCCGGCTTCGAGGACTACTCCTTCTCCCAAGAGGCCGCCAGCGCCGAGCGGTTCGTCGAGGACTTCGTCAAGGAGACGACCGCCGACTTCGATATATCGCGGCTGGACACGCGGGGTCGGGTCGGCGACGTTACCGAAGAGATCCTCGCCGAGGCGAACGCACTCGGTCCTCGGTTCCTCGTCATCAGCGGCCGTCGGCGCTCGCCGGCGGGGAAGGCCGTGTTCGGCAATACTGCCCAGCGGATCCTCCTGAACGCGGAGTGTCCCGTCGTGACCCAGCTCAGCGACGAGTAGGGATTCTGCGAGCTCAGCCGAGGTCGATGGCGACGTTTTTCGTCTGGACGTAGGCGTCGAGCGCCTCCATCCCGTTGATGCGACCGATGCCGCTCTTCTTGTACCCCCCGAACGGGGCGCCAGTGCCGGCACCGCCGAACCATTGGTTCACGTAGATGCTGCCGGCCTCGAGCTCGCGTGCGATCGAGAGGGCCGTGCTGGTGTTTTCCGAGAAGACGCCGCCGGTGAGACCGAGCTCGATGTCGTTGGCGATCTCGACGGCTTCATCGCGATCGCTGAAAGGAATCACGACGAGCACCGGCCCGAATATCTCTTCCTGGGCGATCGTCATGTCGTTCGTGACGTCGCTGAAGACAGTCGGTTCCACGAAGTAGCCCGTGCGGTCGGGGGCCTCGCCGCCGGTTTCCAAGGTCGCCCCCTCGGCGATCCCGGTGTCGATGTAATCAATCACGCGCTCGAAGTGCTCGGCGTGGTTGAGCGGTCCCATGTCGACGTTATCCATACCCGGACCCAGCTCGTAGGACTCCGCGCGCTCGACGATGCGGTCGACGAACTCGTCGTAATGGGACTCGTGGACGATCGCGCGGTCGGCCGCCGCACAGACCTGGCCGGTGTTGGCGAATATCCCCGCATCGATCGATGCAACCGCCGCGTCGAGGTCGGCGTCGGACATCACGATCGCCGGGTTCTTGCCGCCCAGTTCGAGCTTGACCGGCGTGATGTGTTCGGCGGCCGACTGCATCACCTTCGTCCCCGTCGGGACGCTTCCGGTAAATGATATCGTGGAGACGTCCTCGTGGGCGGTGAGTGCCGAACCGGGTTCGGCTCCGCCGGTCACGACGTTCAATAAGCCGTCCGGCAACCCGGCCTCCGAGGCGATCTCCGCAAGGTGTAGCGCGAGCAACGGCGTGGTCGGGGCGGCTTTGACGACGGTCGCGTTGCCAGCGGCCAAGGACGGAGCGACCCCCTGGGCGGCGATCACCAGCGGGGCGTTCCAGGGCGTGATGTGGCCGCTGACACCGAAGGGCTCCTTGAGTGTGAAATCGACCGTATCCGGATCGGCCGGGATCGTCTCGCCTTCGATCTTGTCGGCGGCGCCAGCGTAGTATTCGAAGTACCCGGCACATCCGAAAGCCGAGCCCTGTGACGCCTGGAGCGGGCGGCCCTGATCGCGCGTCCCGATCTCGCCGAGTTCTTCGACGTGTTCCTTGAGTGCGTCGGCGAGGTCGAAGAGGATCGACGCCCGCTCGGCGGGGCGTTTGGCGGCCCATTCGGGTTGGGCCTCCTTGGCGGCCTGCACCGCGCGGTCGACGTCCTCGGCCGTCGCGGCCGGGGCGCGCGCGAATGGTTCCTCGGTCGCCGGATCGATGACCTCGAGGTACTCATCGCCGGTCGACTCCGTCGGTTCGCCGTCGATGAAGAGGTCGTAGTGTTCCTGGGTTACAGTCGCCATAGGCTAGTCGAACATGAGATATCCGCTGACATAATCCTGTGGCTTTTTCTCGCGTCGCGAAACCGGCTGTGTACGCCTCGGGACGGCCGGAGTCGGCAGCTTTGCCAGAAATCCCTGGGAAGCCTCTAGCCTCGTTCCCGGGCGAATCATTATGCGCCTCGTACCGGATGTGGCGTGTATGCCCGGCACGGATGGCCCAGCGATCACCCGGCGCACTCTCCTGGCCGCCGCGGTGATGTCGACGATTGGGGCGGGCACGACCGCAGCGCAGTCGAACGGGGACGACCGGCTGATTCCGCCGGGACCGAGCGTCCGGCTCGAAACGGTCGCGGAGGGATTGACCTCGCCGGTGGCCCTGGCGGTCTCCCCCGAGGCTGAGCCACGTCGCTACGTACTCGATCAACCCGGCCAAGTGTACCGCCTCGGTGACGATGGGATCAACGCCGAACCGTTTCTCGATCTCACCGATCGCGTGGTGTCGCTCCAGCCAAACTTCGACGAGCGGGGCCTGCTGGGACTGGCGTTCCATCCCGACTTCGCGGACAATCGCCGGCTGTTCGTTCGATACAGTGCCCCACCGACGGACGAGACCCCGCAGGGCTGGAGTCACACGTTCGTGGTGGCGGAATTCCGCGCGGACGGTGAACGCGTCGATCCGGCGTCCGAACGCCGCATTCTGGAGATCCCCCAGCCACAGTTCAATCACAACGCCGGCGCGATCGCCTTCGGACCGGACGGGTACCTCTACATCGCGACCGGGGACGGTGGGGGCGCGAACGACACGGGAACGGGGCACGTCGCGGACTGGTACGATCGGAACGCGGGTGGCAACGGCCAGGATACCCGGGAAAACCTCCTCGGCGGAATCCTCCGGATCGACGTGGATGTCGAGGACGAACCCTATCGCATCCCCGAGGATAACCCGCTCGTGGACACGGACGACCACCGGCCGGAGTTCTACGCTTGGGGGATGCGCAACCCTTGGCGAATGACCTTCGCGGACGAGGAATTGCTGGCGGTCGATGTGGCCCAGGATACGGTCAACCGGGTCAACCGGGTCGTGTCCGGGGGGAACTACGGGTGGAACGTCCGGGAGGGAACCCACTGCTTCGACGCCAGCGACGCTAGCAATCCCCTCGAGGAATGTCCCGACGAGACCCCGGCGGAGGTCCGTGGCGGCGAGCACCTCCGCGGACCGGTGATCGAGTATCCACAGTCCTACCCCGGCGAACCGTCCCGGACGGCGATCGTGGGTGGGGAGCTTTACGAAGGCGATCGGCTACCGCCACTCGAGGGTGGGTACGTCTTCGGTGACTGGAGCGGATCGCTGTTCGTCTCGTTCCCGCCGGAGAACTGGACGGACGGGGACCCCGCCGAGCCGGACTTTGCCGACAGCGTACCCGAGGGGGTCGACGACACCACAATCCAGGAAGCGCGCTGGGAGGGCCTCTGGCCGATCGAGGCACTCGTGGTGAGCCACGAACTGG
>CAYSMB010000079.1:0-8169 GCA_964432005.1 uncultured Halobacteriales archaeon
GCGCTGGACCTCCCGGTCCTCCGGGACGACTTCGACCCCGGTCGCCGAGATCTCTTCCTCCCGGCTCGAGAACCAGACCTCGACGACGGTCGCCAGGTCGGTCTCCCGATCGATGAGGACGTGATAGCCCGTTTGGGTGCCCGGCCACAAGTGCGAGAAGAGGACCAGCGAGCCCATCGTGAGCGCACCGTAGCCGGCCTCGACGCCATCACCCCCGTCTCGGGTCACGGTCAGCTCGTCCGCTCCTTCGAACGCGTACGTCAGGGTGGGGCCGTCGTCGGTGGCGATCGTCAATGACCGATCGACGAGCGCGTCGGTGCGCGCCGACGCGGACGCCGGGCCGCCTTCGGCGGCCGCCAACTTGCGCCCGATCTCCTCGGAGGATAGATCCGTGTACTCGTACCGATGCATCGGGATGTCCATGGCGCTTCTCCTTTCGGACTCGCCAAAACAATATTTATAGCTGGCGTGATGCCGATCCGACCCCGGGGGTTACTCAGGCATCCTCGAGATATCCCGTCACGTCCCGAGGGCGATTGGATCGGGCATGGACCGGGTCGCTCCACCCCGAGGTCATGCCATATGGAACCTCCCGCATGATGGCCTCGATCTGATCGATGAGGCCGTCCTCGATTTCGAAGACCTCCGCGATAAACCAGGTCCAGGGCTGTTCCGGTCCCGTCGTGACCGTCCGCCCGTCGGGGGTCTCGAACGTCCGCGTCGTGCCCGCCGCATGGTCGAAGAACCCGAACGCGAAGACGAGCCCGCGTGCCCGGTCGACCGCAACGAAGCGGCGATCCCGGATCGTCGTCACGAATTGCGTGAGTCCGGACTCGAACTGTTCGAGGCAACTCCAGTGGACCGAATAGGTCGTGGCCTCCTCCGGATCGGGGGCCGTTTCCCCCTCGGGGATGGGCACGTTTGTCGTGGTGTCGCCGTTCTCGATTCGATGGCAATCTTCCGTGAACGGATACTCGTCGACCTCGTCGTTGCCCGCCAGTCCCGAGAAATACTTGTTCGCCGTTTCCACGAGATCGGCCCGGCCCATCGGGTCATCGACCGGCGTCCGAAACGCCTCGCGTGGCGTCCCGAGGTCCTCGATGGCCTCGGCGGTCTCGGCGTCCCGTCGGAGCACGAGCTGTTCGATTTCGGCGATCTCGCCTCCGTCGATCGAAAGCCGGAGGGCGATCGTCGTCGGCAAGCCGCCCTCCCGGTCGTCGCTGTCCCCGCGGATCGTCCCGATCATGGCCACGACGTCGGCCTCGACATCGGCGACGACGAGTCGGTAGTCGCCGACGTCACACATGCTCCGCCAGAGGCCCTCCCCGACGGGGAGCCGCTGGCCGTTTTCGGTAAATCGCACGTCGTCGGCGAGCGGTAGCCGTTCGGGTGCGTTCTCGATGACGGCCCGGAAGTATCGGTCGATCCACGCTTCGAGCTCTTGACGTTCTGAGGAGTCAGCTCCGTCCATTGCCAACGCGGCGCAGTGGCACCCCTTTACGATTGTGAAAGGCGCCCGCCGACACCGATCGGTCGTCGCAACTCTCAACACGTTTATTGTCCCCAGCGGGGCTTACCACCGTATGGTCGAGGAGATCCACCCGAACGTCTACGACATCACGCTCGACGATTCCGGCGGCCGCCGGTCCCGCGTGTTCCTGTTAGCGGATGACGTCCCGACGCTGGTCGACACGGGCTTCGAGGAGCACGCCGACGCGCTGTTCGACGGCGTCGACGAGGTCGGCCTCGAGCCCGAGCGGCTCGTGATCACCCACGGCGACCCCGATCACGTCGATGGGTTCGAGGCCGTCGTCGATCAGTACGACCTCGAATCCTGGGCGCCCGCAGAAACCGACGCCGAAGGGGTTTCACCCGATCATCGCTTCGAGAACGGGGACGTGATCGGATCGATCGAGACGGTCCACACACCGGGACACGAACCGGATGCGTACACGCTGGTCGATGAGTCGTCGGGATACCTGATCGCCGGCGATTCGCTGTTTGGCGGGGATCTACGGGGGTTGCCGGCTGGCACGCTCATCCCCCCGCCAGCGCTGTATTCCGCGAACATCAATCAGGCCGAAGCGAGCATGGAGAAACTCCTGGAGTACGACTTCGAAACCGCGCTCGTCTTTCACGGCTCGTCGGTGATCCGGGATGCCTACGACCGGCTCGATGCGTTCATCAATTTCCCCGGAAAACCGGACTGGGCGACCTACCAGTAACTGGCTCGGACCGCGTGTGGCCCCATGCGTGTTCGATTCCTAGGAAACCGACGACGCGACGGACCCCCCAATCAACGTCGCCGACGAGGTCCGACATCGCCGGACCGCCCACAATCAAGGTAGGGCACAGGGGGTAATCCGGCTTAACCCCGCTTAATCGTCTTTGGCGTTTATGCTATATGGCAGTGGTGTGTGCCATGGTGACAATCATGGCTGTCGGATCCCTTCGCGATCGTGGTCTCGTCGAGTGGTACTACCGGTACGTCGGGGAACCGGAGCGGATGCGGGACGTCTACGGCTACTGGCTGTTCTTGCTCGGGTGTCTGGCCGGGCTGGTCGGCGTCCTTGGCTACCTGGTCGAACAGGCCATCGTGCCCGGCGATCTCGTCGTCCGCGAAGTGGCGATCATCTCCGCCGCGTTCGGCCTCGTGGTCGCGCTATGCGGGATCAACGTCCTGCTGCCCGTCAGACGACGCGGGCTCCTGGCGAGCGTCTTCGGCGCGATCGTGGCCTTCGTGGGGATCGGCCTGTTCGCGTGGGCCTACCCGACCGCGTGGTACGTCCCCCCTGACTACAGCCCCGAGATCATCGCCGTCTTCGGGACCGGCATCACGATCATTGCCGCCGTCGCGATCCTGGTACCCATCGTGACCGGCGAGAAAGGGCTCCTGGTCGACCCGGAGCTCGGTATCGGCTCGGACGAACCTCCGATCTTGCTGGGTCAAGCAACACGGGACGCGTTCTACGCGGTCTACGAGACGCCCACCAACGACTGGGCCTGGCGGATGATCCGCCGGGACGCCATCGCCGAGGGCGCCGAAGTGGCCTCCGACGACACGGACGCTCGATTGGTCGTCGAGGACGTCCGCGAGACGATCGGCGACGCCGGGTTGCTCGATCTGACGAGCTCGTCGTTCCGGCTGTATCGGACGCCCGAGGACGCCTGGCGCTGGTCGCTCGTCCGGCAGGACGGCGGCGTCGTCGCCGTCGACGACGATCTCGTCGAGGATCGCGATCGCGTCGAGACCGACGTGACCTTCCTCAAAGAACACGCCCCCACCGCCGAGGTCGTCGAGATCCGGGGGGCGGCCATCGATATCTACCGGGACGAGGCCGACCGGTGGCGGTGGCGGCTGATCGACGATCGCCGCCAGGAACTCGCGCAGTCTTCGGAGAGTTTCGGATCCGAGGATGCCGCCACCGACGCGGGGGAAACATTCGTCGATCGCGTCGAGGATGCCCGGGTGCTCGCCCTCGAGCGGATCGGCTTCGAGCTCTACGAGGATGCGGATGGCTGGCGCTGGCGCATCGTCGACGCCGCCGACGATCGCCTAGCCGTCGGCGAGGCGGTCCACGAGGATCGGCAGGCGGTCGAGGACGCCGCGACGGTGGTCGCCGACGGCCTCGAGGACGCTCCCGTCATCGAGGCGGGCACGGCGGGCTTCGAGCTCGTACCGGGGGCGAACGGCTGGCAGTGGCGGCTGCGCGACGAGACCGATACCTTCGTCGCCGAACGCCATGGCGACCCGGTCCCGCGTGAGGCCGCAAACGAGACCGCCGAGCGGACCCGGGAGGCCCTCGAGGAGACGGAAACCATCGAGTTCGAAGGGGCCGATTACGAGGTCTATCCCACTGAAGACGGCTGGCGGTGGCGGCTGGTTTCCGCGGATCGGGAGCTGCTGGCCGAGAGCGCGGACGCGTTCGCCGACGAGGAGGCGGCCCGCACGGCCGCGTCTGGGGTCCGCGAACGGGCGCTGAACGCGGAACTGCTTGAGTTCGACGAGGCCGCATTCCAGCAGTACGAATCCGGCGGGGAGTGGCGGTGGCGACTGATCGACGAGGACGGCCAAGTCATGGCCGACAGCGGGGAGGAATACGAATCCCAGGAAGCGGTCCGGGACGGCATGATGACGCTGAAAGAGAACGCCCCCGACGCCGACGTGCTCGAGATCGAGTTCGCGGCCTTCGAGATCTACCGGAACGACGACAACGCCTACGCCTGGCGGCTCATCGACGAAGGGGGCCGACTGATCGCCGATGGGGCCTCGACCCATCCGACGCGGGAGGCCGCCCGGGATGCTGTGGATTTCCTCACCGATCACGTCGAGGCGGCCGAGGTCCGGAACATGGACACGCCGGCGTTCCAGTTCTACCGCACCGACGAAGGCTGGCTGGCCCGCCTGATCGACGTCGATGGGACCATCCTCGCGCGCACCTCGGAGACGGCAAGCACGCGAGACGACGCCGGCCAACTCGTCGAGACGGTCGTCGAAGCCGGCGCCGACGCCGGCACCGATACCGTCGGGCCCGTCAACGTCCTGCTCCGACACGGTGCCGAGTGGCACTGGCAACTCGTCGACTCGGCCCGGGAGCGGATCGCGGCCGGCGAACGGACGTACGAATCGCGGGACGAGGCCGTCGCGGACGCCGAGGCGCTCATCGAGGGCGCCGGGCAGGCGTCGACGTTCGCGATCGGCGAGGGCGTGATATGGCTGCGCGAGAGCGCCGAGGGCTGGGAATGGACGTTGATCGACGGCGATCGAGCGGAATACGGGGTCTCCCAGATCGTCTACGCGGAGCAGAACGCCGCCCTCGAGCATATCGAAGTCCTACAGGCTCGCGCACCGGAAGCTGGAACGTTTGACATCGACACGCTGGCCTACGAGACGTTTCTCGACGACGATGTCTGGCGCTGGCGCTTGATCGACGAAGACGAGCGCGAGCTCGGACGCAGCGCCCGCGAGTTCGAGACTCGCGAGGATGCGGTCGACGCGATCGATGCGACCCGGGAGGCCGCCGACGAGGCGAGCATCCTCGAGATCGACGAGGCCGCCTTCGAGTTCCACGAGCGCGAGGACGGCTGGGTGTGGCGCCTCGTCGACGGGAACGGGTCACCGCTGGCCGAGAGCGTGGAGGGGTACCCGTCCCGACAGGCCGCCCGCGAGGACATGCTTTCGGCCAAAGAACACGGCGCGGAGGGCGAGACCGTCGTGACGTGGTGATCCGGCCGGGTACCGCGTACGTTTTTCTCGGCGTCGGCCGATGCGGCAGCATGGACGATCGAGCGGACCTCCGGATGCTGATCGACGAGTATCTCGACGCGTTGGTCGCGGGCGAACCGGCGGCCGTCCCGATCGCGCCGGATGCCGTGTTCGTCGAGAACATCGAGCGGAAATCGCCCGGCGACGGGCTCTGGGAGACGGCCACCGGCGGACCAACTGCCTTCGCGATGGACGTCCCGGACCCCTCCGCCGGCCAGGTCGGGTTTCTCGGGGTCGTTTTCGAGGACGGCGATCCCGTCTTGCTCGGACTGCGTCTGGCCGTGGACGGCGGCGAGATCACCGAGATGGAACACCTGATCGGGCGGGAACTGACCCCCGGGCGGACCGGCCACACCAACCTCTATAACCTGGAATATCCCCCCGCGCTGTTCCGCGAACCGGTCGCCCCCGAGCACCGGAACACGCGGGCGGAACTCCTGGAGATCGCGACCGACTATTACGCGGCCGTGATCGAGGACGACGGAAGCCTGACGTCGTTCGCACCGAACTGCGTACGACGGGAGAACGGGTTCCAGACGACCTGCAAGACCCCACCGCCGGAGCCGACGCCGGCCCAGCTCCTCCGCACGCTCGATGCCGGCGAGCAACTCGATTCCGGGGCCATGAGCTATATTTCGGATATCGATCCCGTGCGGGTCGACACCGCCGACGCGGAAAGCGGCCTCGTCTGCGGGCTATCGCAGTTACGGCACGCCATGGACGAGACGACGCTCGAGATCGAGGGCGTCCCCGACGTTGATACCGTCGAGCGGGATTTCGCGCCGTTCGACACGGTGGCACTGCACGTCTTCAAGATCAGCGGCGGCGCGATCCGGGCAATCGAGGCGGTCGGCTTCCGGGCGCCCTACGGCGCATCGACCGGCTGGGAATAGCATCTGCGGGCTGTCGGTTCCGGGATCTCTGACGGGACCGGGACCCGTGGTTATCGAAACAGGTAGAACCGCCAGGCGAGGAACGCCGGTGTGCGCCAGTCGACGATGGGGTCGCTGTTCGTGCTCGGCGCGGCCGTTGGATTCGGGACGATCGGCATTTTCGGCCGCGTCGCCGTCGCGATCGAGTTCCCGTTGGCATCGATGCTCCCGATTCGGTTCGCGATCGCGACCCTCGTCGTGCTGGCACTGGCGTTCGCCCGCGATTGGGTCCTCCCCGAATCGCGGCGGGACTGGGTGGCGACGCTGTTTCTCGGGGTCATCTACACGGCGATGACGCTGTGTTTCTTTGGCTCCCTGCGATTCCTGACGGCGGGCATCGCCACCATCGTGCTCTATACGTACCCCACGTTCGTCGTCGTGCTGGCCGCCATTCTCCTCGGTGAGCGCGTGACGGTGCGAACCGTGCTCGCGCTCGGACTGGCGACCGGCGGGGTTGCGCTCGTCGTTCGGACAGGGGCGATCGACATCGACGCGATCGGCGTCGCTCTGGCCCTCGGGGCCGCGGCCTTTTACGCCGTGTACACGACCGGGAGTCGGATGCTTTCCCCGTCGATCTCGCCGCGTGGGCTCATGATCGGTATCCTCCTTGGCACGACCGCGAGCATGAGCATCTACGGGGTCATCGACGGGCGGATCGGGATGCCGGCGGGTGCCGACGAGTGGGGCGTCGTCCTCGGGCTCGCGCTGGTCTCGACGGTGATTCCCCACCTCCTGTTCTACGAGGGGGTGGCGCGGCTCGAGGCGGGCCGTGTCGGGGTCGTGAGCACCGCCGAGCCGGTTGTGACGGTGGCTCTCGGGACGATCCTGCTCGGCGAACCGGTCACCGCATTCCTCCTCGTTGGTGGCGTGCTGGTGCTCGCCGGTGTGGTCCTCGTGCAGCTCGACCGGGAGGAAACCGCACCGATGCCCGAGGCCCCAGCGGTGGCGGAAACCGAACAATAGGTCGGGATCGAAGTGAGAAAAGAGCGGGTATCGACTTCGACCCGGGATACCATCAAAGACGCGTGACGCCTACGTCTGCAGGTAATTCTCGAACATGCGGGTGTGGGGAACGTCGAGGTCGAGCAGGCGGACCGCATTCCCGCCGAGAATGAGGTTGAGCTTGTCCTGTTCGACGTCGTTCTCGAGCGCGAACTTGAGGAGCTGGCGGTACGCCGCGCCCCAGTAATCACACTGGTGGGCGGGCAGCCCGCGATCGTTGACTTGGTCCCAGTAGAAGGAGGGATCCTGGCCCGGGCGGGAGACCTGTGGCATCGAGGCGCCCCAGTCGCCGCCCCACAACATCTGTTCGGGGCCGATGTTGGGATCGTAGAACGGTTTCTTGAACAGGTCCGCCCAGTAGAGGCCCACCTCGAGGTAGACGTCGTCCCACGACGCCGCGACCTGACAGCAGCGATCGACGTTGTGCTCGCGCCAGTAGGCCTGCATCCCACCGTGGTTGAACACGATCGGGACGTCGGGAAACTCCGCTTTCATCTCGCCGGCGAGGGTCGGATCGGCCGTGTCGGGGGAGCCGACCCCACCGCCCCCGGTGCCGTATCCCGAGGGCGCCCCCGTGTGCCAGCTCACCGGGACGTCGTGGTTCGCCGCGAGTTCGAAGACCTCCCGGAGGATCTCCCGGCGCTCCGGCCACGTCGCTGGCTCCTCGCGCCGGGGATCGTACACGCCCGATCCCTCGCCGATGAGTTTGAATCCGTCCTTCGAGAGATACGCGTCGATCTCGTCGAGCGCGGCGCTCAGCGACCATTCCTCCTCGCCCCACGCGTGGCGTTTCCGCGTCCGGATGGCCGAGGCGGCCGAGACGAACTTGTCCGGATACTGCTCCATGATGTCCGCATTGATCTTGTTCTCCATGGCGAACCCGGGCAGCAGGACGCACATGTCCACGCCGTACTGCTCCATATCGTACACGAGGCGATCGGAGTTGTCGTAGACGATGACCTCGTCGTC
>CAYSMB010000080.1:0-8158 GCA_964432005.1 uncultured Halobacteriales archaeon
ACGCATGTCCCGCCGGGTCACCGGCGCGCTCGCCGATCATGGCGGTGGGTCGTTCCTCAAACCGCCGGTCTCGCACAAGTCGGATCCTGCCGATCCCGACGCCCTCGAGGATATCGTCGGGACCATCGAGCACCCGGGCGAGACGCCCCACGAGACGGCGACCAAGTTAGTCCGCGTCGACCGCGGGCAGCTCACGTTCTGGGGTCGCCAGTACGGGGATATCTCCGTGGTGTGGTTCGATTCTCCGGGGTATGACGACGTCGAGTTGCCCAGCTGGTCCGAGGCAGTGGACGTATCCTCGCAGGTGATCATCGACTGCCATGCGACCGAGGCCGAACGGGCAAGAAATCTGATGGCCGGTACGGTGGATGCCGACGCGTTCCGGGATGGTCTAGAGGCGATTTGGGAACGGCTGGCGTCTGCACCCCAATCGAAGTTTGCCGCGGGCTTTGCGACCTTTGACAGCGACGTGCCCGGGTTCGCATTGATCGAGGAGGTCGCGGACGAAACGACCCTCGTCCTCGGATTGGACGGAAATAACGTCACTGCGGAGTATCACGAGTTGCGCGAGCAGCTTGCCGAGGAGTTCGATCGCATTCTCCTAGTCACTACCGATACGCACGTGAGCCCGTTCGACATCGACGCGTTACCGCCGATCGCGGCTGCCAGGACGGCGATCGAAGAAGCGGAACAATCAATCGAGCCGGCGGCGGTGGGATTGAGCGCAGCCAGGACGCCGGAACTCGCCGTCCTGCACGATGACTATACGAAGTTGATCGACAGCTTCAACATCGGTGCTCGGTTCCTCATCGTCTGTCTCGGCCTCAGTTACGTGTACTTCGTGCTCCTCGTGGGAATCGCGATCTGGTAGCCGCCCGACGATCCACACGTTTTTTATCACCACTTTGGCACTCTTCGAACGACAACGATCAGGGAGGTACGTCATGCGAAAAAGTCACGCCAGATTGATTTCCTCGTTCATCGCCATCGTTGTGCTCTCGACCGTCGTCGGGTGGATGTGGGTTCGGGGGTGGTCCTTCGGAAGCGCGTTACACGATGTGGTGTGGGATACGGCGGAGCTCTTCGATATCGGCATCGGCCGACCCATCGAGCTCATGATGAGCGTCCTGTTCGGCGGATACGCCGCTGTCCTCGCGCTGTTCACGCTCGATTGGCGCAAGCGGGTCCAGGGACTGCTGTTGATCCTGGGGTCCATCTCGATGTTGGCGGTCCTCTGGTCCTACGGGATGTTGCTCGTCCACCTCGACGTGACGCCCGAGAACGCCGGGGCGTTTCTGGTCGGGGTGGCAGTCATCGCGTTCTTCGAGCGGAACGAACTCTACGATCTGTTGGAAACCCGTTCGCTCGACGATCGGGAGTTCGATCGCGCGACCACGGTGTTGTTTCTCACGCTGGTCGTGGTGGTCGTCGGCGCTTGGGTCCAGGTGTATCTCGTCGACGAGCTGTTACACGTCGTCGACACGCCGGCCGTCCTGTTGCTGCTATACTTCCTCGTCGGGTTTTTTACCTTCACGTCGAACGCGACAACGGCCGTCGTCGGACCGCGCGAGTCGGGCAAGACCACGACGATCCTCGGATTGTACTACGCGTTCAACGAGCGCTACGCGAACGTCACCGAACCGACCACAGCTCTGGATGCGCTGTTGAGCCAGGTCGACGACATGGAACAGGGCGACGACTGGCCGATCGAAAACACGACCGGGTTCGAGGAGATCGGGTTCTACCACGTCGTGAGCGGATTTTTCCCGCGCCGTTACCGGTTCAGCGCGTGGGACCACCCCGGCGAGACGCTCGATCAATTGGCCAACGAACTCGAGGACGACCTGAGCGTCCTCCAGCGCATCCGACATTTCCTCCTCGACGTCCAGACGTTGCTCCTTCCCGGGTTCTCCCGGGGAAAGGCCGAACGCTTCTATCACGAGACGCGGAACGCCGACCTGGCCATCCTGTTGATCGACATCCGTCGCTTGCTCGATCCGAGCGTGAGTACGGAACTGCACAAGCTCCGGAAGGTGGGACTCCGCGTCCGGGAGAACGGCGGGGAGGTCCTCGTCGCGGCGACGAAGGTCGATCTGATCCTGGACGATCTCTTGACCACGACAGAGGACGCCGATCCCCAATCGCTCGCGAGCGAGGGGGCGATCAAGGACGTCCTCAACGAGGAGCTCCAGGAGCGTTCCCAGATCGGCGACATGCTTCGGGACGTCGGGTGTGACGAAATTCATCCGCTGTTCTTCCGGCACACGGAGACGGAGGCGGGGCAATCCGTCCCGATGTTGGACGATCACGAGGACCTGCAGGGCGAGGGACACGAGCAGTTCGGCGCCGAGATCGAACGGGTCCTGCGCAATGTCTGACCTGTCCATTTACGATACGGAGGGCACCCACGTCTATCCGCCCTGGGGTCCGAGCGACGAGGAAATCGCCGGGTTCGTCGACGAACTGGCCACGGTGCCGCCGTGGCCCGTCGTCTGGTACGACGGCGACCGACTGTATCAACGCATGACCGCCGTCCGAGAACGGGAAGAATACAGTACGCGGCCAAACACGTACTACATCGTTGTGGACACCGGGGACTTGGATCGACTCAACCTCGCTGCGGAGACGTTATCCGAGCTGTTTGCGGATCGCTGGCGACGCCCATCGGGACACGACGAGGCCCACACGGACCCGGAAAGGATCCGCCGAGTGTGGCGGGAGGAGCGTCGGGACGTTTCCCTCCCCACGGGGACGACGGCGGTGCTCGAGGACGGCGATCGCGTCGACTGGCAGGCCCCGGATCTGCAGGCCGCGTACGGATTACTCGGCACTCTCTCGGGCGCCACCGGGGCTTGCCCGATGGCCGTCACCACGAAGACGGACGCGGTGGAGGACGCCGGCCTCGTGGTCGAGCTCACGGAAGGTGAGGAGGTAACGCCGACGACACAGACTCGCGAGCGCATCGACCAGGCCGCTCGTGAAGCGCGCGAACATCGAGCCGCCGGGGCCTACCACGCCATCTCGCGTGGACTCGATGATGTACTCGAGCAGGCCCGAGAGGATCCTACGGAGGCCCTCAATGCGGTCGTCCTAACGGCCGCTATGGATGCGGCCCTCGAGGATGAGGACGTCCTCGATCGCATTATATCGGGCGACCCGACGGTAGCCATCCCCGACGAGGAAGCGATCGAACGGAACGCCAGGGCGTTTCCGGACGTCGATCGCGATACCTTCCGGACTGCCCGGGAAGACTTCGGGCGGGCGGTTTCGATCTACGTGGAGAACGCAGATATCGGTGGGGATGGGATCGAGGACGTGGGGGCGAACATTCGACAGATGGTGAGAGAAGCCCACATCGAGGCCACCGAACGCTATGCGCGCTCTGTCCCGGGAATGACCGGCGACGAGCGGATTTACGGACACAAGTGCCTCGAGGTGATTCGCGATGAGTACCTCGCGGACCTCGAGGATCCCCGATTCCGAATCGGTGCGTGGCCGCTCATCGGCCGTTTCGCCGGAGGTGTCCCGATGCCGTCGCCCGAGGACGCCATTGAAACCGTCGGGGATCGCATCGACACGGCCGAACGGGCGATCCTCGCAGAGGAGTTCGACGCCCTCGACGACAGCGTCGAGGAATTCTTCGACGAGTGGGCCTCGTTCTTGGATCGAAAAACCTCAGGGCTCCGTCCAGAATATCTGGACGCCTCCGGGATCTTCACCCGGTCGGACCTCGTGACCGCAGCGGTCGCCCCGTATCGACGGGCACTGCTAGCAGCTGCCCTCCTGGCTGTTTTAGTGGTACTCGGCGGCGTGGGGATGCTCGTGCTGGGGTAGCCGTTAGAATTGGCCGTAATTCGATTCGATGGGCTCGACATCCCGGATCGCCGCCTCGAGGTGGGACTGGGTGATCGGTTGAATCTCGCCCTGTTCTCGTGCCTCAGTGAGGGCTGCCAAGGCGGCGTTGTCGACGGCGGTCTCGATATCACGAGCGGAAAAGCCCTCCGTGAGCTCCCGGATCCGCCCCCAGTCGATCCGGTCGGACAGCATGGGGCGATCGCGCAGATGGACGCGGAAGATCGCGACCCGTCCCTGGGGGTCGGGGAGGGGGACTTCGATGAGCTCTTCGAACCGATCTAAGAGCGCGTCGTCGATGATATCCGGGCGGTTCGTCGCCCCGATCAGCACCACGTCCGCGCCCTTGATGTCGGTGATCTCGGCGAGCAGCTGGTTGACCATCTGGACCTGGCTCTGGGTTTGCTGGGTCTCCCCGGCCCGCCGCTGGGAGATGGCATCGATCTCGTCGAGAAACACGAGTGACGGCTGATTCTCGCGGGCGACCTCGAAGAGCCGGCTCACGTTCTCGGCGGCTTCGCCGACGTACTTGCTGACGATATCGTCGGCCATCGCCTGGACGAACGTAAAATCGAGCTCGCCGGCCAACGCCCGGGTGATGTGTGTCTTCCCGGTCCCAGGGGGGCCGTACAGCATGATGGCGTTGGCGACGCCGATGCCGTAGGTTTCGTAGAGTTCGCGGCGCTCGATCGGGTTGCGTACTTTGTCCAACAGCTCCTGTTTGAGCTCCCCCATGCCGCCGACGTCGACGAAATCGATGTCGGGACGCTCGGTGACGAACACGTCCTCGGCCTGCTCGAGCCCGTCGGAGGTCTCGCCGGGATCGATATCTCGCTGAGTGTCCGGCTCCGCGAGGCTGCCTTCCTCCCGGAGTTGGCGGGCCGCCCGCTCGAGTTTCTCGGCGAGGTCCCGCCAGGAGTTCGCCAGGGACCGATCCGATTCGGCCTCGGCGATCTTCCCGGCCATCTCCGCGCTCTCCTCGTATTTTTGGGCCGCGCGTTCCGGCTGGTCTTGTTTGCGAAGCGCATCCGCCTGCGCTCGCGCGGAATCGTAGTTATCCCGGAGCACCTCGAGGTAGGCTGGGTCGTCCAGTGCCATCGCCCGATTGATGGGATTAGCGTCCGTCCGGATCGACGACATCACCCTCGGTGATTTCGGGCTGCGGGATGTCCAGATCCGGACCGGCGGTATCGAGGTCCTCGTCCTCCTCGCGGTGTTGTTCTTTGAGTCGCGAATCGAGCTCGCCCGTATCCAGCTGGCCTTCTTCCATCTCGCTGATGACTTCGCTGGTCGGGCCGTGCTTGATGCTCTGATCGAGTTCAGGAAGAACGATATCGAAATCCAGCTGCTCGATCGCCTCCTGCATGACGTCGACGTCCACGCCGAGCTGGAGGAGTTCCTCCTGGAGCCGGGCACCGACCTCGACGGGATCGAGTTCACCCGAGGCCAGCTTCTGCTCGATGGTGGATTTGTTCACTTCGTTGGTCATCTCCTGGAGCATCGTTCGCAGCTCCCCCACGACCGTGACGAAGGCCAGATACGTTTGTTTGGCCTTGTACGTTTGCTGTTTCAACCGCGCCTGCTTGAGGAGCGTATCGCCCCGGAGGGCGAGGCGCTGTTTTTTCCACTTGTTCGCGCCAACGGCATCCTGGATCACCTCCTTGCGTTCCCGTTCGACCTCGGCGATCTCCTTTTCAAGTTGCTTGGTTTCCTGGAGCAACCGCAGGCGGTCCTCCCGGACCTCCTGATCGCTATAGTGTGCCGGGTCGAGGGGATCGAAATTGTCCGCCGACTCGCCGACCAGCTTCGATTTGAGCCATGCAACCGGTTCCATGATTGGTCCTCTCCACCCGGGACTACTCGGAATCCCTACTAAATCGTTTGGAGGTGGATCGGCACATTTTTCGCTGTCCATCGCGCCCTCCCGTCGATGGTCGCGTGGTTGTGTCGGACGATCCCCCGTGAGGTTGACCCGACCGACGCATTCACGCGCCGGTACGACTGGAGCTTCGACGGTCGCCGATTCGAATGGCCGCTTGCGCTACCCCGGGCGTACTATGAGACCCACCGGCGACGCCATCGCGTCTACGATTACGGCATGTACGTCGCCGACGAGTTCACCCAGCGGATCGTCGCCGGCCTCTGTGCTTCGATGGAACGTCAGGCTGAGGATCACGGGTTCGACGACGAAACGCGGTTACGATTTGCCGCCGCCTTTGTCCAGCACCTGCCGTATACCCCGGATTCGGTCTCGACGGACTATTCGAACTATCCGCGATATCCGATCGAAACGCTCGTCGATGAGACGGGCGATTGTGAGGACACCTCCCTACTACTGGCCGCGATCCTCCATGGCCTCGGGGTGGAGGTCGGACTCGTCGAGTTTCCGACGCACCTCGGTGTCGGTATCGTCGCTCCCGACCTTCCCACCAACTTCGAGTTCGACGGGACGGCAGTCACATATCTGGAGGCGACGGCGACGGGATGGGATCCGGGAACCGTGCCACCGAAATACGCCGACGAGCCCGCGACGTTCCACCGGATCGACGGGACCCCGGCGATCTACTGTGGTTGGCGGGCCGAGCGGGAGGGCAAACGCATCGGAGTGGCTGGGACGCTCACGAACGTCGGTGCCGGCGCCGGTCGTGACGTCCGCGTGTACCTCGCTTTCGCCGACCCCGACGACCGAACGGTCGGACGCGTGTCCGAGCACTTCGGAACGGTTTCGACGAATGCTGACCCCACCTGGGGCGACACCGTTCGGGTCGGCGATGTCGATCGGCTCACCCCGGAATGGCACGTTGCGGTAAAGGGGACCATCCACGATCGTGGGGCGGGCGAGCCTCGGGAACTCGTGCGATAAGGGGCCGCTACCGCCGTCGCCGACCCTTCGTCTGTCGGTAGTCCCGATCGCGCGTTCGTTCGAACCGATCGAGGGCGGCCGCGAACTGGTCGTCGTCCATCCGTGCCGGCGCGACCAGTGGTACCAGCTCGAATCCCCGTCCGCGAATCTCGGTGGCATGGACCGACTCGATCGTCCAGTCGTCGTCCAGCCCCGCACTGTGCTCGGGGGCCAATTGGGCCAACACACGCTCGCCGACCGGGACGAGGATTTCGGGGTTGATCGTCCGCAACTCGGCAGTCAGGAACGCATCACATCGGCCGATCTCCTCGTCAGTCGGGGGCCGGGCCGAATGCCGACAGCGAGTCAGATAGGTCAGGAAGGCGTTCTCGAGGATCGGATTGCCGTCCCGATCGCGGTCGTTGGCCACGAAACCACCGGCCTCTAGGAGGCTGGCGATCGCGGACCCATTCTCCTCATCCGTGACGGGAACGCCCGCCTGGTCGGCCGAATTCGACGGTCGTTCCGCGACGAAGAGGAAATCGGCCGTCACGTCCCCGTAGCCGTGGACGATATGCTCGCGAGCCTCGGCGAGCTCGGGACATCGGGTACAGCCCGGATCCATGCCGTACGGATTGTCCATCCGATCCTGGTTCGGCGCCACGGTCCGCGCTACGGACGTCAGTCGGAAAACTGCTCCCGTCGATCCTCAGTAATCCCGCTCGACGAGGTAATATGCGAGTCCGGTCAGCAGCTCCAGCGCGCGGTTGTCCGGGAGCCCGGTCAGCCGGGCAACGCCTTCGTCCACGAGCCGGTGGGCCTCCGACTCCGCGTATTCGATGCTTCCCACTTCTTCGAAGGCTTCGACGACTGTGTCGACGGCGTCGCTGTCCCCGCTCGACGGCCGGATCGCCTCCACATCGACGCCCGCCTGTTCGGCATGCAACGTGACGAGGGTCCGTTTCCCCTCGACCAGATCGCTCCCGCGTTGCTTGCCCAGCTGGTCGCTGGGCACGGTGAGGTCCAGGACGTCGTCGTGGATCTGGAACGCTTCACCGACGACCAATCCGTAGTTCGCCAGCGCGTCGATCGTCTCGTCGTCGGCCCCGAGCAGGATCCCCGGGACGGCGGCCGCCGCGCGGAAGAGGACGGCCGTTTTGAGCTCGATCATTCGTCGATAGGCTTCGATATCGACGTCGCCCTGATCCTCGAAGCCGATGTCCATCGCCTGGCCTTCACAGATGCGGGTACACGTCTCCGCGAGGAGCCGGAGCGCGCGGATACTCCGTTCGGTCGTCGCGCCGGTCTCGAGCATGAGTTCGAAGGCCTTCGAATAGAGCGTATCCCCGGCAAGGATGGCCGTCTCGAGATCGAACTCGTTGTGCACCGCGGGGACCCCCCGGCGCATGTCGTCGTCGTCCATGATGTCGTCGTGGATCAACGTGAACGACTGGATGATCTCGA
>CAYSMB010000081.1:0-8040 GCA_964432005.1 uncultured Halobacteriales archaeon
CCGCGTCACTAGACTGTGGCGAACGTATCCTACGGCTACTTTTAAGGCTAGCGGAACAATCACGTCCCTGCAAGGCCTTCGCAGGGGGTTCCGGAACCCTTATACCCGGATCGGGCAGTATCCTCACGTGCTCGGAGCGCTGGTAGTGTAGTGGTATCACGTGAGCTTGCCATGCTTGCAACCCGGGTTCAAATCCCGGCCAGCGCATCTTCGATACTCTCCACCAGAGACGAATCTACGACCATCACCACCGGGGCAGACAGGCCCACCGAACCGGATCGGCCGGCGGCCCCAGCTGGACATTCCCAACCGCGTTACGATCGGTCTGGCTGGTCCGCCTCGGAACGGACCGACGTCCGCTCCTTCCTAGCGTCTTCCCCGTGGAGTCGGACTTCATCCGCGGTCACTTCCTCGACATACTTGCCCAGTAACTCCTGGTTGTCCTCCATGCCGCCTCGCCAGCCGAGATGGGATTTGACCTCGTCAAGCAGTCCGGGATCCGGTTCGACGTACGCCGAACCACCTTGCGTATCGACGATCTTCCCGACTGAATCGCCCCGTGCATCCACGACGGTCTTGCCGACGTCCTCCTTGGTGAACTCGATGACGGCCATGATCGTTTCAGGACCGCCTGGCCCATAACTCCGGAGATCGTTCGGGATTCGTGAACCGGCGGTACCGTCCCGGCGGAAAGTCACAACAGTATTACTCCTCCTGACCGTCCGGTCAGGCACGACGTGCATGTCGGAGCAGAATCCGTTGGGTGTTGACCCGCAGGTCCTCGCTTTGGCGATCGCCCGCATGGCCGAGGGCGTTGGCAACTCCTTCCTCGTCATCGTCATCCCGCTGTTTATCGCCTCGCCGAACGTCGGCGGCCAGACGTTCGGACTGACCGAACTGTTCATCACCGGCCTCGTGCTCTCGCTGTTCGGGTTCGTCAACAGCCCCTTGCAACCGTACGTCGGACGGCTTTCCGACCGGTTGGGACGACGGAAGATCTTTGTCGTGCTCGGATTGGGGTTGCTCGCCGTTTCGAACTTCGCGTACACCTTCTCCACCGAGTACTGGCACCTCATTGTGATTCGGGTGAGTCAAGGGGTGGCCGGCGCGCTCATCATCCCCACGACGGTGGCACTCGTGAACGACCTCGCCACGGATGCGAACCGCGGTGGCAACATGGGTACCTATAACACCTTCATCCTCGCGGGGTTCGGGGTCGGCCCGATCATCGCGGGCGGTGTCGTGTCGGCCGGCCCCTATACCCTCCCGGCTGGAATCTGGATTTCCGGCTACGACGCGGCGTTTTACTTCGCCACCCTCACTGCGACGCTTGCGCTCGGTCTCGTCCTCCTCACCATCCGGGATCCACCCATCGATCCCGACCCGGATGGGCGGGGGATCCTCGGCGCCGTATCGATCTTCGATCGGGAGGGGTCCCAGCTGCTCAATCCGATCTTCGCCCTGGGCGCGGTGACATTCATCATGGCTGTGGGGATCGGTATCTTCGCGACCCTAGGGGAGGTCGTCAACGACCTCCTGACTCAGGAACCCGCCATGTTCGGGATCCAGTTCGCAGCGTTCGTGCTCGCCCAAGTCGTGCTTCAGGCGCCCGTCGGCCGTGCCACGGATTATTACGGCCGCAAAGCGTTCCTGATCGTCGGCACGGTCTTTCTGGTTCCGACCACCCTCGCACAGGGATTCATCCCGGAGCTGTCCCCGGGGATCTTCTTCATCTCAGATTCGTGGCTGATGGTCCTTGCACGATTCCTCCAAGGTGTCGCCGGCGCGATGGTTTTCGCGCCGGCGATGGCCTTGGCCGGCGACATGGCCGGGGAAGGCGAATCCGGCGTCGTCCTGTCGGTTCTCACCCTGGGCTTTAGCCTGGGCGTCGCTGTCGGTCCGTTACTTTCGGGGATTCTCGCCGAATGGGGCTTTGCCGTCCCCTTCGTCTTCGCCGCCGGACTGGCCATACTGTCAGTCCTTCTGATCCTCACCCAGGTCCACGAGGTCCGTCGGCCGAACCGGGCCTTGCCGTTCGTCGGACACGTGACCTGACCGCGAAGGGACCGTGCTCGAATCTCGGCCGCTGCTACCTTTTCGAGAATCCGGTGCGCGAAAGCGCCTGGCTTCGGAGATCGCCCGGGGAGGCGAGTCGTATGACGATGCGCAACGGCGTTGGTGCCAGAAATTTCGCGAGGAAGATAGCGGAGGCGGTTTTGGAGGTGATGGCCGGGGCGGATGCGGCACTCGGACGATCGGGCCCTGACTTACTCGACCCCGGTAATCGACCGCACCGTCCCGACACCCTTGCTCTTGCCTTCCCGGAAGACGAATCGCTGGCCCGGTTCGACGAGATACGGGCGGAACTTGAACCGGATCCGGACACGTCCCTGCTCGCCCGGGAGCAACCGTCCGTCCTCGGGATAGAACGTCGCCGCTTCGCCGACCGTTTCGAGGTGGACGACCGGTTCGTACCCCGAACCGATCCGGGTGGGGTGATTGAGCACCATGACATCGGCCTCGAATTCGCGGACGGCCGGGGGATCGGCCGTTGCTGGCGTCAGGACCATGCCGCGCTCGATCTCCTCGGCCGCGACGCCCTTCAACGCGATCCCCACGATCCGACCGGCCTCGGCCTCGTCGACACGGTTGTAGTGCATCTCGATCGATCGCGCCTCGACCTCGCGATAGGTCCCGTCCGGAAACGGGCCGAGCTGCAAGCGATCGCCCGCTTCCACCCGGCCGGACCGAATCGTTCCGGACGCGACGGCCCCGACGCCGGTGATCTGGTAGGTCCGGTCGATGTACATCCGGAACTCGCCGTCCTCGGACGTGAGCTTGGGGAGTCGTTCGAAAAGCCCGTCGAGCGTGTCCATGCCGGCCTTCGTGACGGCGCTGGTCCGTACGACCGGGACCACGGTCTCGCCGATTTCCTCGACCGCGCGTTCGACGCCGTAACGACCCACCGGGAGCGGCGACTTGCCCACGTCACGGAGTAATCGTTCGACCTCGCGCTCTACTTCGTCGACGCGGGACTCGTCCACCCGGTCGATTTTCGTAAGTGCCACGACGGTCGGCAGTTCCATCGCCAATAGCACCCCGAGGTGCTCGCGGGTGGTTTTCGTGGGCCCGTCGTCGGCCGCCACCGTCAACAGCCCGTAATCGAGTTTTTGGCCGACGAGCCCGCGGATCGTCGTCCGGAGCCACGGCTCGTGGCCGACCGTATCGACGAACGACACCAATTTGTCTGCACGGTCCACGATCGCCGCGCGTTCCTCCTTGCGGGTCGGATGCCCGAGACGGATGGGTTCGCCGTCGGCGAAGCCATACACCCCATAGGAGAGATCCGCGCTCAGGCCTCGCTCGACCTCGTGCGGCCGGACATCGAGCACGCCGCGGGTGTACCCTTCGCCGTCGTCCGGCTCCCCGGTCAATAGCGTCCCGACGAGCGTGCTTTTGCCGTGATCGACGTGGCCGGCCGTGCCCACGACGATGTGATCGTCGTCGTGACTCCGTCCCGCACCACTGACGATCCGCGCCACGCCGATGAGCCCCTCCCCCCGGGTCTCGCCGACGCCCCACGTCTGGACGTCCTCGATCCCCGCGTTGGCCTCCTCGGCCAGCAGCGAGAGGATGTCCATCGTCTCGGCAAAGGCTTCGGTCTCGATCCCGGTCAGTTCCCCATCGTCCGTGACGCCGACGACGTACGTCGCTTCGCCGTCCCCGGAAAGGAGCCGATGTTTGAGCTGGGCGGCGAGGCTCTCGAAACGTCCGCCCGAGAGATGGACGTCCCGGGTGAGCCGCTCCTTGAACTCGACGTGGCCACCTTCGGATTCTCCGTGTTCGAGGGCGCGCCGGAGCGCCCCCCGATCCGCGGCCATATTCTTGGGATAAGTGGATTACAAGAAAAGCCTTCCCGTTAGTCGATACCACGCCCCACGCCCGTTATGAAGCTGGGCCTCATTGTTCCGGTATGAGTGTCAGTGGCCTCTGTGCGATCTGCGGGACGGCGCCCGCCGTGGAGTCGTGCCAGCAGTGCGGAGCGATGGTCTGTGCGGACCACTACGACCGGGCGCGTGGAATCTGTCAGGATTGTGCGTCGGGTACCGGCGTCGCGGAGGCAACGACCGCGATTGAGCCCGCGATTGAGCCGATCGATCGCCTCGCCGGCGGCAGCGAACGGCCGATCCGTCCCCTCGCCCGCGAAAATGATCCCGCGGCTGGAGTTGATCAACCCGATGCCGTCGGCGAGGCCGTGCCGGACTGCGGCCTCACGGTCGCCGCCCTGGGCTCCAACGCCGGGGACGAGGAACGGTAGCTCCGGGGCCCGCTGGCGTACCGCCTCGAGCTCGTCGGGTGCCGTGGCGCCCACGACCAGTCCGACGTTGCCGTGATCGTTCCATTCGGCCGCGAGTGCCGCGACCCGTTCGTAGACGTGCTCGCCCGATTCGAGCCGACGGTCCTGCAGATCCGCACCGCCCCGGTTGGACGTCCGGCCGAGGACGAACACGCCCTTGTCGCTGTGCTCGAGGAAGGGGCGAAGGGCGTCTTCGCCGAGATACGGGTTGACGGTGATCGCGTCCGGTGCCACCTCGGACAGGTCATAGGCGTCCGGTTCGAGCAACCGGGCATAGCGCCGGGCCGTATGCCCGACGTCCGCGCGTTTAGCATCGAGCACCACAGGCACATCTTTGCCCTTTGCATACGCGATAGTTTCCGCGAGGGCGCGCCAGCCGGCGGGGTCCTCGTAGAACGCGACGTTCGGTTTGTACGCCGCGGCGCGCTCGTGGGTCGCATCGATGATCCGGCGGTTAAACGCCCAGCGCGGCAGGTCCGCTTCCCGCACCGACTCCGGAAGCCGATCGAGGTCAGGGTCTAATCCGACGCTGACCACGCTATCGACGGCGTGAATCCGGTCGGCCAGCCGGGCGAAAAAGGGCATGTCAGGGGCGAGCGCGCCCAGTCGTAAACAACGTTATGGAGTCTCCGCCCCGAGCAGTTCGGCCTTCGCCCGCGCGATTTCGGAATCGAGGTCCACCCCTTCGCGGGTTCCAAAGATGGCCGCGGCGGCCTCGATCGTCACCCCGTACTCGTTCTGGATCCGGTTGATCTCGCTGACGGCCGCCCGCTTGTCGCATCCGGCATCGACGATGGCGTCGAGCATCGTCTCGAAGGTCGGCCGGCGCTGGAGCACGTCTTCGTCGGGCGCAAACCCCGTCGGGACGGCCACGTCGCGGACATCGAAGGTCGCGACGAGATCGTCCTCGTCCCGCTCGACCAGGCCTTCCGTCCTCGCCAGCTCGACTGCCCGCTTGGCCTGGGCGGGCGAAAACCAATCGCGGTGCAGGGAGAGAGCAACCACGAACTCCTGCTCGGTGAGCCGATCGGTGCCCCCTTGTTGGAACGGTGTCGCGACGACCTGCCGGAGACTCATTGGAGGCTCGACCCGCCCGGCGGACCTAACGATTCCGGAACCGATCAGTCGAGGGGTTCAAATAGCCGCTCGGCGATCATCCGGGCATGACCGAACACAGCGGTTCGACCCGGAAGCGCACGGGCGGCCGGCTCCGCCCCTATCGGGATCGACGCAAACACGAACTCGGCAACGAGCCGACCGAGACCCAGCTCGACGATCCGCGCCTGAAGGTCGTCGACACCCGCGGCGGGACGACCAAGGTGCGGGCCCTCGCGGACGACCGAATCGTCGTCAACGACGGCGAAGATTCGACGTCGACCACCGTCGAGAATGTCGTCGAAAACCCGGCGAACCCGAACTATGTCCGCCGAAACATCGTCACCAAGGGGGCCGTCGTCGAGACGCCGGAAGGACAGGCCCGCGTGACCTCCCGCCCGGGTCAGGCGGGACACATCTGCGGCGTGTTGATCGAGGAATAACTCAGGGCGTCGGGGCGGATTTCTGCATCGCCGTTTCCGCGATGTTGCCCCCGTAGTCGGCCGTCCGGGATAACGAGTCAACGATGAGCCCGAGCAGCTGTGCCTGGGTCGGATCCGCGACTTCCCGAATCGTCTCGTCGATCGCCCGGGTGTGATCGTCGATATCGGTAACCGAGTCCCGGGCGTCGTTCGCCAGGCGGGTCGCGCGGTCGGAATTCTCCTCGAGCAACGCTTCCATCGCCCGCTCGATAATCTCCCGGGCCTCGGACTGGAGGGTCGTGATGCCGTCACTGACCTCGTCGGGAATTTCATCGAGCTCGGTCGCCAGGGTCGCGATCTTGACCGAGTGATCGGCGATCCGTTCGAGCTGGCGGGCACTCGAATGGTAATCAAAGCACTCGTCCCGGGCCATGCCGATCGCCGCCGCGGCGCTCGGATCCCGCAGGACCGACCGGAACACGCGCGAAATCATAAACCACAGACGATCGACATCGTCGTCCCGCCGAATGACGTCCTCGGCGAGCTCGTGGTCGGTTTCGATCACGCTCCGGAGGGCGTCCTCGAGCATCGTCAGCGCGATCAATCGCATGCGGGTGATCGCATTGTGGATGGACAGCTCCGAGGAGTCAAGCAAATCCTGGAGGAGGATGTATTCGCTCGTCTCCTCGACAACCTCAAGCCCCACCAGCGCCTGGGTCGCATCCCGCACGATGCGTCGCTGTTCGGAGGCGATGACGTCGGTCTCGAGCCGGATGCGGTCGAACCCACTTACGTACATCGTCACCACCGCCCGGGCGAGGTCCGGCCCCTGCAGGTCCGTGATGTCGAGCGTCCCTTCGGTCCCCTCATGCTGGCGACCGGGCAGCAACAACAACGAATCGCCCTCCGGATGCAACTCGACTTCCGAGCCCGCCGAGATATCCTGCTCGGTCGCCCACGATTTCGGAATCGAGACCGTGTACGTCGACCCCCCGGTCACCTGCACTTTCCGGGTCTCCATATCGAATGCGTTCTCGGGACGGCCATATAAACGAGTCCATTTCTATAGAGATACGGGATCGATCGCGAGGAAATAGCCCCCAGATCGCAGTTATCGGGACAATGAGGCGGATGTAGAACCGCTCGCGAGTATATATGTTCGTTACTGGTAGCCGATTCGGCTGTTCGCTCGCTGGCGCCCCGGTTCCGCGGTGCCGCCCGCGAACTCCTCCTCGATCCGGTCGAAGTAGTCGATGATGTCCTTCGTGATCGTCGGCCGCACCGACTCCATGGCCTTCCGGAAGTGACTCATCTCGACGGTCTCGGCGTCTTCATCCTCACGGAGCGCCTGGATCGCCGCTTCCCGGGCGATACTCTGGATATCGCTGCCGACGAAACCCTCCGTCATCTCGGCGAGTTCGCGGAGGCTCACGTCGGGCGCCAGCGGCACGTCGCGCGTGTGGATCTTGAAGATCTCCTCGCGCCCCTCGACGTCCGGTTCGTTGATCATCACGAGCCGATCGAACCGGCCAGACCGGATCAGGGCCGTATCGATCATGTCGGGCCGGTTGGTGGCGCCGACGACCATCACGTTCTCCATCTCCTCGAGGCCGTCGAGCTCCGTGAGCAGCTGGTTGACGACGCGTTCGGAGACGTTGCTGCCGTGGTCCTGGCTCCGGCTCGGGGCAAGGGCGTCGAGCTCGTCGAAGAACACGACCGTCGGGGCGACCTGTCGGGCCTTGCGGAACGTCTGGCGGATCGCTTTCTCGCTCTCGCCGACCCATTTCGACAGCAGCTGGGGGCCGCGCACGCTGATGAAGTTCGCGTTCGTCTCGTGGGCGACGGCCTTGGCCATCAACGTCTTCCCGGTCCCCGGCGGACCGTAGAGTAGGACCCCGGTCGGCGGATCGATGCCCATGCGATCGAAGCGTTCGGCGGCGTTCAGCGGCCATTCGATGCTCTCCTTGACGTCCTGCTTGGCTTCCTCGAGACCGCCGACGTCCTGCCAGCTCACCTTCGGCAGCTCGACGAGGACCTCCCGCATCGCGGACGGTTCGACCTCGGATAGCGCCGAGCGGAAGTCCGAGCGCTTGACGATCATCCGGTCGATCAGGCTCGGCGGGATGTCCTCCTCGTCGAGGTCGATCTCGGGGAGGTAGCGCCGGA
>CAYSMB010000082.1:0-7838 GCA_964432005.1 uncultured Halobacteriales archaeon
TGAGCGCGGAGCTCTGTCGGATCTGTTCGCACATGCTCGCGGTCGGGACGTTCTGCCTGGACGTCTACGGGGACTTTACGGCGATCTTCATGTACGCGATGCGGGATCGCGAGCGCGTCCAGAAGATCCTCGAGGAGTTGACCGGCCAACGGATGATGTTCAACTACTTCCGGCTCGGCGGGGTCTGCTGGGATATCCCGGAACCGCGCGAGGACTTTTTCGAGCTCGTCCGGGATTTCCTCGACGAATTGCCAGAAGCCCTCGAGGAATATCATGACCTGATCACCACGAATGAGGTGTTCCAGGTCCGCACCATCGACGTGGGCGTGCTGGATCCCGACGTCGCCAAGGCCTACGGCTGTACGGGGCCGGTCGCTCGCGCGTCCGGGGTCGACTACGACCTACGACGCGACGACCCGTACGGATACTACCCCGATCTCGACTGGGATGTCGTCACCCGAGACGGCCGAGACAATTACGCGCGGGTCCTCGCCCGGCTGGAGGAGGTCGAGGAGTCGGCGAAGATCATCGAGCAGTGCATCGAACTCCTCGAGACCTGGCCGGAGGACGAACGCGAAACGCAAGCCAACGTCCCGCGGACGCTCAAGCCGCCGGCGGACACGGAGACCTACCGCGCCGTCGAGGCGGCCAAGGGGGAGTTGGGTATCTACATCCGATCGGACGGCACCGACCAGCCAGGCCGATTCAAGATCCGGAGCCCGTGCTTTCACAACCTGAGCGCCCTCCCCGCGATGGCCGAGGGGGACTACGTCGCCGACATGATCGCGACGCTCGGCAGCCTCGACATCATCCTCGGCGAGGTGGATCGGTAGATGTCGATCGTCCTGCCCGACCGTCTCGTCGACTTGATCGGGCTCGAGGCGTACGGGATCCCCGGCGAGTTCGTCGCGGGCCTCATCGCCGCGTTCATCGCGGCCAACATCATGATGGTCATGGCGGCGCTGCTCGGTATCTGGGGCAAGCGCAAGATCACGGCCGCCTTTACCGATCGGATCGCCGTCAACCGGGTGGGCCCGTATGGGTTGCTCATCATTCCCGCCGATGCTGTCCGGCTGTTGAGCAAGGAACTCGTCGTTCCGAAGGGTGTCGACCGTCCGGCCTGGGACCTGGCCCCGGTGTTGATCGCGTTTTCGGCGTTGTTCGGGTTCGCCTTCATCCCGTTCGGGAGCTACGTGCACGTCGCCGACCCGGAAACGGGCCTGATCTTCGTGTTCGCGATCGCGTCGGTCGCGAGCGTCGGGCTGGTCATGGCGGGCTACGCCTCGAACAACAAGTACTCCCTGCTGGGGGGACTACGAGCGGTGGCACAGAATATCGCCTACGAGATTCCGCTGATCCTGACGGGGATCTCGGTCGTCTTCCTCTCGGGGAGCCTCCGCATGAGCGACATCGTCGCCGTCCAGGCCCAGGAGCTGGTCGCCATCGGTCCCGTGAGCGTTCCCATGTGGTTCGCGATCGTGAACCCGTTCGCGTTCCTGCTGTTCCTCGCGGCCAACGCGGCAGAGGTTGGTCGGAATCCCTTCGACACGCCCGAGGCGCCGACCGAGATCATCGCGGGCTATCAAACCGAATATTCCTCGGTGTATTTCGTGCTGATTTACCTCGGCGAGTTCCTGCACATCTTCCTCGGCGGGGCGATCATCGCCACCATCTTCCTCGGGGGTCCGGCCGGACCTGTCCTGCCGGGCATCGTGTGGTTCCTGCTGAAAGTCACGGGGGTCTACCTGTTCACGCAGTGGCTGCGGTCGGCGGTCCCCCGGTTCCGCGTCGACCAGGTCCTCGAGGTCGGCTGGAAACTCCTGTTGATCCTGGCGTTCGCGAACCTGATCGTCACCGCGATCATTGTTGGGGTGATCACATGATCGGGATTCTCAAATCCATGGCCACGACGATGAAGCACGCACTGGACGGGGAGACCTTCACCGTCGAGTATCCGGATGATGCCCCCGAAGTGAGCCCCCGATTCCGGGGGATCCACAAATTCAGCCAGGAGCGCTGTATCTGGTGTCGCCAATGCGAAAACGTCTGTCCCAACGACACCATCCAGATCGTCATGGACGACCAGCGCAACGGGGAGGCCTATGACCTGCACGTCGGCCAGTGTATCTACTGTCGACTTTGCGAGGAGGTCTGTCCCGTCGAGGCCATCGTCCTGACCGAGCAATTCGAGTTCACGGGCGATTCGAAGGACGATCTCGTCTACAACAAGGAACAGCTCAAGAGCGTGCCCTGGTACAACGATCTCGATCCGCTCGCCGCCCGCGAACCCGACCGGACCGCCTGGGTCGGCGAGGGGGAAGGCGAGGTCGATTACCAGTAAGAAACCCGGATCTCGAAATCTTCAAAGGGACCAAAGGAAACCTTCCGACCACAGATGGCGCTTCTGGAGCTGGCTGCATTCGCCCTGTTCGCGCTGATCACGATCGGATGTAGCGCGGCGGCCGTGCTCGTCCAGGATGTCTGGCACGCCGCGCTCTTCCTGGGCGGGGCCCTCCTGAGCGTCGCCATTCACTACGTCATGTTGCACGCCGAATTCGTGGCGGCGATGCAGATTCTCGTGTACGTCGGCGGGGTCCTCATCCTCATCACCTTCGCGGTCATGCTGACCCGGCAAACCGAGGAGGCGGTGCTCGGCCAATGACGACGCGCCCCCGGTTCCGGCTCGGCCGTCATCTCCTGCCCGGCGCGATCGCGATCGGCATCTTCGCCGTCCTCGCGTTCATCATTCTGCAGACCAGTTTCGGCGAACCCGTCGGGTTCCCGGCCGACGAAAGCGTGACCGCTCATATCGGTTACGCGCTCCTGGGCATCGAGGCGAACGGGATCGACGTCGAGAACTTCCTGGTGGCCTTTATCGCCATGGCCGTTCTCCTCGATGCCGCCTTGAGCGGCGCCGTGATGCTCGCATCGCGGGACTCCGAGGGAGGTGAGGCCTGATGCCCGCGCCGCCCGAGGCCTACCTCCTGCTTTCGGCGGCGGTCTTCGCGATCGGGTTGTTCGGCATCCTCACCCGGCGTAACGCTCTGATGTTCCTCATCAGCGTCGAATTGATGTTGAACGCCGCCAACATCAACTTCGTCGCGTTTTCCTACCAGTTCGGCGAACTGACCGGCCAGACGTTCGCGCTGTTCGTGATGGCACTGGCGGCCGCCGAGGTCGCCGTCGGGATCGGGATCATTCTGGTCCTGCGGCGAAACTTCGAGGAGATCGACGTGACGGCCCCGGCCGTCATGAGGTGGTGACATGGATCCGGCATACGCCTTCGCTCCGACGATCGCGCTGTTCCCATTGGTATCGTTCGTCATCGCACTGGCACTCGGACGCTACATGCCCAAACGCGGCGCCCTCGGGGGTATCGTCGCCACAGGGGCGTCACTGGTCGTCTCGGTGTGGGTCGGCGTCCATCTCTGGCTCACGGGCGATCCCCACCACAACGTCTATTACACCTGGATCGCCGTCGAGGATGCCATCGATCTCCACTTCGGCGTGCTCATCGACCCGCTCGCCGCCCTGATGCTCGTCGTCGTCAGTCTCGTGGCCTTTCTCGTCCACGTCTTCTCGCTCGGATACATGAACGCCGAGGGGGAGACGGGCCTGCCGCGGTACTACGCCGGCCTGGGGCTGTTCTCGTTTAGCATGCTCGCGTTCGTGATGGCCGACAACCTGCTGATGGCGTTCGTCTTCTTCGAGCTGGTCGGGCTCTGTTCGTACTTACTGATCGGCTTCTGGTTCCGTGAGCGGGCCCCGGCGAGCGCCCAAAAGAAGGCCTTCCTGGTGACGCGGTTCGGGGACTACTTCTTCCTCATCGGCGTCCTCGCCATCGCGGCGGCCTTCGGATCGGTCACGTTCGTCGGCACGGAGAGTTTCCCGCAGCTCGCCCTCGAAGCCGTCGAGGATGGCGGGACACTCCTCGGCCTCGATGCCCAAACGTTCGTGACGGTCTCGGCGCTGCTCGTACTCGGTGGCGTCGTCGGCAAGTCCGCCCAGTTCCCGCTCCATACCTGGCTCCCGGACGCCATGGAAGGCCCGACGACCGTTTCGGCACTCATCCACGCCGCGACCATGGTCGCGGCCGGCGTGTACCTCGTCGCCCGGATGTACGGCTATTACGCAATTTCACCGACCGCGTTGGCGGTAGTGGCGTTCGTCGGTGGATTCACGGCGCTTTTCGCCGCGACGATGGGCGTCGTCAAGGACGACATCAAGCAGGTCCTCGCGTATTCGACGATTTCACAGTACGGCTACATGATGCTCGCGCTGGGTGTCGGTGGCTACGTCGCCGGCGTGTTTCACCTCGTCAATCACGCGTTTTTCAAAGCCCTGCTGTTCCTCGGCGCCGGGGCCGTCATCATCGCGATGCATCACGGCCAAGACATGTGGGAGATGGGCGGATTGAAGGCCCACCTCCCGATCACGTACTGGACGTTCCTCGTCGGCTCGCTGGCGCTCGCCGGCATCGTCCCGTTCTCCGGGTTCTGGTCGAAGGACGAAGTCCTGCTCGACGCGCTGTCGATGGGCCTTGCCCATCCGTTGTTCCTCGGCGCGTACGCCATGGGCCTCGTCGCAGTGTTCCTGACCGGATTTTACACGTTCCGCATGGTGGCGTTGACGTTCCACGGCGAGCCCCGATCCGACGAGGCCGCCGATCCACACGCCGTCGGCTGGAGCATGCGCATTCCCCTGGTGGTGCTCGGGGTGCTCGCCGCCGTGGCCGGCCTGTTCAACATGCATCCCGTCGCCGAGGCGCTCGACGTGGAGATCGAGTATCTGGCCGCCTGGCTGGACGGCGGATTCACGGAGACGGCCTATGGGACCTACTCCGGGCTGGTCGCGGACGTGGCTGGCCTCGAGGCCGAACACCTGGCTCCGTTCCTACCGGCCTTGGTGACCCTCGCGCTCGCCGTCGCCGGGGCGCTCGCGGCCTGGCGGCTCTATGCGACGGCTGACCCCGACGAACCCGTCGGCCGCGCGGGCGCGCTGCCCGGCCTGGTCGACGCGAACTACTATCAGGACGAGTTCCAGGTTTGGCTGGCCTCCGGGCTGACGGCTCGGGTCGCCCGCGCCGCCGATACTTTCGATCAGGTGGTCGTCGACGGGGTCATCAACGGCGTCGGCCACGTCGGGATCGGCACGGGCGGGACCGTCCGGCGCATCCAGACCGGCGTCGTCACGAACTACGCCGCCATGATCGCGCTGTCCCTGTTGCTATTGCTCGTCGGTGCCGTCCTCTACGGGGGGTGGATCTGAATGTGGCTTGAAGCCCTCATCCTCACGACGCTGGTGGCCTCCGTCATCGTGGCCCTCGCGCCCGACCGGATCGCCGGCCGTCTGGCCGCCCTGTTGAGCCTCGTGCCCCTCGGGTTGAGCCTCCTGCTGTTCGCGTGGTTCGACGGGGCAGGCAACGCGTTCCTCCCGGGCGGCACGCCCGGCTTCGAGACGCGACTGGAGTGGATATCCGTCGAGCCCTATGCGATCAACTGGTGGGTCGGAGTCGACGGGATCAGCATGCCGCTTGTCGTGTTGGCGACGGTGCTGACGACGCTTGCGATCGTCAGCGCGTGGACGCCCATCGAGGAGCGCCGATCGCAGTTCTACGCGCTCCTGTTGTTCCTCGAGACGAGCCTGATCGGCGTCTTCGTCGCGCTCGATTTCTTCCTTTGGTTCGTGTTCTGGGAGGGCGTGCTGGTCCCGATGTACCTCCTCATCGGGGTCTGGGGAGGTCCCCGGCGCAAATACGCCGCGATCAAGTTCTTCGTGTACACCAATCTGGCCTCCCTTGTGATGTTCGTCGGATTCATGGCGCTGGTGTTCGGACTCGGCGATGCCGTGACGTCGTTCGGCTTCCCGGAGATCACCGAGGCCGTCTGGGCCGGCGACGTCGGTGGACTGGGTGCGATCGGGCCGGATGCCCTCCGAATCGGGACGTTCGTCGCTATCTTCGCAGGATTGGCCGTGAAGGTCCCCGTCGTGCCCGTCCACACGTGGCTGCCCGACGCCCACGTCGAGGCGCCGACACCCGTCTCGGTGATCCTGGCCGGCGTCCTGCTGAAAATGGGGACGTATGCCTTGCTGCGATTCAATTTCACGATGCTCGAGGACGTTGCGCGCAAGCTTGCGCCGCTGATCGCTGCGATCGCGGTGATCTCGGTCATCTACGGCGCACTCCTGGCGCTCGCCCAGTCGGATCTCAAACGCATCGTGGCCTATTCGTCGATCGCATCGATGGGTTACGTCATCCTCGGGCTGATCGCGTACACGACCTACGGCATGGGCGGGGCGACCTTCCAGATGGTCAGTCACGGCCTCATCTCCGGGCTCATGTTCATGGTCGTCGGCGTGATCTACAACCAGACACATACCCGGATGGTGTCCGACATGGCCGGGGTCGCCGACCGCATGCCGGTCGCCGCCGGCGTGTTCGTGACGGGGGCATTCGCGTACATGGGGCTCCCGCTGATGTCGGGATTCATCGGCGAGTTTACGATCTTCGTCGGCGCCTTCGACTCGAGCGTGATTCCCGGGGCCCCGGTGGTTACCGCCGTGACGATGTTCGGGATCGTCATCGTCGCCGGCTACCTGCTGTGGGCGATGCAGCGAACGCTGTTCGGCCCGTTCTCGCTGGCCGGTGACGCGGAACTGACGCGGAGCCCGGCGCACGACCTCGCGCCGCTGTTTGTCCTCGTCGGGCTGGTCATCCTGCTCGGGGTGTTCCCCGAACTCGTCTTCGACATGATCGAGAACGCGGTCGAACCCGCCCTCAGGGGAGGTGACCTCTAATGGTGTACGTGCTCGCAGACTGGGTCGCGATCGCGCCACTGATCGTCCTGGCGGTGACCGCGCTGGCGATCTTTCTGGCCGACAGCATCCGACCGGATGCCGACGAACGCGGTCCGCTGGCGGGTGTGGCGGCACTCGGACTCCTGATCGCCTTCGCAATCGCGGCGTGGTTCCTCTTGGCCGGCACTGGCCAGAACGACAGCCCGATCACGCTGTTCGAGGCCCAACTCGTCGTCGACGGTACGAGCCTGTTCTTCACGCTCATCTTCTGTGCCGTCGCATTACTGGCCGTCATCGCCAGCTACGATTACGTCGCCGGCCATCCCCACCAGGGCGAGTACTTCTCGCTGATCATCCTGGCGACGACCGGGATGGCGCTCATGGCGAGCGCGAACAGTCTGGCCGTCATCTTCATCGCGTTCGAACTGGCGAGTCTCCCCTCCTATGCGCTCGTCGCCTACCTCAAACGCAACCAGGGCAGCGTCGAGGCGGGGTTGAAGTACTTCCTGATCGGCGCGCTCTCGTCCTCGATTCTCCTGTACGGGATCAGTTTGGTCTACGTCGCGACGGGGTCGTTGCACCTCCCGGCGATCGCCGAGGCGCTCGGGGACGTCGAGCACGCCGGCCTCCTCGGCATCGGCGTGATCCTCATGATCGCTGGCCTGGCCTTCAAGACCGCCAGCGTGCCCTTCCACTTCTGGGCCCCCGAGGCCTACGAGGGGGCCCCGACGCCGATCAGCGCTTTCCTGTCATCGGCATCGAAAGCCGCCGGATTCGTCATCGCCTTCCGCATCCTGATCGATGGGTTCCCTCTGGACGCGGCACTCGAACTCGGGATCGACTGGGTGATCGTCCTCCAGGTCCTGGCGGTGGCGACGATGGTCGTCGGCAACCTCGCGGCACTCGTGCAAGAGCGTGTCAAGCGGATGCTCGCGTACTCCTCGGTCGGCCACGCGGGCTACGTGTTGATCGGCCTCGCCGCCCTATCCTCGGGCGCCGAGGGCAACGAACTCGTCCTGGGCGCGGCCTTGATGCACCTC
>CAYSMB010000083.1:0-7715 GCA_964432005.1 uncultured Halobacteriales archaeon
TGTCCGCCGTCATGCGGGACTACGTGGACATGCTCGTCGCCCACGACGGCCGGGTTACCGTCGTCCCCGAGCATCAGGTCAGCGAGGCCGCCGACGTCGACGAGGAGTTCCCGCCGACGGTGGAGGTCCCGAAGAGTTTCGTCCGCGAGCACGAACGCCTCGAGCTCGAAGCCGAGCATCTGCGAGAGCAGCTCGACGAGTACAAACGCTACGTCACCGCCCTGCGAGAACAACTCGAGGAGACCGAAGGCGAGGACGTGATTCGGCTGGAAGATCTTGACAGCGAAGTCGATTCGGCCGAGGATCACTTCCAGATCGGTTGATCAACCCTCGAGTGCGATTCGGGCCTCGCGAGCGGCGGTTTCCTCGTCCGCGCTATTTTCGACGGCGGCCAGCGCCTCGATCGCTTCGAGTCGTCTGACCGCATCGTCCAGAAACGTCAGGATATCGGCGGAATACGCGGTCAGGCCGTAATCCGATCCCATGATCTCGACGATCTCGTCGGGATCGAAGCCTTCCGCTCGAAGCTCGAGGAGATATTGGACGAATCGCCGTTCGGGATGCCCACAAAACGGCGCGCCTTCGCAACCGCAATCGAGGAAATCCTCCGCGAAGTCGAGGACCTGGGACTGTAGGGCCTCGTCCAGGTCGGCGAGGCCTTGGCCCTCGAAGATGACGTCTAGAGTCGACCCGGCGAAAGCTCGTCGGGGGATGCGGACGTCGAGCTGGGAGACGATCCGCCGATGGTGGCGGAGGTAGATCTTGTCGGTGATCGCCACTGGATCACGATCTATCCCGGACGGTGAGAAGGGTTTCGGGTCCTAACGTATTTGTCTTGAATAGGCAGTATCCAGTAATGCGTGTCCGGACTGGGGTAGTGGTAACCTGCAGGCTTGTGGTGCCTGTGCCCCGGGTTCAATTCCCGGGTCCGGACTGAAAATTAATGTGGGAATATGTGAAATAAACTTTTCTTTTTATAACGTAACGGCTCAGGATCGGTGTGCCAAATGGTGCTAGAGAAACCACGTCCTGTGAGATTTGTGGAGCGGAATTCGAGTATTGGCCGAGCGAGAAACCCGGGTTCTACTGCCCAGATTGCGTCCAGAACGAGTCATGGCGAACGGTCCCCGATCCACCAGAGGGTGAAAAAAACGTCCTCTGGAAAGGTGGGAAGATCGAGAAACCCTGTGCGGTATGCGGCGAAACAATCGAGCGGTACCCCAGCGACTTCGGCGGGGATATCGCCGTGTGCAGCGAAAGCTGTCGGAGATCATGGCTCTCGGAAACGTTCACCGGCGAGGGCCACCCGAACTGGGAAGGTGGTCCGATCGGCCCATACGGAAATGGGTGGGCCACCGTTCGGCAACAGGCTCTCGAGCGAGATGAATACACGTGCCAAGTGTGGGGCACGACGAAAGCGGACCTCGGCCGCAAGCCCGACGTCCACCACATCAAACCCGTCCGGTCGTTCGACCGACCGGCGGACGCCCACTTCCTCGAGAACGTGATTTCCCTCTGTATCGAGTGTCACCGCAAGGCCGACTTCGGGCGGATCCCGCCCGAGGCGTTGCGCCGTCAATTACCATAATCCATCGCGAAGGGTCGTTCCGAATGGGTATGCACAAATACCGCCCTCGGAAATCGCCACTGTGTCCGAGGAGTCCCCCGAGGTCGATGCCTCCGTGGCCGTTTCCCTGTTGCGCCATCGGCGACGCCTCCACCTCCTCGACTGTCTCCACGAACACGACGAGCCCGTCGCCCTCCCCGACCTCGCGGACGAGATCGCCGTCCGGGAACACGGGACGGATCTGACCGCGATCGAACCCGAACACGTCAAGGAGATCTACCTCTCGTTGTATCACACCCACGTCCCGAAGCTCAAGGACATCGGGCTGTTGCTGTACGATCAGGAACAGGATCTCGTTTCGACCGCCCCGGACGTCGACCTGGCCCGCCTGCTCGAGAACGCCGGTCGAATCGCTGATTAAGCCGAACGATCAATCGCCGCCATCGTGTCCCGAACGGCCATCGATACCGTCTTTCTCCACGAGGCCGACGGGACCTATCGCGTCGTCGCGCTTCGCAACGGCGGCCGGGTCGTCGACGGCGAGCTCGAGGTCCTCGAGCGATCCCCCGGGCCGCGGCCGGGCAAATTCCGGGTGCGTCGCGACGGGGAGTTCGTCCCGCGGCAGCCGAACGAGTTCGTCGAACTGATCCGGGCGGCAGAGGCGATCCGCATCTCCGAGCACACCAGCGACGCGGGGATCGAGGAGCTCCGGACGCTGCTGGCGGCCTATCAGCAGGAGGCCGCCGTCGTCCGGACCTGCCGGTATTGCGCGAGCGCCGGTCGGTATTCGCCGATCGACGCGGACAGTGGGGTTCGATCGGGCGAGGACCTGATCTGTCGGGAGTGTGCGGCCGAGGAGCTCGACCGCGAACTGGGCTACCGCGGCGAGTTCAACGAGGGGGCGCGGCACCGGTTAACGGAGTTGCTCTACGAGGTCGGCGACCTCGAGCGGATCACGGATCTGCTCTCGGGCGGCACGGATCCCGAACTCACGCGCGTCGATACGATCAGCGCGAGCGCGGACACGGTCGATCCGGTGGATGTCGACACGTTACCGGTCGACGAAGGGCTTCGGGATTCCCTCGCGGAGCGCTTCGAGACGCTCACGCCCGTCCAGAGCCTGTCGGTCGAGCACGACCTGCTCGCCGGCCGGGATCAGCTCGTCGTCAGTGCCACCGCCACCGGAAAGACGCTGATCGGCGAGCTCGCCGGGATCGACCGGGCACTGTTGGGCGAGGGCAAGCTCCTGTTTCTGGTGCCGCTCGTGGCGCTCGCCAACCAGACCTACGGCGATTTTCTCGAGGCCTACGGCGACCTGGTGGACGTCACGTTGCGCGTCGGGGGCAGTCGTCTCCGCGACGACGGCCGGGCGTTCGATCCGCGCGCGGACGTCATCGTAGGCACGTACGAGGGGATCGATCACGCGCTCCGGACCGGGCGCGATCTGGGGGATGTGGGGACGGTGGTAATCGACGAGATCCATACCTTGACCGACGTGGGACGCGGGCACCGCCTCGACGGCCTCATCGCCCGGCTCCACGAGTATACCCGGTCGCGTGGCGAGGACGCCCAGTGGATCTACCTCTCGGCGACGGTCGGCAACCCCGAATGGCTCGCCGCGCAGTTCGACGCGGCGCTGGTCGCCTACGAGGACCGGCCGGTCCCGATCGAGCGCCACGTCATCTTCGCCGAGGAGCGCGAAAAGGCGCGGGTCTGCGATCGCCTCGTCCGGCGCGCGTACGATCGGACCTCCCCCCAGGGGTATCGCGGCCAGTCGATCGTCTTCACGAACTCCCGGCGGCGCTGTCAGGAGCTCGCGGGGCGGCTCGAGTACGACGCCGCGGCCTACCACGCCGGCCTGGACGGTCGGGAGCGTTCGCGGGTCGAAACGCGGTTTGCCGAGGGCGAGATCGCGGCGGTCGTGACCACCGCCGCGCTGGGGGCCGGCGTCGATTTCCCGGCCTCGCAGGTGATCTTCGACGCGCTGGCGATGGGCATCGAGTGGCTGAGCGTCCAGGAGTTCGATCAGATGCTGGGACGGGCGGGCCGACCGGACTATCACGAACGTGGCCGCGTGTACCTCCTCGTCGAGCCGGGCGGGCGGTATCACAGCTCGATGGAGCGCACGGAGGACGAGGTGGCCTTCGGCCTCCTGACCGGCGAGACCGAGGACGTCCGAACGCGATACGACGCCCCAACAGCCGTCGAGGAGACGCTCGCGAACGTCGTCGTTGGGGGCGCACGGGCGAAAGCACTCAACGAGGCGATGATCGGGGAGATCGACACCACCCATGCCGTCGGCAAGCTCCTCGAGTACGGGTTCATCGACGGCCTCGAGCCGACTCCCCGGGGATGCGCCGTCGCCGAACACTTCCTCTCGCCCGACGAGGCCTTTTGTATGCTCGAGGGGATCCGCCGGAGCGACGATCCGTTCTCGATCGTGACGGACGTGGAGTTGTTGGGCGAGAACGACGGCTGATGCGGGGATGCGAAACGACTATTCGCGTCCGTCGTCCATTTCGGACGAGGGGCTGTAGGGTAGTGGTATCCTCGGCGCTTTGGGTGCGCCGGACCCAGGTTCGAGTCCTGGCAGCCCCATGAGATAGAGCCGTTTATTCGGTGATCTCTTCCCTCGATGTAGCGTACAACTACTTGTCTCGAGTATCGTCCAGAGGGAATGAGACCTGGACGTGTGAAGTCCGATTTTTCGTGACGGGAATCGGATGCACCGGCGGCAGTAACGGTTCGGGTCCCCGTTTCACCTCGGGGTATTGTGCCTCGTCACCACTCTTTGGGTATGTGTTCGGGAGCAACTCGTCGCGTTATTCCTGCTCGCGATCGATCCGCCGGAAACCGGTCCAGAACAGCACGAGTACGGCGATAAAGAGGAGGGCGAGCGCGCCGAGCGCCATCAGCTCGGTCCCTCCTTCCAGTTGGGCCTCGACGAGCCCCGCCGCCCAGGCGCCCGTTACGACGACGAACGCCGTCCCGACGATGACCATCAGGAGGACCCGATCGCTGGGGACGTCCATCGACAGTCACTGGGTCGGGACCCAGTTAAGCATTCGCCCCCTAGAACCCGGGATCGGGTAGCTCCGGGAGATCGGTCTCGATCTCCTCGCGACGGTCTTCGAGCCACTCGGGCAGGACGAGCCGCTCGCCGAGGTCCGCGACGTCCTCGTCCACGGTATACCCCGGATCGGGGGTGGCGAATTCGAAGAGGATCCCCGCCGGCGTCCTGGCGTATACCGAGTAGAACCACTTGCGATCGATGATCTCCGTCGGTCGGAGCCCCTCGTCGATGAGGAGTTCCCGCCAGGCCTCCTGTTCGTCGGTCGCGACGTAGAAGGCGACGTGATGGACCGTTCCGGCGCCGGGTTGGCCCCGGGGACCACTTTCGAGCTCGAGCAAGTCGATGGCCCCGCCGAGCTCGCCGGTACCCCGATACCGCGTTCGATCGTCGGTCGCCTCCGTTTGCTCGAGCCCGAAGCGATCGAAGAGGTCGGGGAACCGTCCCGGGCGACTCACCGCGAGCGTGACGCCGTGGAAGCCCCGAATGACGTGCTCGGCGGGGACGGGCCCGTTCGGAGGGTTGCCGTCCGGCGCGTCCGCCACCCCGACCAGCTCGAGTTGCAGGCCGTCGGGATCGGTGAACGCCAGGACCTGCTCCCCAAATCGCTCTAGGCGATCGATCTCGTCGTCGAGGCGCTCGTCGAGCCGATCGGCCCACCAGTCGATCGACGACCCCGGAACGAGAAACCGGGTCGTGTAGACCTGCCCCGTTCCCGGGCGGCCGGCGGGGGTGCCCTCGTAGGGGAAAAACGTCATGCTCGTCCCCGGCGAGCCCTCGTGGTCGGCGTAGAAGAGGTGATAGACCGAGACGTCGTCCTGGTTGACGCTCCGCTTGACTAGGCGCATCCCCAGCGTGTCGGTGTAAAAGGCCAGGTTCTCGGCGGGATCGCTAGCGATCGCGGTCACGTGATGGATCCCCGGGGTCGGTGCGGGCATGGGCCGGAGTTGGCCGGCCATCCCAATAACCGCTCGGAAGGCACATCCGGCCGTTGAAGGCGGTCGGTCCGGAACGGTCCGCATGTCGTTTCGTCTCGCGTACGCGCCGCCGACCGTGCGCTCGGGGGCCGACGCGGTGGGCGCCCTCGGCGAGGAACTCGCGGCGATAGGTACCGAGCGCGCCCTCGTGGTCACCGGTCGCAACGTCGGGGCGAACGACGATGTGGTCGGTCCGCTCCGTGACGGCCTTGGCGATCGATTCGGCGAGCTCTTCGCGGCAACCACGCCGGACAAGCGGTTGAGTACGGCTCTCGAAGGACGCGACCGCGCCCGTGCGGTCGGTGCGGACGCGATCGTCGGCGTCGGTGGCGGGAGCAGTCTGGATATCGCGAAGGCCATCGCGGGGTTGGCGCTCCGGGACGACCCGGCCGGGGCGGGCGAGGAGCTCGCAGCGACCGGCACCATCGACGTCCCGCCGGGGGACACCCTGCCCGTCGTCACGGTGCCAACGACACTCGCCGGAGCCGAACTTTCCCCGGTCGGGGGGATCACCGCCGACCCGGCGACCTGTCCCGTCGACGCGCCGGCCTCCGGCATCGTGAGCGACGAACGACTCCTTCCCGCATTGACTGTCTACGATCCCGGGCTCATCGCGACAACCCCGACGGACGTGCTGGCCGGCTCGGCGATGAACGGCTTCGACAAGGGCATCGAGACGCTGTACTCCCGACATCGGACTCCGGTCACCGACGCGACGGCGGCCGCGGGGCTCGCCCGTCTCGCCCCGGCGTTCCATGCGCTTCGAGAACGTCCCGACGATCCGGCGGTGTTCGAGGACATCGCGGACGGGCTGTTCCTCGTCCAGTATGGCGTCTCCCGGCCGGACGCCAGCACGCTGTCGCTCCTGCATGCCCTCGGCCACGCGGTCTCCCGGGATAGCGACGTCCATCAGGGGGTCGCCCACGCCGTCCTCGCGCCCCATGCGCTCGAGTACCTCTTCGCGCGAGTCGACGGGCGCCGCGCCCGCCTGGCGGACGCGCTCTCCGTGCCGACAGATCGGGACCTCGCCGCGGGCATCATCGAGGAAGTAACGGCGATCCGGGACGCCCTGGGATTGCCCGAGCGGCTCCGGGAAATCGACGGCCCATCGCCCGATGCGTTCGAGGAGGCCGCCCGCGCGACGCTGGACGATCCGCTCATGGCCAACGCCCCGGCGGGGCTGGATCCCACCGTCGAGGAGATCGTCGGGATCTTCGAGGCATCACATTGACGCGATGACCTGACAGTCACCTTTGACAGAGTTCATACCCCAGGGGGGAGAAGGTGGTCCAGATGGCCAGCGCCGAGACCGAGGAACTCGTCGATCGATTCGACGAGTTCTACCGGACCTATTACGAGGAAGACATCGCGGACCTGGCCCAACGGTATCCGAACGAGCAGCGCTCGCTGTTCGTCGCGTGGACCGATCTGCGCCGCTTCGACGAGGACCTCGCGGAAGACGTTCGCAGCCAGCCCGACCAGCTGCTCACCTATGCCGAGGAAGCCCTCCGGCTGTTCGATCTCCCCTACGACATCAGCCTCGGGCAGGCCCACGTGCGCATCCAGGGGCTCCCGGACTCGACCGACATTCGGGATATCCGTGCCGAACACGTCAACCGCCTCGAGAGCGTCCGGGGCATCGTCCGGAAGGCGACCGGCGTCAAGCCGAAAGTGCGGGTCGCCGCCTTCGAGTGCCAGCGCTGTGGCACGCTGACGCGGATCCCCCAGGACGGGGGCACCTTTCAGGAACCCCACGAGTGCCAGGGCTGCGAGCGCCAGGGCCCGTTCCGCATCAACTTCGATCAATCCGAGTTCATCGACGCCCAGAAGTTACGGATCCAGGAGAGCCCGGAGGGCCTTCGCGGCGGGGAGACCCCCGAGAACATCGACGTGAACATCGAGGACGACATCGCGGGACAGGTGTCCCCGGGCGATACGGTCCGATGTACCGGCATCTTGCGGATGGAACAGGAGCAAAGCGGCGGCGAACCGTCGGCGCTCTTTGACGTGTACATGGAGGGCATCTCCGTCGAAGCCGAAGAAGAACAGTTCGACGAGATGGACATCACCGAGGAGGACGAGCGCCGGATCGTCGAACTGT
>CAYSMB010000084.1:0-7714 GCA_964432005.1 uncultured Halobacteriales archaeon
GACGGTTGCGGTGCCGCCCGTCGTGATAAACGAAGCGTCCCGACCGTGTCGGATCGCTCGCCACTTGTTCTCGTCGAGCAGCTCTCGGCGGACCTCGGTCGGGGCCGCCCCGGCCCGGTAGCGTTCGGCCAGGTCCATGACGAGCGCGTGCACGTACTCGACGATCGCGAGCACGCGTTCCGGGTCGGCCTGGGCGTCCGGCGTCCGGACTTCGACGGTGCCGAGTCCGGAATGGGGCCGGACGTCGAACCACAGCTCGCCGCGGTCGGCGATCGCGCCGCGCTCGACCATGATCCGTTCGAAGCGATCGTACGCCGCGTAGGAATCGAAGTTCGTCGGCATCCCCGTGTTCGGCAAGGCCTCGAAGATCTTCGCCCGCGCCGAGTCCAAGCCCGTGTCGAAGCCGTACCAGAACGGCGAGTTCGCCGAGAGGGCGAGCACCATGGGGAGGTACGGCCGGATCTCGTTGGCGATCCACACCGCCATGTCCGCGTCGTCCACGCCGATGTGGACGTGCAGCCCCGCGGTAATGTTGCGGTGCTGGGGATACTGAATGCGTTCGAGCTGGGATCGGTAGCGTGGCTTCTCGGCATGTTCGAGTTCCCGCCACCGGGCAGTCGGGTGTAACCCCGCTGCCGCGATTCGATAGCCGTGCTCGGCGGCGTAGTCTACGAACGCCGTTCGCATGGCCGACAGCGCCGAGGCGGCCTCGTCGATCGAGGGGATGACCGGGGTCTGGGCCTCGATGACGAACTTGAAGAGTTCGTGGTCGATTCGCCCCGCCAGCGGTTCCGGTGGCTCGTGCTCGTAAACGAGCTCGTCGGTCCCTGCCACCGGCTCGCCGTCGTCGTCGACCACGGAGTACTCCTCCTCGATGCCGAGCGTTCCGAAGGAGTCGAAGTGTTCTGGGCCGCCCCTCTCCATCGGCCGAAGTCTCACCTAGTGGGGACAAAAGGGCCCCGGTCGCCGACTACGATCGCGGACGGGCGAGCACGGCCGCGTGATCCCGGTGGGTCGGCTCGAGCGAGGTTCGGTCTCGCACCTCGTAGCCCTCCTCGAGGCGGTCGACGACGGCGTCGAACGTCTCGGCAGGGTCCACCGTGACGTCCGCCGAGCGTGCCTTGATCGCGAGCGCGAGGTGGCCGTCGGGCGCGAGAAAGCGGCGGTTCGCGAGCGCGACCGCGGCCTGGTCGCGGGTGGCAACGTCCTGGACGACGAGATCGAGATCGGCCTCGACGACGTGGGCGTACCGCTCGGGTTGCCGCGCGTCCTTGAGGAGGGGCACGACGTTCCGGCGGGTCTCGGCGACCTCGAGGAGCTCCTCCACGGGCCGGGGCGCGAACTCGACGGCATACACGACATCGACAACGTCGGCGAGATGGCTGACCGTCGTGCCGCTTGCCGCCCCCAGATAGAGCACGCGAGTGGACGAGGAGAGATCGACATCCATCTCGCGATCGATCATGCTCGCGAGCTTCGATCGCTGGTCTGACCATCGACGCCAGCCGTCCGCGACCGCCTCGCCGTACACCGGGGGACCGCGGGTGGCCAACGAGCGCGTCCCGTCGAACTCGCGATAGGCCAACCGTTCCGCGGTCACGTCGGACCCTCCTGAATCCGCCGAATGCGTTCGTCGAGCTCCCGTTCGAGCTCCGGTCGGCGATCGCCGGCGTAGTGGTCGATCCGTGCCGCGATGGTGAGTTTGCCCGCCAGGGCACGGGCGGCCGAGCCGCGCCGGTCCGGATCGGTCCCCCGGACGGCGGGATGCGTGTAGATGATGCCGTGTTTGGGCGATGGCCCCTCGCCGCGGAGGTGGGCGAACAGCGCCTCCTCGGCGCCGAGCACCTGCACCGTGCTGCTGGACAGTTTCGCGAGGTCCTCGAGCCCGCCCGCCAGGGCAATGAGCCGCGCTCCCAAGAGCGGCCCCGCAAGCGCGGACAGGTTCGGCGCGATCGCGTGCATGCGACGGTCGGCTTGCTCGACCAGCTTCGACCGGCGCTCTTGGGCGTCAGCGACCAGCTCCGCCAGTGCTACGACGGCCCGTTCGGATTCGGTCGTCGATTCCGCGTCCGCCAGGGCCGCCACATCGTCGAGCGATTCGCCGCCGGCAAGGTCGGTCGTGCGTGCCCACTCGGCGACCCGTTCGGCGAGTTCGTTCGAGATCCGGTCGAGATCGTCGATCGCGCGGACCGCGTGGATGACCTGTCGATCATCCGCCCCCGCCCGCTCGGCGACCGCACGTTCGACGGCGAGACGACTGGCCTTCCCCAGTCGGTCGAAGTACGCGTCCGTATCGGGCACGAATCCGGTCTCGACGGCCTGCTCGGGCCACGCCCGGGGGCTCTCGGCGCTCCCACTCTGGATCCGCTCGGCCGCGCCCTCGAGATCCCCGGCATCGAGCCCGTGAAACCAGCCCTCGTCCGCCATGCCCGGCGTTCGTGACCCGGTTTTAAAGGCATTCCCGGTCCGATTCCAACCGCCCGAAACCGACCGATCGATTTTTGGGAGTCCCTCCAGACGCTACTCCCATGACGGGAAGTCGTTCGGGGGGCGTACGGGCCGAACGTGGCGCGCCCGAACCCGTATCCCACCGAATCATCGAGACGGTCGCTACCCGATCCGACGTGGAGATCGACGAACTGCCCCGCCTGTACGACGTTATCGATCCCGAGCTCCTCGATGGACTCTTTGCAGCAGATAGCGACCATCTCGACGGGTACGTCGAATTCGCGTACGCCGGCTATCGCGTGACCGTCGAGGCCGGCGGCGGGGTCGAGATCGAATCCCGCGATTAGGGTCCCCGTCGAGTCAGTCGATCGTCCCTTCGATGACCTCGATCGGATGCGCCGGGCGCTCGCCCAAATGATCGCGCAACTGGCTGCGACACGACGCCCCGGTTGCCACGACGCGCTTGCCTGGACTCGCATCGACCTGCTCGTAGAGGATCGATGCGATCGATTCGCTCATCGCGTAGTGTTCGGCTTCGTAGCCGAACGAACCGGCCATGCCACAGCACCCGCTGTCTAACTGATCGACGCTCCAACCCGCCGCCTCGAGGACGCGGGTGGCGTGGTCGGCCCGGTTGGTAGCCTTGTCGTGACAGTGGCCGTGATAAGTGAGCGGGCCCTCCCCGCCGTGCGGGATCGACACCTCGGAGCGATCGAGGTACTCCATCAGCCCGACCGTGTGTGCGGCCACTCGCTGGCTCGCGGACGTGTCGAGAAGCGCCGCGTAGTCCGATCCGATCATCGCCGCATCGGAGGGTTCGAGCGTGACGATCGTCCGCCCGTCCGCGACGGCGGGTCCGACAGCTTCGACGAGCGCGCTCGCCCGATCGCGGGCGGTATCGAGAAGTCCCATCGAGTACGCCGGCCGACCCGAGGGGATGAACCGATCCGGGACCGCGACATCTACGCCAGCGGCTTCGAGCACGGCGACGGCCGCCATCGCGATCTCGGGCTCGTGGTAGTTCGTCGTCACGTCCGGCAGCAGGAGCACGCGGTCGGCGGCGTCGTGGCTCGATCCCGAGGGTGGGACCGCGTCGACGCGATCGAGGAAGGTGTTACGTCGGAACTCGGGGAGCCGTTGCTCGCGGGCGATCCCGAGCGTGCGTTCGGCGAGCCACCCCGTCACAGGCAGGCGCGTCACCCAGTTCGAGATCGGGGCGAGGGCGCTGCCGATCGCGCCGACTCGATGGACGTTCGCAAACAGCCGGGTCCGGAGGTCGACCCCGTGCTCGCGGTGATATGCGTGGGTGACCTCGGCCTTCATGCGGGCCATGTCGACCTCGCTCGGACAGTCCCGGGCACAGCCCTTGCAGCCGATACAGAGATCCATGACCTCGCGCAGGAACTCCGGCTCACGGGCAACCTCGTTGGGGAGTTCGCCCAGCATCGCCCGGCGGAGGAGGTTCGCGCGCCCCCGCGTCGACGTGATCTCCTCGCTGGAGGCGCGATACGTGGGACACATGACCCCACCGGTCGTGTCCTGCTCGCCGCGGCACCCGCCACAGCCGTGACAGAGCTCGACCATTCCCCGGAAGCCGTTCTCGTTGTCCCACTCGAGTGTCGGCTCGAACCCCGGATCGAAGCTGTCCTCGGGTCCGACGCGGAGGTGCTCGTCTACGTCCACCTGGCCGACGATCTGGCCGGGATTGAGGAGCCCGTCGGGATCGAAGGCGTCCTTGAGATCCGCGAAGAGTTCGTAGACGTGATCGCCGTACTGTTTGCGGATCCAGGGGGATCGCGCCCGCCCGTCGCCGTGTTCGCCCGTGATCGAGCCCCCGTAGCCGATTGCAAGGTCGGTGACGGCGTCCGCGATCGAGATCATATCGTCAACCCCGTCGACGGTGTGGGTGTCGACGAGCGGGCGGATGTGGAGACAGCCGGGGCCGGCGTGGGCATAGAAGCTCGCGAAGGTATCGTGGGCGTCGAGGACGTCCTGGACGTCGGCGACGTAGTCGGCCAGGGCGTGGACGGGCACGGCGGTATCCTCGACGAAGGCGATGTGCTTGGCGTCGGAGGTCCGTCCGAGCAGGATCGGGAGCCCGCTCTTGCGCAACTTCCAGAACTCGGCCTGCTCGGCCCGATCCGCGGCCTCGAACGCGCCGCTCGCGCGGACAGGGGTGTCCGTTTCCTCGATATCCGGCTCGGCCCGGGTCGGGACGCCGTCGGTCTGATCGGCGATCAGGTCCGCTGTCAACTGATCGGCCTCCTCGCCGTCCGCTGCATAGAATTCGACGAGTAGCGCCGCCTCGGTGGCATCCGGCAGACGGGCGGCAACCTCGTGAAACTCCTCGGTGTCGCGGGCCAGCGCGAGCAGGACGTCGTCGATGATCTCGACGGCCGCGGGATCGTGTTCGAGCACTGGCTCGACATCGGCCATCCCGTCAAGGAGCTCCTCATAGAGGAGGAGAGCGACACCCGTCGTCGCCGGGACGGGCTCGAGCCGGACCGTCGCCTCCGTCACGATCGCCAGCGTCCCCTCGCTGCCGGCCAGCAATCGCGCCACGTTGACGGCGCCGGTCTCGGCCTCCACACAGAGCCGATCGAGGTTGTACCCGGAGACGTTCCGGTGGATCTCGGGAAAGGCGTCCATGACGGCCTCGCGTTCCGCGCCGACGATCCGGTCGATACACGCGTAGATGCGTCCCTCCAGGTCGCCGGCGGGGTCGGCCCGGTCCGCAATCTCCTCGAGCGTACACTCGCCGAAGGACGTCCTGGTTCCGTCCGCGAGGACCACCTCGCAGGATTCGACGTAGGCCTCGGTCTTGCCGTACTTGAGCGAGTGGGCCCCCGTGCTGTTGTTCCCGATCGCGCCGCCGAGTGTACTCTTGTCCCCCCAGGCTGGATCGGGGGCAAACTTGAGCTCGTGGGGAGCCAGCGTCTCGTTCAATTCGGCGAGTACGACCCCCGGTTCCGCGGTACACCGTTGTGTATCGGGATCGATGTCCAGCACGTCGTCCATATGGCGGCTGAAATCCAGCACGACGGCCTCGTTGACCGCCTGGCCGGCCAGACTCGTTCCCGCCCCACGGGGCAGCACGGGAATGCCCTGGTCGGCACAGTGGCTCACCACCCGGGCGACGTCCGCGGCGTTCCGGGGGAATACGACCCCTAGCGGGGTCACCGCATAGATACTCGCGTCGGTGGCGTAGAGCTGCTTGCTGTACTCGTCAAACCGGACGGTCCCCTCGACGAGCTCCTCGATCGCAGCGAGCTCGGGCGATGGGACACCGCGATCGCTTGCGAAATCGAAATCCGACCGGCCGTCCCGGGGTGGTGGATCCGTCGCCATCGTCTACGGTTAGCCTGACTCCTGGGCGTCGACCACGGCGACGCTCGCCAGGTTGACGATGTCCTTGACCTCGTCGCCGCGCTGGAGCACGTGCACCGGACGATCCATGCCGACGAGCATCGGCCCGATCGCGTCCGCACCGCCGAGTCGCTGGAGGAGCTTGTACCCGATGTTGCCGGCGTCGAGGTTCGGAAAGATCAGCAGGTTCGCGGGTTCCTCCAGGGACGAGAACTCGTAGGTCCCCGTCAAAATGTCCTCGACGAGCGCCGTGTCCGCCTGCATCTCCCCGTCGACGGGGAAGTCGACGGCCGGATCCTCCCGCAACCGTTCGACGGCCGCGCGTGGATCCCGGGTGTCGTCGTTGTCGACGCTTCCGAAGTTCGAATACGAGAGCATCGCGGCCCGCGGTTGGACATTGAACCGACGGGCTAACTCGACGGTGTGTTTGGTGATCTCCGCGAGCATGGCATCGTCGGGGTTCGTGTTGACCGTCGTATCGGCACAGAACACGACGCGATTTTTGAATGCGAGGAGGTAGACGCCAGCGGCGTACTCGGCGTCCTCGGCGGTCCCGATGACCTGGAGGGGCGGGCGCAGCGCGGAGGGATAATGATGAGTCAGCCCCGTCAGCAACGCATCGGCGTCGCCGCAGGCGACCATCACCGAGCCCAGGTAGTTTCGGTTGCGCTCGATGAGTTCCTCGGCCTCGCTCCGGGTCATGCCCTTCCGGCGGCGTTGGCGGTAAAGATACCGCGCATAGTCGTCGTGGCCGTCGGCGTTCGGATTAACGATATCCGGGTCGCAATCGAGGCCGATCCGATCGATCGTCGCCGCGATGTCGTCGGGATCGCCCAGGAGGACCGGCTCGGCGATCCCCTCCTCGATCAGTTGATAGGCCGCCCGGATGATCTTCTCGTTGTCCCCCTCGGAGAGGACGACCCGGCCGGGGTCTGTCTTGGCCTTGTTCAGGATGACCCGCATCATCTCGCGGCTTTTCCCGAGCCGGGCCTCGAGGCGTTCCTCGTAGGTTTCGAGTTCGATCTCCGCGCGCGCCGCCCCGCTCGCGATCGCGGCTCGGGCCACCGCGGGGGCGACGGTAAAGAGGACCCGGGAATCCATCGGCTTCGGGATGATGTATTCCGGGCCGAACTGGAGGGGCTGGTCGTCGTAGGCCTTTCGCACGGCGTCGGGAACGTCCCGCTTGGCCAGGGACGCCAGCGCATCGGCGGCGGCCACCTTCATTTGTTCGTTGATCTCGCTGGCCCGGACGTCGAGGGCGCCACGGAAGATAAAGGGGAATCCGAGGACGTTGTTGACCTGGTTGGGATAGTCCGAGCGGCCGGTCGCCATGATCACGGTATCCTCCCGGGCGTTCTTGGCGGCCTCGTAGCCGATCTCCGGATCCGGATTGGCCATCGCGAAGATGATCGGATCGGCCGCCATCGACCGGACCATCGCTTCGTCGACCACCCCGCCGATCGAGAGGCCGACAAACACGTCGGCGCCCGCCATGGCATCCGCGAGATCGCCGTCGGGGATGTCCCGGGCGAACGCACATTTGTACGGATTGACCGCGTCGGCGCGTTCCTCGGTGATGATCCCCTCGGAATCGAGCATCGTGATGCGGTCCCGATCGACCCCGAGCGTATCGAAAAATCGCGCGGTCGCGATCGCGCTCGCGCCGGCGCCGGAGAACACGACATCTAACTCGGAGATCGACTTGTCGACCAGTTCCACCGCGTTCAGGAGGGCGGCCCCGCTAATGATGGCGGTGCCGTGCTGGTCGTCGTGAAAGACAGGGATATCCAGCCGCTCGGAGAGTGTCTCCTCGATCTCGAAGCATTCCGGGGCCTTGATGTCCTCGAGGTTGATCCCCCCGAACGTCGGCGCCATCGCCGCCGTCGCCTCGATGAACGCC
>CAYSMB010000085.1:0-7699 GCA_964432005.1 uncultured Halobacteriales archaeon
GGTTTTCCTCGGTGATCTGGGCGGGCGGCGCCGGCCGGAAGCCACCCAGCGCCTTCGAGAGCCCGCGGGTCGTCCGGCCGCCGACCTCCAGGGCCGCCTGGAACCCGTCGCCGGTACACCAGGGATGGCGGCCGTTCCAGAGGTTCGAGCTCGAGAAGTACCGCTCGATGAGCTCGGCGTTGCCGCTGAACCCGCCGCTGGCGAGGACGACGCTCGGGGCGTCGAGCTCAATACGTTCGCCGTCGGCCGCCTCGGCGACGGCGCCGGCGATGCGATCGTCGGCGTCGGTCCGGAGGCGGGTCATCGGCGTCTCGAGGCGGATCTCGCCTCCATCGTCCTCGATGCGGTCGGTCATGTACTCGATGAATGCCGGTGGATCGATCCGGGCGACACGCTCTGCCTCCTCGGTCAGCCAGCGATCGTCGGGCACGGTGAGGTCGACGTCCTGTTCCTCGAGCCAGGCGATCCCGTCGTCGATCGGCTCGTAGACGTCGATCACGGGATCGCGATCGCGTTCCACGGCAATGGTGCCCGCGGTGACGGGGAGGGTGCCGCCGACCCGGGGGGCCTTCTCGAGGACGGTGACGCGATCCGTGAACTCGAGGGCGCGAACGGCCGTCACGAGCCCGGCAAACCCGGAGCCAACGACGACCACGTCACGGTCGAGTTGCATGTCCCGGTCATCCGCGACCGCCGGCCATAAAACGTCCCCTTCGTCCGGTTCGTCAGAGCGGGTTCTCGCCGCCGAACTCGTCGATCAGCGCGGGGACGACCTCGAAGAGATCGCCCACGATGGCGTAATCCGCGATGTCGAAGATCGGGGCGTTGGGGTCGTTGTTGATCGCGACGATCGTCTCCGATCCCTTCATGCCGCTGACGTGCTGAACGGCCCCGGAGATCCCGATCGCGATGTAGATCTCGGGGGTGACGGTCTTGCCCGACTGGCCCACCTGCCGATCACGGGGCAACCAGCCGTTGTCGACGATGGGTCGCGAGGCCGAGACGATGCCGTCGACGGCGTCCGCGAGCGCCTCGATCAGCGGGAGGTTCTCCTCCTCGTCGATCCCTCGCCCGATCGAGACGAGGACATCGGCCTCCGTGATGTCGATATCGCCGCCGGCGACCGCCTCGTAGCCGGTCACCTCGACGCCGATCGCGTCTGCGTCGATCGTTGGATCGAACGTCTCGATCGTGGGATCCCCGCCGCCCGGTTCCGCGGCCGACCACTCGACCGGGCGAAGCGTGAGCGCCAGCGGCGCTTCGCTGATCTCGTAGCTGGCGACGACCTTCCCGCCATATCGTTCGCGGGTGACCGTCACGGGGTCGGCTTCCTCGAACGCGATGACGTCGGTCACGAACGGCAGCCCCGCCGACTGGGCGACCGCCGGGGCGTAATCGAGCGCGTTGACCGTATGGGGCATCAGGAGGACCTCCGGGTCGATATCGGCGAGCAAGGCCTCGAGGACCTGGACGTAAATGCCGTGATTGAACGCCTCGTCGGCGGGAGTGGCGTAGATCGTGTCGACGGCCTCGTGATCGAGTTCCGCCGCGAGCGTTTCCGCGTCGCCGCCGATGACGGCGACCGCGAGGTCGCCGTCCCGGTCGGCCGAGAGCGTCGAGCCGGCGGTGACGAGTTCGTGGGCGACGTCCCGGAGCTCCCCGTCGCGGTGTTCGGCGACCGCGAGCACCGTCATGCGTCACCGATCCCCCTTTCCCGGAGCAACGTGGCCAGCTCGCCGGCGGTCTCCGCGGCCGATCCCTCCCAGATCGTCGCATCGCTCTCGGATTCGGGTTCGGCTATCGAGCGTCGTTCGATGGGGACGTCCAGCACCGAGGCGTCCAGGCCCAGATCCTCCAGGGCGTGGACGTCGATCGGCTTGCGCTGGGCCTGGCGGATCCCGCGGAGGCTCGCGTACCGGGGCTCGTTGAGCCCGGTCTGGATCGTCAGCACGGCCGGCAGTTCGATGCGGAGCACCTCCTCGACGCCGCCCTCCAGCTCCCGATGGACCGTCCCGCCGTCCGCGCCCGGCGCGATGTCGAGTTCGTTGACGACCGCGGCCCACTCGTACCCCACCCGTTCGGCCAGCGCGACGCCGGTGGCGCTGTTGGCGTCGTCGCCGGCCTGGACCCCCGTCACCACCAGATCGGGGTCCTCGTCCGCGACGACGGCGGCGAGCAACGACGCCTTCGTTGCCGGGGCGAGCTCGTCAGCGGCGGCGAGTTGGTCATCCCAGATCCGGACGGCCCGGTCGGCCCCCTTTGCGAGAGTCATCCGGATCGTTTCCTCGGCCCGCTCCGGGCCGATCGTGGCGACGACGACCTCGACGTCGGCGTTGTCCTCGCTCATCTGGACCGCCCCCTCGAGGGCATAGTCGTCCCATTCGTTGAGTTCGAATTCGAGATCCCCCTGGGCGATGTCGCCATCCTCGATCGCAAACCGATCGCCGAGGGTCGCGACCTCCTTGACGGTCACGAGGATTTTCATGGGGAGCGCTTGGAACTCCGCGGCTAAACAGTTCCGGAACCGATGGATTCGGCGGGCCAGACGATCACATCGGATCGAGGCCGATCGCGCGTTACGGAACGGGTATCGGTAGCGTGAGTGGGCAACGGACACGCTTTTATACGAATCCCCGACGATCCCCGGCCATGGGTTGGCCTTCTAGTGTGAGTCGAGGAAGTGCTATATTGGTGATGTTTATCGTCGTCACGTTGGCTATCGTCCCCGGTATCGCGGCGGCGGAAACGCGATCGGGCGGGGCCGTCACCGTGGGGGCGAACGAAACCGTCTCCGAGGATCTGACGGTGTACGCCGGGACCGTTTATGTCGAGGGAACCGTCGACGGGAATCTCACGGTGTTCGGTGGGAACGTGGTGATTCAGTCGGAGGCCAATGTCACGGGCAGTCTGGAGGCGTTTGCGGGTAGCGTGCAAATCGACGGCTCCGTGGGCAACGACGTCCGAGCGAATGCCGGGAACGTGCTCGTCGGGCGGGAAGGGACGATCGGCGGCACTCTCGAGGCCGGGGCCGGATCGGTAACGGTGGCCGGTTCGATCGATGGGGATGCCCGGCTGGCGGGCGGGTCCGTCACGCTCGCGTCGACCGCCTCGATCGGCGGGGATGTGCGATACTCGATCGACGATGACGGGGAGTTCCGGGACGAGGGTGCTTCGGTCGCCGGCTCGATCACCGAGGACGAGGATCTCGCGATCGGGCAAGGGGGCGAATTCGACGTCCCCAACCTCGGTCCGATCTTCGGCGTCTACGCTGATCTCGTCCACCTGGTCGTTGGCGGGCTTCTCCTGCTCGTCCTTCCCACCACCTCCAGACGGATCGCCGATCGGGTATCGACGGATCCGATCCGGACGGGCGCCGCGGGGCTTGCCGCACTGCTGTTCGTACCGATCGCCCTAGTCCTCGTCGCGATCACCATCGTCGGCATTCCGATCACGCTGGCCGGACTCGTGGTCTATTTCATGGCGCTCTGGCTTGCAGCGGTCTACGGGCGTTACGCCATCGGGGAACGGGCCCTCGAGTTTGCGGATATCGAGAATCGCTGGGCCGCGCTGGTCGTCGGCGTGGTCGGGATCGCGATCCTCGGCCGCCTACCCTACCTGGGACCGTGGCTCCGGCTCGCCGTACTGCTGCTTGGACTCGGGGCGATCGCCACGCTGCTTTTCCGGGCCGTGCGGTCCCAGCATCGCGAGGATTCGGACACGCCGGTCGCCGACGACCCCGCCTGAGGTTCCCCGACGGGGTCGATTCGAACTGTCTGGTCGACGTCGACCGAGTCAGCGTCCGGATCTCTCGCTACCCGGCGCTCCGATCGGGGACGCGCTTTCGGAGCAGTGTCCAACCGGGATACCCCCGCACTTGCCACGCTCGGAAGGCGAACGCGAACAGCACGAACTCGAGATAAAAGAACGGATCCTGCAGGGAATCCATGAGGAGGCCCAGGATCGTCGGTGGCCCTTCGGGATATGGCTGGACGGGGAGAAGCGGGAACAACAGCCACTCGATCGAGGTCGGATCCTCCCAAACCGCTGGAAGGGCGTCCAGAAACACATGGCCGAGCGACCCGATCGCGAAGGCGATCCCCCAGAGCGGCCGCGCCCTCCGCCACGTCACGATCCCGACGAGAGCACACAGCGGAATGAGGAACAATAGCGAATGGGATAGCGACCGTCCGGTCGGCAAGATGGCGAGATACCACGAGGCGGGTTTGTCAACCAGATCCGGGAGGACACTTCCCACGGCCACTAAAAGGACCGCCACCTCGTCGGGTTCTCGATCCGTCCGGCGAAACCATAGATCGAACAGCAGGAAGGCGCCGGAGGCATGTCCCAACGGCCACATGGATTACCGGTCGGCTCCGCCGTCGGGGCGGACGCCATCCGCGCCCATCGCCTCGGCGAGTCCCCACTCGGAACCGGTCACGACGTAGAGGGCCTCGTCGAGGATCATCAGGACTTCGGGGACGATTCTGATCGCGAGGAGCGTGATCCCGATCAGGGCCACGACCGAGAGCGTCTGGGAGATGAGGTGATGGGCGACGAAAAACGAGGTTCGCATGCCGCCCCCGGTGAAGACGTCCGAGATCGCCGCGAGGATCGGATAGTCGAACCAGCCAAGGGGGGCCGCCAGGCCCACGAAGACGTTCCGGGCGAGGTTGAGCGTCCAGATGATGCCCGTCGCGAGCCCGATGCCGAGGAGCTTCCGGCGGATCGGGGCGCTCGCGGCCGCGATGAGCCCGCCGAAGATCGCGATGCTCCCGATCCCCGTACACGCGAGGACGATGTACGTCGAGTACCCCGCGAAGGCAAACCGACTCTGATACCCGTTGAGCCCTTCCTCGATCCCGGGATTATAGCCCAGCAGTTCCATCCCGGCGTGGGTCTGTGCGGCGACAGTCTCGATGAGCCAGCGGGTCAGTGGGGCGTACATCATCGCTGGCAGGTAGATCAGGCCCATCACGGCCACGGCGCGTGAGAGCAACAGCAGCGACTCGCGACCGCGAAACAGGAGGTAGCCGGTGTAGACACACAGCGGCACCGCCAGGAGGCTGAGGATGGACTCCAGGGGACTGTGGAACTCGAAGTAATAGTAGGGAAACATGCTGAGCCAGAAGGCGCCGAAGGCGATCCACGCGCCGGCGCCGACTCGCGTCGCGATCCGGCGGCGATCGGCGAAATCGGCGGCCATTGCCGCCAACAATCCGCCAATCGAGATCCAGGCGAGCGGATCGGAGAAACTGTGGAGGAGATCCCACATGGTCGGTACTGATCGCCCGGAAGGAGGCGGCGTCCGGCCATAAGTCTTCTCAGATCCGAAGGAATTCGAAAATCACCTACCGCCGGCTAACGGCATCCGGGTGTGGTACGCACGGCCGTCGTCGGTGCGGGGATCACGGGGCTCGCGGTCACCCATGCGCTGCGAGCACGCGGGCTCGAGGTGGAGACGTTCGAGCAGTCCCGGCGCCCGGGCGGCGTGATCCGATCGGCACGGGTCGGGGGCAAGCTCCTCGAGTACGGTCCCCAGCGCCTCCGGCTGGCCGGCCCGCTGGCCGATCTCGTGGACGAACTGGATCTCGCGGACGACCTCCGGTATGCCCCCGAGGACGCCCCATTGTACGTCCTCGCGGACGGGGACCTCGGCGAGGTCCCGCGGTCGTTCCGGGCGTTCGTGCGGACGGATCTGTTGTCGTGGCGCGGCAAGCTCCGCATTCTCGCCGAACCCGTGACCCGCACCGGCCAGCCCGACGAGACCGCCGGCGCGTTGATGCGACGCAAGTTCGGAGACGAGGCCTACCGCAACGTCATCGAGCCGCTGATGGGCGGGATCTACGCCTCGGATCCGGACCGCATGCCGGCCGAACACGCCATCGCGCCGGTCCTGGCGCTCGAACGGCGGGAGCGGTCGCTGCTGGCGGCCGCGCTCAAACGCCTGCGAACGGGCGGTTCGGACGCGCCGGTGATCTCGTTCGACCAGGGCCTCGAGACGTTGCCGCGCGCTCTCAACGACGCCAACGCCGAGTACATTCATCTAGAGACGCTGGTCGAACGCGTCACGGGGGACGGTGACGGGGGGTTGATCGTGGAACACGATGCCGGTGAGACCGCAGTCGACCGGGTCGTCCTCACGACGCCGGCTCGGTCGAGCGTCGAGCTCCTCGCCGAGCACCCCGACGCCGCCGTCGACGGATTGGCGGACCTGCAGTACAACCCGATCGCCCTCGTGCACCTCGCATCGGACGTCGCCGCTCACGGGTTTGGCTATCAGGTCCGCCGGGACGGCCCGGAAGAAACGCTCGGCGTGACCTGGAACGACGCGCTGTTCGATCGCGACGGCGTTTACACCGCGTTCCTTGGCGGGATGTGGAATCCCGACGTGGTCGATCAGCCGTCCGAAGTGTTGGGCGAAACAGCTCGCGAGGAATTCGAGCAAACGATGGACGCGTCCGCCGAGGTCCTCGACGTCACCGTTCTGGAGCGCGCCATCCCCGCGTTCGACGACTCGTGGCATCGGCTTGGCGAGGTATCGTTGCCCGACGGCGTCGACCTCGCGGCGAATTACGCGGGCCGGATCGGCGTGACCGGGCGCTTGCGCCAGGCCCAGCGGGCGGCCGCCGCGATCGCCGACGGGAAACGCCTTTTAAGTCACCGGCCGAATCGCGAGCCATGATATCCCTTGACGAAGCGGTCACCGCCCGCCTCGAAAGCCACGGGGCACGCTTCGAGGTGCTGGTCGACCCCGACGCCGCCCTCGCAATCAAGCGCGACGAGTTCGAGGGTGACCTCGAGGCGGTGATCGCCGCGGAGGACGTCTTCGAGGACGCTTCCCGCGGGGACCGACCGACCGAAAACGACCTCGAGGAGGCCTTCGACTCGACCGATCCCCTCGAGATCATCCCGCAGGTCATCAAGCGCGGCGAGATCCAGATCACCGCCGAGCAGCGTCGCGAGATGCAGGAACAGAAGCGCCGCCAGCTCATCGATCATATCGCGCGCAACGCGGTCAACCCGCAGATGGACAACGCGCCCCATCCCCCCGACCGCATCGAGTCCGCGCTCGAGGAGGCGGGCTTCCGCATCGATCCGATGGAACCCGTCGAGCAGCAAGTCGACGAGGCCCTCGACATGCTCCGGCCGGTCATTCCGATCCGGTTCGACGAGGTGACGGTAGCGGTCCAGGTCCCCGCCGAACAGGCCGGCAGCGCCCAGGCACGGATCCGCGAGTTCGGCGAGCTGGACAACGAGGAATGGCAAGCGGACGGCTCGTGGATCGGCGTCCTGACGTTCCCGGCGGGCATGCAACAGGAATTCTACGACCTGGTAAACGAGGTCACGAGCGGCCAGGCCGAGACGCGGATCATCAAGGACGAGGACGAGATCCGGACCGCGTGAGGGGGAGATTTCAAGACGATCGACACCAAAGCGCCGGTATGGACCGGACGATCGAACGCGGGGTGCAGGCCCGGCGAGGCTGAGGTGATCGGCGTCGACATCAGCGGTCGCCACGAGGAGGCCGGCGAGTACCTGATGGTCGCGGCCGCCGTGGCCGCCCGCGTCGGGACCAACCGCATCGACGACATCTCGGGGATCGGCTTCGGCATCAGCCGCCGATCGCCGACCATCGAACATACCGCGGCATCGATCCGGGACGCCCTCGGGGACCTCCCGGAACCCCCGGCCGGCCCCG
>CAYSMB010000086.1:0-7687 GCA_964432005.1 uncultured Halobacteriales archaeon
CGTCGACGAACTCGTCGAACTCGCGAACCGCTACCGGATTCACGTCCTCGGCGAGGGCGGCGAGTACGAGACGGTCGTCGTGGACGGGCCCCACATGCGTGTGCCGATCGCGTTCGAAGCCGAACAACGCTGGGACGGCACGCGTGGGCACTTGGAGATCACCGACGCCCGGCTCGTCGAGTAAGTCACTCCTCGGTCGATATCTGGGTATGTGCGCCGATCAGCGCCCCGTTGAGATCGATCCCTGCGATCTCGGTCTGCTCGTCGATGATGCATCGCCGGAGCTCGCAGGAGTCGATCACCGCGTCCCCGAAGATCACGGACTCCTCGATGTCCGCATCGCGGACGGTCGCCCCCGACATGACGTGGACGTTCCGACCGATCTTCGAGTCCTCGACGGAGGCGGAGGGTTCGATGTAATGGTCGCCCCCGAGGTGCCAGGCGACCGCCTCGAGGTAGCTCTCCGGCGTCCCGATGTCGAACCAGGCCCCGTCGAACGAGTAGGCGTGGACGGCCTCGCGTTCCTGGAGCCACGAAACGAACCAGCCGGGCTCGTCGGGGTTGTTCTCCCCGGCGAGGTACTCGTGGATCGCGGCGAGCCGATCGGCCGGGAACGCGTAACACGCGATGGATATCTTCGTTGACGCCGGCCGGTCGGGCTTTTCCTGGAAGGCGGTCACCCGGTCCCCATCGAGCTCGACGACGCCGTACTGTTTCGCGCGATCGATCGATCCGACATCGTACGCGGCCAGACACAGCCCGCTCTTGGCTTCGAAGAAATCCAGAAAATCCGCGATCGAGAAGCTAAACAGGTTATCGCCGGCGATGACCAGGAGATCGTCGTCGATCCCCTCCCGGTCGATGAGCTGGCCGAGCGCGCCGACGACGCCCAGCTTCTCGTCCTCCGCGGTCGTGTCCTCGACAGAGAGTTCGGGCTTTTCGAACGCGGAGTCCGCCAGGTGATCCCGGAAGTCGTCCGCAAAGCGGGCGTTGGTACTCACGTAGACCCGGTCGATCCGCTCGTCCGTCTCCAGGGCCGCAAAGACGCGGTCGATGACGGTCTCGTCTCCGATGGGGAGGAACATCTTCGGTCGATGTTTCGTAATCGGCCACAGTCGCGTCGCGTATCCGCCGGCGAGAACCACCGCGTCCATATCTCCGCGTCGCCGCGTGGACAAAATAACGTTTTGATCAGGGCGAGGCGGTGTCTGACGGCCGATAACAGGTCTCCTCGATCATTCGGTCGAAGGCTTCGATCAACCGGTTCGTGACGGGTCCACGGCCAAGCCCCGTGCCGTCGACCGACCCGATCGGCCGGATTTCGCCGGTCGTGTTGGTGAGAAACGCCTCGTCGGCGGCCTCGAGGTCCCGCGGATACACTACGGTCACGGACGTCTCGATGTCCAGCTCGCCGGCCAGCTCGAGGACACGCCGACGGGTGATCCCCGGGAGCAGGGGGCAGACGTCCGGGTTTGGGGTCGCGAGCCGGCCGTCCCGTACCAGAAACAGATTGGTGACGGTCCCCTCGGTGAGCGCGCCGCGACGATCCAGGAGGAGCGCTTCGTCGGCGCCAACGTCGCGGGCGTCCAGCCGAGCGAGGATCCCGTTGAGGAAGTTATGGGTCTTGGCTTCGGCCGGGATCGACGCGTCCGGCATCCGCTGGACGTCCGAGATCGTCACCGCGGCCGGTCCATCCCACGTTGGCTCCCCGTCCTCGCCGCCGCGGGGGAGGGCTTCGGCCACGATCACGACCGTCGGATCGACGTCCGGTCGGGGCTCGAGGAGGCCGCCTTGGACGCCCCGCGTGATCGAGAGCCGCACGTATGCCTCGACGAGCTCGTTCGCCTCGAGGGTCGTCCGGATTCGTTCGTGCAACGTCGACCGATCGATCCCGTGATCGATCCCCAGGGCCGCACAGGATCGATCGAGTCGATCGGCGTGTTCCTCCCATGCGAACACTTCGCCGCCGTACACCCGGAGCGTTTCGAAGACCCCGTCGCCGTAGCGAAACCCGCGATCGAAGACGGAGACCCGTGCCTCCTCGTCGACCAGTTCACCGTCGAGATGAACGTAGGCAGTCACGGCGAACACATCCGACAGAAGTTCCGCATCAGGTCCTTGCCCTGGGGGGTCAGGATGCTCTCGGGGTGAAACTGCACCCCGATGTGTGGGCGTTCCCGGTGGCGCACCGCCATGACCACGGCGCGCTCGTCGTCGGTCCGCGCGGTCTCCTCTAGGACGTCCGGGAGGTCGCCGCGTTCCACGGCGAGGGAGTGGTACCGACCGACCTCGAGGTGCTCCGGAAGTCCGTCGAAGAGGCCCCCGCCGTCGTGGCTGACCGTCGACGGCTTCCCGTGGACGACGTCCGGGGCATGCCCGACGTGGCCACCGTTGGCCGCGCTCAGGGCCTGATGGCCCAGGCACACGCCAAGGGTCGGGATCTCGAGTTCCCGAAAGAGCGGGATCGAGACCCCCGCCTGCTGTGGCGTTCCAGGACCCGGCGAGACCACGATCCCGTCGGGATCGAGCGCCCGGATCCCCGACACGTCGATCGCGTCGTTGCGCCGCACCTCGACCGTCGCTGCCAGCTCGCCGACGTACTGGACGAGATTGTACGCGAACGAATCGTAGTTGTCGATCACCAGAAGCCGGGCGTTGCTCTCACTCATCCCGCGACCTCAAGTTCGATGTCCGCGAGCGCCTCGTCGACGGCAAACAGCAGCGCTCGCGCCTTATCGAGCGTCTCCTCGTACTCGCGATCGGGCTCGGAATCGTGCACGATGCCGGCGCCCACGCGGAGGTGATACTCGTCCTGCCAGCGCACCAGCGTCCGAATGATGATGTTCAGCGTCGCCCGGCCGTCGAAGCCGATCATCGCCATGCTCCCGGTATAGGGGCCCCGCCGGGTCGCCTCGAGTTCCTCGATGATCTCCATGGTGCGAGGCTTGGGTGCGCCGGTGATCGTCCCGCCGGGAAAGACCGCCGCGATCGCCGCACAGAGCCGATCGGCCCCCGAGGTGTCGGTCGGTTCAAGCGGGTTGGCGGCACAGACCCCCGCCAGCGACACGTCCTCGCGGAGTCGACCGCGGACGAGTGAAACCAGATGCATGACCTCCGAGTACCGATCGACGCGGCGGTACTCCTCGACCTCCACCGATCCGTAGGCCGACACTTTCCCCAGGTCGTTGCGCTCGAGATCAACCAACATCGCGTGTTCGGCCCGCTCCTTCTCGTCCTGGGTGAGTTCCGAAGCGAAGTCCAGATCCGCTTGATCGGTCTCGCCGCGGGGACGGGTCCCGGCGATCGGTTCCGTCAGGAGCTCGCGATCCTCGATCGCAAGCAGCAATTCCGGACTCGCGCTCACGAGATCGACCCCTGGGAACTCCAGCAATCCCGAATACGGGGCCGGATTGACCCGACGGAGCGCGTCGTAGACGTCGATCGGCGGAGCGGCGGCAGGCGCACGGAGGCGGTGGGAGACGTTGACCTGGAACGTGTCGCCCTCCCGGATGTACTCCTTGATCCGGCGGACCCGGTCGGCATAGGCCTGCCGGCCGATCTCGCTCCGGAACACGGCCTCGGCGTCCGTCGGCGTCACGTCCTGGGACGGGGTCGCCGGCGCCCGGATGCGATCGACCAACGCCTCAAGACGATCGACACCGCGCCGGTAGGCCGCCGAAGGGTCGGCCCCCACGCGCGGGCAGCTCGTGAGGACGAGTTCGGTCTCGTCTCCGGTCCGCGGTTCCCGCCAGGCCGCCACTCGATCGAAGAGCCCGAACTGGAGCTGGGGGAGCCGGCGATCGTTCGCGGTCGAATTCGGGAGCGTTTCGAGCTCCCGCGCGAGATCGTAGGAGATCCAGCCGAACAGCCCACAGGGAAAGGGGACCTCGCACGGTCCACGGGCCAATTCCTCGGCCTCCAGCCGGCCGGCCAGGGCGGCAAGCGACGGGCTCTCCGGTTCAACCAGGGAGGTAGCTGGTGACCGGGCCGAGAGCACTTCCTCCGGCTCGACCGCGAAGTATCCCCACCCCTTCTGGCCGCCGGTGGTCTCGAGCAGGATGCCCACGTCATCGCCGCGAGCGCGCCGGTAGGCCGCGAACGGGTCCTCGACGGATACACGCGTCTGGATGGGGACCCGGCTCCCCGGTGACGCGTCGTCGGCGACCGCCCGAAAGGTGACGAGGTCCGTCTCGATCTCCGGCCCGCTCATCTCACTTGGATCCGACTCCCCGCCGCAGGGTGATCAGTTATCCGATGCGAATTCCCGTGCGGCCTCGATCCACCCGTCGATGCGCTTTGGCGAGAGCTCCGTCGCCTCGCCGAGCTCCTCGGCGTCAGCCTGTGCGAGCTCGCCGACCGTGTCGATTCCCGCCTCGCCGAGGCGCTCGGAGTAAGAGGGCCCGATCCCCGAGATCTCCGTGAGCGGGCCGTCGTGGGTGAACTCCTCGGCCCCGGATTCGGTATCGCTCGGGTCCGACTCGCTCGATTCGGTCGGTTCGCTTTCGAGGACGGTCTCCTCCTCGGGGGGCTCGTGTTCGACCGTCACGGCGACGGGCCCCTCATCGTCCCGAGGGGTCGACCCATTCAGGCCCAGCACCGACTTGATACGCTGGATCAACGACATTGGTCAGGAATTACGTACGAATCTACTTAAATACCGTCACCTAGTCCGCACTGAGTCCCGGAGGGCACGGTTCATCGCCTCGATCGGGGCGTCCACACCGGTCCATCGTTCGAACGCGCCGACGCCCTGGTAGAGTAGCATCCAGGCCCCGTCAATGGTCCGCGTGCCGGCCCGCTCGGCCTCGCGGAGTAACCGCGTCTCTAAAGGTTGATAAACTGCATCCATGACCGCCAGCTGGTCATGGAGCGCCCCCGCCGGCACGACGCTTTCGTCGGATTCCATCCCGACGCTCGTCGCTTGCACCAGGATATCGGCCTCGCGCACGAGGGCGTCGAGCTCATCGAGCCCGTGGGCGCTGACCGACGGGAGCTCGTCCGCGAGGTTGCTGGCCCGCTCGAGCGTCCGATTGGCGACGGCGACGTTCGCGCCTTCGTCGGCGAGCCCGAAGGTAATCCCACGTCCGGCCCCGCCCGCGCCGACCACGACGGCCCGTTGGCCTTCGATCGCGACATCGTGATGCCGCAGGGCCCGGATAGCGCCCTCGACATCCGTATTGTAGCCCCCCGGCGGGTTCGTGTCGAGATCGACGGTGTTCACCGCGCCGACGGTGGCGGCCATCTCGTCGGCATCGACGACCTCGAGGACCTGTTCCTTAAACGGGATCGTCACATTCAGCCCGGAGACGCCGAGCGCGGCCGCCGCTTCGATCGCCTCCCGCCCGGCATCCCGCTCGGGTTCGAACGTCACGTACCGGGCATCGATGCCGGCGGCCTCGAAGCCCGCCTCCTGCATCGGCGGCGAATGCGAGTGCCCGACCGGGTTCCCGATCAGGCCGTACACCTCCATACCCGGGCGGGACACGGCGCGCTAATAACGATGGCGCTCGTCGGCCGGATCGATGACGCGGTCACCGATCGGCATCGTCGCCAGTCGGGCGGACGACGCCTCGATGGCGATTCGCGACGCTCTTCTCGAGAACGCGGCCTGGACGCGTCAGGAACCAGACGACGACCGCGAGGGTCGGGAAACCGTGTTCCGCACGGAAGGCTTCGAACTGCGAACGTTCGATCGCTTGCACCTGGAGTTGGAGTCGGCCGCCTCGGCGTTCGACCAACCGGCGGCGGTACTCTTTGTTTCTCGGCACGCCGGGGAGACGGGGCCGCTGTTGAGCACTCACGTCCCCGGCAATGTGGGAGCGGCCGAATACGGCGGCGCCCCCCACACGCTCCCGGCGGCCGCGTCCGGAACCATGCGGGCGGTCTTCGACGGCCTCCAGGAACACGCTCCGGCGGGATACGATGTCGCGCTCGAGTGCACCCATCACGGCCCCAGCACGGTGGGGGCACCGACGTTGTTCGTCGAGATCGGCAGCGGCCCGGATCAGTGGACGGACCCCGAGGCCGCCGTCGCCGTCGCGTCGGCGATCCTGGCGGCCAGGGATGTCGATCCCGTGGGGGACCGAACGCTGGCCGGATTCGGCGGCGGACACTACGCCCCGCGATTCCGGCGCATCCTCGCCGAGACGGGATGGCATGTGGGTCACGTGGCCGCGGACTGGTCCCTCGAGGAGATCGACGACGATGATGTGCACGAACGTGTAGTCGGCCGCGCCCTCGAGGCCAGTGCCACCGACCTCGCCCTCGTCGACGGAACGAGACCCAGGACCCAGCAAGTGCTCCGAGCCCACGGGGCTCGGGTGGTGGGTGAAACGGGGCGTCGCGTGGCGGACGGCGTCCCGATCGGGATCGTTGAGTCGATCGAACGTGCCCTCGGGCCGATCGACGAGGGGACACGCATTGGCGACGTCGAACTCGACGATCCCGACGCTATCGAGGTGCGCAACCTCCCGGACGAACTCGTGGACGTGATCAACGGCCGGGCGGCCGACGCGGCGCGTTCGATTCTCGAGGCAGAGACCATCGCGTTCCGGACCAACGAAGGAGGCAATCGCATCGCGGGACCGGTCGCGGTTTTCCCGTCAACCCGCCTCGCCGATCTGGTTGACCGGCTGCGACCGCCGTTGGTCGATACCTTCGACGCGGTCAGCCTCGCGGACGACGAACTGGTGCTCCGCGAGGAGGTCTTCGATCCGTCGGCTGCGCGAGCACTGAACGTCCCCGAAGGCCCGGCGTTCGGTCGACTCGCCGAGGGCGAACCCGTCGAGGTCGACGGAGAGCGGATCGATCCCGCCGACGTGTTGGATACACGGGAGGTTCGGATTCCCCTAACCGATGATTAATTTCGCATGATATTCACCTAACGAAACGTATGACATGAACGGAAAGATAATGTGCCTGCATATAAGAGGCACATGCAAATGGATTCGATCATCGAGGACGCCGTCGGCGACTCCGAGGAAGAGGCCGAAGGGCCAGTCGTCGGCGACGAGGCGACCGACGGGGACGACATTTCCGGGGTCAACCAGACGACCGACGAGGACCTAGAGGAAATACTCGAGGACCTTCAGACGAACATCACGGTCGTCGGCTGTGGGGGTGCCGGGGGCAATACGATCAACCGGATGATGGAGGAGGGGATCCACGGTGCGAAGCTGGTCGCAGCCAACACGGACGTCCAGCACCTCGTCGAGATCGAGTCGGATCTGAAGATCCTGATGGGGCAGCAGAAAACCCAGGGTCGTGGCGCCGGGTCGGTCCCGCAAGTCGGCGAGGAGGCCGCCCTCGAGAGCCAGGACGAGATCCGGGATGCGATCCAGGGCTCGGACATGGTCTTCGTGACCGCCGGGCTCGGTGGCGGTACCGGTACCGGGAGCGCCCCCGTCGTCGCGAAGGCCGCGCGCGAGGCCGGCGCGCTCACGATCGCCATCGTCACGACGCCGTTTACCGCGGAAGGTGAGGTCCGACGGACGAACGCGGAGGCGGGCCTCGAACGGCTCCGGGACGTGGCCGACACCGTCATCGTCGTCCCCAACGATCGACTCCTCGATTCGGTCGGCAAACTCCCCGTCCGTCAAGCGTTCAAGGTCTCCGACGAAGTGCTCATGCGGAGCGTCAAGGGGATCACGGAGCTGATCACCAAACCCGGTCTCGTGAACCTCGACTT
>CAYSMB010000087.1:0-7686 GCA_964432005.1 uncultured Halobacteriales archaeon
CGAACTGGAGGTTGCGTTCCCCGGCGTCCTTCGTGCGGATCCGTTCCTGCCACTTCCGCAGCCGGTGCATCTGGCTGCGCTTTTCCGAGGACAGCGAGCGCCCGTAGGCGTCCTTGTTCTGCCAGTCGATCGTCGTGGTGAGCCCCTTGTCGTGCATCGTGTTCGTCGTGGGGGCCCCGACCCGCGACTTGCTCTCGCGTTCCTTCTGGTTGAAGGCCCGCCACTCGGGCCCGCGATCGACGTTGTTTTCCTCGATGATCAGACCGCATTCCTCACAGAGCAGCTCGCCCTGGCTCCCGTGGGTAATCAGTTGTTGCCCCTCACACTCCGGGCAACGTTGTTGCGATGATTCGGATTCTTCCGACTCGCTCTCGCGTTCACGTTCCCGTGTGCGCCAGGACATGTGACTATGCACAGTCTTCGGGCTGTATATAAACTCTTGGCCTCGCATCGGCGGCCGCTATGGCTTGTGCGTAAACAGGACAGGGCGTCCGTCGTGGACGGTCGCACAGAGGTCGAGCGGCATCGATTGATTGAGGCTCGTAAACTCCTCCTTGCACACGACCATGTCGTCGAAGGGGTCGCCGCAGGCCGGACACGGCACCGACACCGTGTTTTGATAGAGCTTGATGGACGGATTGTCCTCCCGCAGTGTCGTGGCCGTGACGATACTGTCGAACTCCTCCATCGACTGGCAATCGATCGAGCCGATACTAAACGTTGTGGCCCCACAGCGGCGGATTTACGTACGACCCCCCCGATCCCGTTCGTATGGCCACCGACGGCGTCGAGGAGACGCTCGCGGCGCTCGCCCGGAAAATGGAGGACGAGTACACCGCCTCGGAGTACGAGATCGCCCAAGCGCTCGCACAGGCCGAGGGACCGCTCTCGACGGAGGAGCTCGGCGAGGCGACCGGGTATACCGACCGAACCATACGCAAGCGGGTCGGGACCCTCGAGGAACAACTCGGCGGTCCGCCGCTGTTGCAGCGAGACGAGGAGGATCGCCCTTTCCTGCACGCCGCTCTCGCGGAAGCGCTTCGCGACAGTTAATCGGCCGCGTCCTTCCACTCGCCGATGCCGGACGGATCGAGGTGAACGTGGGCGTCGCCGACCCCCTCGATATCCCGTAGCGTCCTGACCAGTTCGGATTCGATCTCGTGCGCCCGGCGGAGCTGCATCCCGCCGTCAACCTCGACGTGGGCCTCGACTTCCAGCGTCGCGCCCTCGTAGAACACGACGAAATCGTGAACGCCGGCGACCGCCGGATGGGCCAGCAACGCCTCCCGGATTTCGTCGCGTTTGCCCTCGGGGGCCCCGCGTCCCAGGAGGTATCCGACGTTCTCGCGACCGACAGAGACGCCCTGCGCGATGACCAAGACGCTCACGAAGCCACCAGCCAGTGGATCGAACAGGGAATAGCCGGCAAAGACGCCCAGGATCCCGGCCAGTGCCGCCCCGGACGTCAGGATGTCGTTGCGCGAGTCGACCGCGAGCGCGTGGATCGCGCCCGATTGGATGGTTTCGTTTTCGGAGAGCGTGTAGTGGTACAGCCACCCCATGCTGACCATGGCGAACGCGAGGGCTCCCAGCATGGCGTAATCGAACTCCACGGCGCTGCCCCGCCGGAGACCCTGGACGGACTGGTACAACAGCAATCCACCCATCAGGACGATCGACGCCCCGACCGCCAAGGCGGTCATGGGCTCGAAACGCGCATGGCCGTGCGGGTGTTCGAGGTCGGGGGCCCGGTATCCCGCGTCCCCCCAACCCAGGACCACGACGCTGGCGACGAGATCCACGATGGAATGGGCGGCGTCGGCCAAGAGGGCGACGCTTCCGAAGAGGAGTCCGACGACGCCCTCGACTGCGATCTTCGCGGCGTTGCCGAGCACGTTTGCCCACGCCACCCGGCGAAAGCGTCGGTGTTCGCCCCCGACCATTGGCCAGCCAATTTGATCGAATCGGACTTGAGGGTTCGGATCGCGGGTCCGGGAGTTCGAAGCCTTTACGCCGGGTGTTGGGCACCGACGAGATAGCGATGGGCCAACGCCCATCGGGATCTGATCAGTATGCAAGGCATCCAAGGCAACACCGCGATCGTAACTGGCGCCGCCTCCGGCATCGGCCGGGCGACGGCCAAACGCTTTGCCGCCGAGGGCGCGAACGTCGTCGTCGCCGACGTCGACGTCGATGGCGGCGAGGAGACGGTCGCATCGATCGAGGACGAGGGCGGGGAGGCAACGTTCGTCGAGACGGATGTCGCCGAATCCGAAGACGTCGCAACGATGGTCGAGACGGCGATCGGGACCTACGGCTCGCTCGAACTCGCCCACAACAACGCGGGCATCGGGGAAACGGGGACGACTCTCGACGACATGACCGAGGACCAGTGGGACCGCACGCTGGACATTAACCTGCGTGGCGTGTGGCTGTGTCTGCGGGAAGAGATCCGGGAGATGAGTGAGCGGACGGGCGGGGCGATCGTGAATACCGCCTCGACGGCCGGACTGCTCGCCCATCCCGGCGCGGGTCACTACACGGCGGCCAAACACGGTGTGTTGGGCCTCACCAAGAACGCCGCCTTCGAATTCGTCGACGAGGACATCCGAGTCAACGCCGTCTGCCCCGGCCTGATCATGACAGGTCTGGTCGACGATCCCGCACAGGCGCGGGCGCAGGCGGCCGAACGGACCCCGATGGCCCGGATCGGCCAGCCCGAAGAAGTCGCGGACGTCGTGGTACGGCTCTGCTCCGATGACGCCTCGTTCGTCACGGGGATTGGCGTCCCCGTCGACGGCGGCATGATGGCCGGGCGAGTATGGGGGCGAGCCGAATGAGGGGGATCGACGGCAAGACGGCGATCGTCACGGGAGCCTCGACCGGCATCGGCGCCGCATCGGCCAAACGATTCGCTGAGGAAGGTGCCAACGTGGTCGCCGCCGACATCAACGTCGAGGACGGCGAGGCAACCGTCGCGGACATCGAGGCTGCCGGTGGCGAGGCGACCTTCGTGGAAACCGACGTCGCCGATCAGGGAGATGTCGAGGAGATGGTCGAGACGGCCGTGGACACCTACGGATCGCTCGAACTCGCGCACAATAACGCGGGGATCTCGCTGGAATCCGATCTCGTCCCGGACACCCCCACCGAGCGCTGGGATCGGACGATCGCGGTCAACCAACGGGGGGTCTATCTCTGCCTGAAGGCGGAAATCCCCCACATCCTCGAGGCTGGGGGCGGCGCAATCACGAACACCGCATCCCTGGCCGGCCTGTGGGCGGCCGATGGCGCCTCCCCGTACGTCACCGCCAAACACGGCGTCGTCGGGTTGACCAAGACGACGGCACTGGAGTACGCCGACCAGGGAATTCGCGTCAATGCGCTCTGTCCGGGACTGACCGCGACACCCATGACCGCCGGCCGCCGGGACGGTTTCGGGCGCGACATCACAGCGATGGATCGGGCCTCCGATCCGGCCGAGCAGGCCGCTATGGCCGTGTGGCTCTGCTCGGAGGAGGCCTCCTTCGTCACTGGTGTGCCACTCCCCGTCGATGGCGGCTCCCTGAACGGTCGACCCTGAACCGGAACCCGCGGGCAAGCGGACGGGACCGCCCGGTTCGCCGAAGATTTCGATAGATCCGTCAGAACCCCCTTTCTCCGGCGGCACGAAGGCGAAATCGTCCCAGAGAGCGATTCCATGTCCCCACACGATCCAGCGTTGCGGCCGTCTCGACCCCCCGTCCCGGTGTCGCGATGACGATCCGTCGTCGGACCCTCCTAGGCGCGGGCGCGTCGCTGCTGGGCCTGGGGACCCTGCGATCCTCTCCCTTCGAGGACGCCGATCGTGATGGCCTCCCTGACGCCCTCGAGCGCTCGGAGGACACCCATCGATTTTTGCGCGATCTCTTTCCCGACGATCAGTTCGAGGGGCTCGATCCCGACCGTCCGGAACTCCTGATCGACGCGCGATACATCGGTCACGCGACTATCTCCGCCGAAACGAAACAATTCGTCCGGGATCGATTCAGGGCGAACGGTATCTACCTGCAGTGGATGGACTATCCCGAGCGGTATCCGCTCGGGGACTTCGCGAACGCGTACGGCGATCGGGTCGAACGGATCCTCTGGCCGATCGGTAGTTACTACGCCGAGGAGGTCGAGGACCGCCTTCAGGACATCGCGTTGCAAGTGATCGTTCTCCCGGATTCGGAAGAGGAGGACCTCGAAGCGCTGTATTCGATCCAGCAGGGCGGTCAGTTCGACGGCATGAGCTTCGGCAACCGCTGTCTCGTGACGGAGACCGATTCGATCGAGGCCGAAACGATCCTCGTGATGCACGAGATCGGCCATTTGGCCCTCTGTCACAGCGATGATCCATCGAGCGTGATGTCACCGACGCCGGAACAGCCCCACCTCTCCCGCGAGGAATGGACTGCATTCCGCGACGGGTTGGGGAACATTCGCGACACGTCCGGCTTCGACATCGCGCTGCGCGAATGCCTGCTTGAGCGATACGAGGATGATGCACGCCATATCCTCCGCGGCATCCGGGATCGGTTCGAGGATTAACCGAAGACATCGTCGATCGCCGTATCCAGGGCGTCGATGGCACGGTCGATCGCTGCATCGTCGATGCCCAGCGGCGGCGCACACAGTACCTGGATGTCGGGCCGCCCGCCGCCGAACAGCACCCCGTGCTCCCTGGCGGCCGCTCGGACCGCGGGTACCGGATTCTTCGCGTCGGGATTCACCCAGGGGTGGACGAACGGATCGCCGGTGTCCGGTTCCGCGAGGACCACGCTCCAGAGGAATCCCCGCCCACGGACGGTCTTGACCTCCCGGTGATCGGCCGCCAGATCCTCGAGACGATGTTGGAGGTACGGTGCCCGCTCGCGCACGTTCTCGATCAACCCGTCGGCATACTGGTCGATGGCGGCCCGTCCCGCCGCACAGGCGACCGGATGGCCGGCGTAGGTCTGTCCGAGCGGGAAATCGGTATCGCGGAGCTGCGAGGCCACCTCCCCGTCGATCAACACGCCGGCCAGCGGAACGTACGCGCTGGTCACCCCCTTGGCGAACGTCAACAGGTCCGGCACGACGTCCTCGGTCTGGACGCCGAACCACTCCCCACACCGACCGAACCCGGTGATCACCTCGTCGGCGATCAAGAGGATATCGTAGGCATCACAGAGCTCGCGAACCCGTTGGAGATAGCCTGGGGGCGGCGGGTAGGCCCCGCTCGCTCCGGCGATGGGTTCGAGGAGGATCGCGGCGACCGCATCCGGCCCCTCGTTTCGAATCACGAACTCGAGGTGATCGGCCGCCCGCTCGGCCAAACGCTCGGGATCGTCGGTGTCGAATGCCGATGGAAGCGGGGGTAGGAACTTCCCACTACCCACCGTCCCAGCGTGTCGGTCGAGCGTCGCTCTCGTGGTGGGGTCGCCCGTAAACGACCCCGCGCCGGCGGTCGCGCCGTGATAGGACTGCCACCGCGTGAGCACGGTGGGGGCATCCTGGACCTGCCGGGCCATCTGGGCGGCAGCCTCGTTCGCCTCGCTGCCAGAAATCGCGAAGTACACCTCGGAGAGGCTATCGGGGGCGATGTCGACGAGATCACTCGCCAGGGCCGATCGGACATCGTTATGACTGGCCGATGAGACGTATGGAAGTTCCTCGGCTTGTTCGGCCATCGCGTCGATGATCGCGTCGTTGCTATGACCGGCATTGCAGCAGAACAGCTGGGAGACGAAGTCGAGATACTCGTTTTCCAGATCGTCTGTGACGTAAGCACCCTCGCCCGATACAAACGTCGGCGGATCCCCGTCCGGGCTATACCAGTGGGGCATCGCGACCGGATCGCCTGCGGTCATACCCGTCGCTCGACGAGGACCGGGAATAAGTGGGGCGGGTTTCCGCCCTGCTGAACCGTAGGGTCCGGTCAATCGGCCGTATACTGCTCGGCGGCTCGCCGGTGCTCGTCGCTCAGGATGTGTACGTCCGGATCGGCCTGGTCGCCGGAGGGAAGTTCGAATTGGAGGTCGGTGATATAGGCGGGCTCGTCGCCGGCCTCCTTTCGCGCGTAGATCTCGGCATAGACGTCTCGGGCCTCCTCGACGGTCTTGTCGCCTTCGAGGATGTCGTGTGTCAAGTTGATCGCGAGGAAATTCGCCGGTTCCCCGTGACACTCCGCGGAGAGTTCGCCACGGGTGCGCCGGATCGTCACGCTCCCGTCGAACCTGATGACGTCGTCGGCCGACGCGGGCGGGACGTGATAGTCGATGACCTGTTCGAGATAGTCGATGTGGTGTTCGGGAAACTCGTGATCGGCCCCGTCCGGCCGTAGGACCGACCGTTTCCAGGGGCCGTTTCCATACCACATCAATCGTCGTTGGGTCACCACGTCTGGTTCCCCGTAGGTCGCGATCACCTTCTCGGCGACTCCCGTCGGATCCTCGTCCCAGTCTGCAAGGATCTCCTCGAGCTCGTGTTCCGGCATGGCGGGAAACGAACACGGCCGCCAACCGGGAAAGGGTTACGCGGATGGGTCGCCCATGAACTTGCGCTCGCAAGGCTCACCGCACGACGGTGACCGTACTGGGCGCCCGGCGAACCACGCGTTCGGCGACGCTCCCGAGCAGGATACGCGAGGGCCCCTGCCGGCCGCGGTTCCCGATCACGATCGTGTCTACCTCGTTCGATTCGGCGAAACCCACGATCTCGCGGGACGGCGTCCCGGCGACCATCTCCATGCGGAAGTCGTACCGATCGTCCCCGATGAGGTCTCTCACTTCCTCGGAGATCTCCGTCGCGGTCTCCTCTCGCATCTCGCGGAGTTTTTCCTGGAGCAGGTCGACGCCGGCCTCGATGGATCCGTCCGCGGCTTCGACAACCCGGAGGAGGATGATCTCCTCGTCGGCATATTCCTCGGCCGCGTGTTGCAACGCGCGCTGGGCCGGGCGGGAGCCGTCGTAGGCGACCAGTACCGTCATACTCACGCTGGCACCCCGGACGGTAAATACTCCAAGCCTTCGCGAGAAGATCCGGAAGGTGCTCGTCGACGAGCTCCGGGACCGAGGTCAGATCGAGACCGAGCGCCTCGATCGCTACCTCGACGATTTCCCGGACTCGTTCGTCGAAGAACGCCGCCGGGAGCTCCGGCTGGCGGAGATCGTCCGCGACGTCGAGGATCAGACCGTGCTGCTCCGCGACCCATTTGCGTCGTAGCTAAATTCGGTACTTACTGATCACCCTGCTCTTTGCGTAAGATGACCCGAACTCCATCCGGAAGATGATCGACCATGGACCGCGACACCCACTCGAGAATCAGCAATCCTCCGGACGTGGGGTGAACCTCGTTCGAATTCGGTCATGGGAGATGTGAGACATCCAAGTGATGTACACAAAATATTTATCCAAATCTACCAATTAACGTACGGTGCCCAAACGACGGACACTCCTCCGTGCTGCGAGTGTAGGCGTCCTCGGGAGTTCCGGGTGTTTAGCAGGCAATTTCGTTGAGGATCCACAGATGTCGAACGGAAACGGCGGTGACGAATTTGAGAACCCGCCCGATGATGGCCTACATGAGGAATGTAATGTGGAGATTGGAGAGTGGCCAGCAACGGGCCCCTCCATCGAACGGACAACCGAGATGGGTGAAAACGCCACATCTGCCCATCCATG
>CAYSMB010000088.1:0-7680 GCA_964432005.1 uncultured Halobacteriales archaeon
AGAATCCGATCCCCGAGGACGTCTACGTCCACGACACGTGTGCGGATATTTCGAAGATCCGGTCAGAGACTGGTTGGGAGCCACGAATCGGGTTTCGAGAGGGCATTCGGCGCGTCTGTGGGCCATACTGAGCGCCCCCAATGGGGGCGTGGGCGGCTACTCGGTGAACCGTGACTGCGCCCCGGCGGGCAGGTCATCCGGTCGAGTGACCACGTTGCCCCGCCCGATGTTCACGCGGACGATCAATTCCTCCTCTTCCATCTGCGTGAGGACGCGACTGACCTTTGATTTCGACCATCCCGTCTCCGCGACCACGTCGGTTTGTTGCATTCTGCCGTCGTGGGCATCGAGTAACGCGAGCACACGATCCTCGTTCGAGAGGAACTCCGGCGGAACGTCCCCGAAAGGCTCGACCGATCGATCGTCGCTTGGCTCCCCGTCCGAGGCGGAGGTGGTATCGCCGGATACCGCCTCACGGAACGAATCGACCGACATCGTGGGGGCCTCGACGTCCTCGACCAGACCAGGAAGACGAGCAAAGTCGAACGCACCGACCCGCGGCGTGTCGGTCCCGGACGGCTCGACGCCCGTCAGCGATTGTGTGAGCAATGCGGCCAGCGGGTCGACCGCGACGTAAAGGTGATAGGCGACGTTAAGCAGCGGGAGGATGCCCAGAATGAGGAACGCGATGTCGTAGACGCCCCCGATTCCGACGACATCGAGCAGCGGGCCCAACGCCGGCGCGAGGCCGCGATGGGCGACGATGACCGCCAGAAACAGGACCACGTTCCGGGCGATGTCCCCGGCAGAGCCCGCGAGGTCGGGGTTGTTGAGGGTCCGCTCGGTCACCGACGCCACGAAGGGCGCCATCTGGATCAGAACGCCCACGAAGACGAGCGTCCCAATCGTCATCAGGACCGTCCCGAGAGTCAATGGGATTGGCTCGACGAGCTGTTCGGCGCCGGGCAAAAGCAGTGCGAGGCCGACGAAGACAACGACGAACCACACACCGGCGAGGAGGCGCATGAGCGACTTGACGAACGCCGGATCCGCCTCGGCGAGATAATCGGAAGGAGATTTCATGGCGGACATGCCAAAGCGGGTTGATCGGGTCGCCAGAGGTCATCCTGCCGGGCACAGGGGGTGGGCGCTCCAACACCTGTCGCATCTACGACTGTTTGCCCGTTTTGATGCAAGCGGAGGTCATTCATGGTGCATATGCACGCCCCATGACGTTCGACAGCCTTTTGTTCGGTCCCTAAACCGACCGTTCTCCAAGTCACCGAGATCGCGGTGCTTGCCCCCGGAGAACTTCCTCCAAATCCCCCGAATGCGACCGGACGGTTGGGAGTTAGACCGGCAATCGCCGACTCGCGATCGGATTATCCGACACCGTTTCGCATTGTTTCGTTCGTTTCACCAGTTTCGCATCGCTATGTCGCGGCTGATTGTCAACTACCTTTCATAGTATCCAGTGACCACTGACGCGTGGACCGACTCAATCGATCCCCGTGCCGGACTGACGAGTCTCTGGCCCGTCTCCCTGGCTTTTCGATCTCGTTGCGTCGGTTGCTGGAATCACGCGGTCGACGGAGCTTCGCCGACGCTCATCACCGAACGCCGTGCAACTCGATCAACGTATGGACGGGACGGACTGGATCGATTGAACGGGTTTCTGGGTTTATCTCTACGCCTCGCGTGCCGTTGGCATAGTCAAACGCCTCACCCATGAGCTCCAATCGCCACGCCGCCGAGGACGGGACCCCTAACCAGCCCTCGGTCACGCCCATCGATACCACCCCTCGACTGCTGCTCTTCGGGCCCCTCGGACCGACCAAGGACGTACCGACGACCATCGCGGCATTTCGACAAATCCGCGACGAGTTGCCCGATGCCGAATTGGTCATCGCAGGCGGTGACCATGCCGAATATCCGGGTTACCATGCGGCCCTCGCCGACCGGTACGGGCGCGAACCCGGGGTCCGTTTTACGGGATTCGTTGAGGGCGAGGAACTCGAGCAGATCTGGCAACACGCGTCGATCCTGCTCATGCCCCACCGTGACGCCGCGGAGGTAACGAGTGACGTCCGACTCGCGAAGGCGTACGGGCTCCCGGTGATCGGCTACGACTCCGATGAGATTCGACGGGCAACCGTCGGGACGGGGGGTGCGGCCGAGTTCGTCCCCCCGAACGACGCCCGGGCGCTCGGCAATGCCGTCACGGATCTGTGGTCCGATCAACTACGCCTCCAGGAGATGCGCCGTCAGAACCTCTCGGCCGGGCGCGACGTGCCACTGGAGGATCTCCTCGAGATCATGGCCGAAACCGCCGGGATCGACCCGGTCGACACGAAAGTTCTCGCCGAATAGGAACCGACGGATCTTCGTCCCGGCAGCGACGTCGCTTCTCGACTTTGCTAACGTATGGGTTGAACGCCGTCGGGAACGACCCCGCGTGAACGGTCAGTACCGGTGGCGCGAACGGCCGATCCGATCGCCCCGACTATCCCGGCACACGCGAAGCGGCTCGAAGAGGTGCCGAACGAAGGGTCCCCGGAATCGTATTCGTCGCTTCCGGGTAACGGTGAATCACGTGCGTCGGACCGAGGGCTGACTGAACTTTATGCCCCGCTCGCGTCATTCCTGCACCCCATCCACGATGATCTCCCAAACCCACGACGAACCGCTCAAAACGACCAAGGAATGCGCGGAGACGCCCGGATACGCCGCTGCCGAGGGGGCAGAGGTTCCCCGCAATCTCCGCGTGGCCCTACTCGAGGATATCTTGTCGCTCCGCGAACACCGGATCGCCCAGCTCGAACACCGGATCAATACCCTCGAGAACAGCCTCGAGGCGAAGGACGAGGAGCTTCGGGCGAGAGCCTGCGAACGTCGCCAACTGATCGAGAATTACGAGCGCATCTTGGACGAACGGGCCGCCGATGGCGACCACCGAGAGCCCTCCGAGCACAGCGCGCCGATCGATAGCATCATCGAGTTATTCGCCTAGGCCTGACGGCCTCCTATTCTTCGCTTCCGACCTCCGAACGTAGCCGCAGGAACCGCGAACATCGCAATGATCAAGCATAGCCGTACGACTCTCTCTCGCAAGGCTACCCAGGATGGATCGACGGCGCATCGGCACGAGCCTGTATGCAGGAGTCCTCTTTACCGTCCTCGGGAGCATCGCCTGGTCCACCGGGCAGCCGTTTATCTTCCCGAGTCTCGGCCCTTCGGCCTTCATCCTTGCATTCGAACGCAGCGGCGAGCGGACCCGAACGTATCGCGTCGTTGGGAGCCATCTCATCGGCGGTGTGGCCGGACTGCTGGCGTATTGGCTCTTGGCGGCGGGAGTCACCATTACGGCGACTCCGCCCGCGTTCAGCGTCGAGGGGTTGCGGCTGGCCGGGAGCGCCACCCTGTCGATCATCGCGACCAGCTGGGCGATGATCGCGACCGACACCATCCACGCCCCGGCCTGTGCGACCACCCTGATCGTATCCCTGGGGCTGCTCTCGACGCCCACCCAGGTCGGGATCATCGTGATTAGCGTCCTCATTCTCGTTGAATTTCACGTCCTGGCGATCATGGGGTTCTCGCGATTCAAAGGCCACCTCGAAGCATCTCAAGGCCGGAACCCTGGGGAATCCGACAACTTTTAACAAGGTGACTTAGTTGAATCGTCCATCATGGTGAACTTTCCAAGCGTCCGACAGACGCTCGATCGGCGATCTTTCCTTGGCGGATTTGGCGCGACCACCCTTGCCGGGCTAGCCGGTTGCATCGGTGGGAGTCGCGATCCGGCCAGCGTCGAGGCCACGTTGATCGCGCACGGGGAGGAGGGCGAGGAAACGCTTATCGACGGCGAGGAGCAAACGGTCGAGCCGGGCGATTTCTACGCGTGGGAGTTCTTCCTCCAGGCCGAGTACGATATCGAATACATCGTCGAAGTGACCGAAGGCCCCGACATCGGGGTCTACGGGATCGAACACGGCGAACTCGATCGACTCCGCAATGACGGCGAGTTCGAGGCCATCGAAGGGGCGATCTGGACGGGATTCGGCTCGGTCAACGATACCATCACGCTCGGCGAGGGCGAATACTGGCTGTTGGTCGTCAACGAGGACATCGAGCCGACCAACGCCTGATCGAACATGGCCACTACCAACACGGCCGGGGTCGGCCTCCGCGCTGTTGCCGTGCTCATCGATCTGGTGGTTTGGGCGATTGCCGGGTACGGGATCGCGCTCGCGACGGGGATGACGACGCCGACGGGATTCGAGCTCCGGGGTGGCCCGGCATTTCTGTGGATCCTGTCGTATTTCGGCTACTACGTCCTCGTCGAAGGTCTGTTCGCCACCACCGTCGGTAAGGTCTTCGTTGGCCTCCGAGTAGTCGGGGAATCCGGGGGGTCCCTCGAGATGCGCGCCTCGGTGATCAGAAACGTGATACGCGTCGTGGACGGCCTGTTTTTCTATTTGGTCGGGGCCATCCTGATCTGGCGGTCGGCCGACGGACAACGACTGGGGGACCGGTTAGGGGAAACATACGTCATCAAGAGTTCATAACGCCAATACATGTCAGAGCATACAACTTCTGTTCCGGATCGTCGCCAATTCCTTCGCGCGGCGACGGCCGCCGGGGCCGTCGGACTGGTTGGGTGTCTAGGCGACTCGAGCGGCACCGACGGCGCTGACGCCGACGGGAACGAGACCGATGGGGCCGAAGACGGCGAGGAGGACGCCGATCCGCCGGTGGAGCTGCCGAGTATCGAACAACGCACGGTCGAGCGCGATCGTGCGGCGATCACGTTCATCTCCCGGGAGATGACCGGTACCGCACTGACCCCCGCCTTCCGATGGGTCGACCTCGTCGATCCACGGTTGCTCGGGCAGTGGACGGGCGGTGAGGAGTCGCTCACCTTCCAGCCGAATCGCAATTTCTTCTGGACCCTGGATGGAACGGATTACCAGGGAACATTCCTCTCGGACAGGGACCAAAACCTGCTCGTCCTCACGTTCTCCAACGGGGAGGAGTTTAGCTACGGGTACGAGATCATGGAATCGAACGGCGCCCAGGAGCTGCAACTCTACAATCAGGAGGGCGAACGTCTGCGGACGTACGGGCTCTCGGAACGATTCGAGGACGATCGTTCCCCGGTTACCCGGGCTGAGCACACCGTGGTTCTTGACGCCCTCGAAGACGAGACGTTCTCCGACGAGGTCGTCGCGCGCTCGCGTGGATCCGGGTTTATCGTCTCGCCGGACGGCTACCTCGTAAGCAACGCCCATGTCGTCGTCGATGACACGCCCGAGCGCACGCTGCTAATCAACTTTGCGGATCTCCTGGTCGAGGCACTTCGATCTGGTCTCGTCGAGGGCGGCGACCTCTCGGACGAGCAAATCAATCAGGTCGAGGAAATCCTGTTCGCCAGACTCTGGAGTCATATCGCTGATCGGGTTCGGTTCGAGGACATCGGGACGGAGATCGACGTCCTCTACGGCAGCGCGACGCCGGATACCGATCTGGAGGTGGCCAGTTGGGACGCCGAGATCGTTCGCACGGGGGAATTCGCGAGCGAACAGGCGGACGAATGGATCGTCGGGCGAGACGTCGCATTGCTTTCCGTCGACGAAACCGACCTGCCCACGGTGACGCTCGGGGACGCCTCGGAGCTCGATACCGGCGAATCCATTTTCGTGATCGGCTACCCCGCGATCGGCGTCGAGCAAGTCTTCGGCGAGCGATCGATCACGCTCGAGCCGACACTCACACGCGGCGTGGTGAGCGCCCGGCGCGAACTCGCGAACGGCCTCAACACCATCCAGACCGATGCGGCCCTCAACGGCGGGAACAGCGGTGGGCCGATGTACAACTCCGATGGGGAAGTCGTGGGGATTGCGACGTTCAAAGCCGCCGATCCACGGATCGAGGAGGTCGGCTTCGGACTCCCGATCGAACTCGCTGAGGGCTTCATGGTTGAGGCCGGCGTTGACATCGAAGTCGGGCCGACCCACGAGACGTTCCTGGCGGGTCTCGATGCGTATTGGCGAGAGGACTGCGAGACGACCGTCGCCCGGATGGAAGAGGTCCTGAATCGATCGCCGGAGCATCCCTACGCACAGGAATACATCGAGGATTGTCCGGAGGGGACCTGAGGCGGCTCGTTCGGCGAGCACTCGGCACAACGGGAACCTTTAGGGGATCGTCCGACGCGCCCACCAACATGTCGTCGGTGGACCCGCCGATCGAGGAGGACGAACGCCGCGAGAGCATCGCTCCCGCCGCGGGGGCGGTGATTCGCGATCGCTTTTCCTCCGACGAGGTGTTCCAGCGCATCATCGCGGCCGCCGACGAGGAGATCACCGCGGGCAAGCGCGAGCTGTTCTTTTCGGGCATGGCCGCCGGGCTCGCGATTACGATCACGTTCCTCGCGTATGCGTCGTTGACTGCTTCGACCGACGGCCATCCGGTATTGAGTGCCTTGCTGTATCCGCTCGGCTTTATTTACATCATCATCGGCGGCTATCAACTGTACACCGAGAACACCCTCCCCCCGGTGACCCTCACCCTCGAACGGCTCGCGAGTGTCACCGCCCTCCTACGTCATTGGCTGGTCGTCCTCGGGGGGAATTTCGCGGGTGGGGCGATCGGCGCGGCGGTGCTGGCCTGGACCGGCGTATTCCCCGCCGAAACGGCCGCCGTCGCGCTCGATCTCTCGATGAAAGGGGTCAGGGAAGCGCCGGCGAATCTGTTCTTCAAAGGGGCCATCGCGGGCTTGATCGTCGCCGGGGTCGTCTGGGTCGAATACGCCGCCCGCGATACCATCTCCCGCGTGGTCGTTATCTATCTCGCTTTCCTCACGATCCCGCTGGGGAACCTCTATCACGTCGTCGTATCGTTCACGGAAACGGTGTATCTCGTCTTCCTCGGGGAGATTGGCATCCTCGTCGGCATGACGGACTTCGTGATTCCGGTGTTGCTCGGCAACACCGTCGGCGGGATCGTGTTGGTGACGATGGTCAACTATTACCAGACCAGCGAGCAGCGGCTCGGCAAGATGGCCGACGAGGACATCGTCCATCGGTTGACGCCGCGGGAATGGGTCTTCGGCGGACTCGTCGGCCGGTGGTACGTGCCGCTGATCGAACATCACGGCAGAAGCGCCGCGGTCGGGGCGGACTTCCGGTTGCTCGTGCCGGTATCGAACACCCGGACGGACCGCGACCTCCTCGAGTTGGCCGAAACCGTCGCCGGCCGGCACGAGGCGCCCCACATCCATCTGGTCCACGTCGTCAGACTGCCCCAGCATCCCCCCCTCAAGTGGAGCAACGCCCAGCGCCGGCGCATCATCGCCGAGTCGACGACCCAGATGGACGAGATGACTGCCACCCTGGACGATTACGACGGCACCCTCGAGACGTCGACGATCCTGTCGTTTAGCCCGTTCGAGGATATCTTCAGCCAAGCCCAGGAGGACGATGCGGACACGGTTCTCATGAAGTGGGGTCCCAACGAGGTTTGGGACAGCGTCCAGACCGGTCGGCCCTTCGAGGAACTCACTCACACGATCCCCTGCGATTTCCTCGTTCTCAAGGACCGAGGCTTCGATCCGTCCCGGATCCTCCTCCCGACCGCCGGCGGGCCGGACTCGGATCTCAGCGCCGAAGTCGCATCCGC
>CAYSMB010000089.1:0-7676 GCA_964432005.1 uncultured Halobacteriales archaeon
GACGCTCCCGGCGCTCGCTCCGCCGACGTCGGAGTGATGGGCCCGATTGGCAACGAACCCGAGCAGCTCGTCGTCGACGAAGACCGGCGAGATCAGCGTGAGATCGGGCAGGTGGGCCCCGCCGCGGAAGGGATCGTTTACGAGGATACCCTCGCGCGGGTGCAGCTCATCGACGGGATACTCCTCGATCGCGGCGGCGACGGAGAACGGCATCGCGCCGAGGTGGACGGGGATGTTCTCGGCTTGACTAAGCATCTCCCCGCCCGCGTCGAAGACGGCACACGAACAGTCCTTCCGTTCCTTGATGTTCGGCGAGTACGCCGACCGGACGAGCGTCGCGTTCATCTCCTCGGCGACCGCCGAGAAGCCGTTTCGGAGAACCTCCAGCGTGATCGGATCGACGCTCATCGTCGAGCCCCCTCATCGGCCTCGATCACCAGCGTCCCATGTGGATCGACCCAGGCGGTCTGGCCGGGATGGACGAGCACGGTGCTTTCGGTGCCCTCGATGACCATTGGGCCCTCGAGGACATCCGCTTCCTCCAGTCGTTCCCGCCGGCGGACGGTTGTCTCGCGCATCCCGCCGGGAAACCAGACATCTCGCTTCCGTGGCGCCGGATCCCGGTCGGCGTCGACACGCCCAAGCGACGGCGGTTCCACCTCTCCGCGCGCCCGCAGGCGGACGGTGACCAGCTCCAGCGGCTCCTCCCGCGCCGCGTGGCCATACCGGCTGGCGTGGCGGTCGTGAAACCGATCGGCGACGGCGTGCTTTCCTGCATCGTCGAGCTTCTCCTCGATCGAGATCGATATCGTGAACGACTGGCCCCGATAGCGCATGTCCACCGTCCGCTCGAGTTCGATATTTTCGAGGTCGATACCGGCCGACACCAAATCGTCCCGTCCCTCTTTCTCGAATGAGGAGAACGTCTCACTCAACTCGTCCGGATCGACCTCCGCCCACGGCCGGACTCGGGAGGTACTGAAATCGGAGACCAGATCCGCAAGGGTCAGTCCGAGCGCGGACAGCACCCCGGCCGGCCGGGGGACGAGCACTCGGGGCATGTCCAGCCGGTGACACAGTCGACCACCGTGGAGCGGGCCGGCACCCCCGAAGGCCACCAGGGCGAACGATCGGGGATCGTGGCCCCGCTCGACCGAGACGACGCGCAATGCCCGCTCCATGTTCGCGTTGGCTACCCGGAGGATCCCCGCGGCCGCCTCGACCGTCGAGAGCTCCAGTGGCTCGGCGATGTGTTCGTCGATCGCCGCCTGGGCACCGGAAACGTCCGCGTCGAGCGAATCGGGCAAGAGGACCTGGGGATCGATCCGGCCGAGGACGGCGTGGGCGTCGGTCACGGTCGGTCGCTCGCCGCCGCGACCGTAGCATACCGGTCCCGGCTCAGCCCCCGCACTCCGCGGCCCGACCCGGAGGGCGCCGCCGTCGTCGATCCAGGCGATCGATCCACCGCCGGCGCCGATGGTGTGGACATCGACCATCGGGACGCCGATCGGGTACTCGCCCACGCTTCCTTCGGTGGTCGTGACCGGCTCGCCCTCGCGCACCAGGGAGACGTCACACGAGGTCCCGCCCATGTCCATCGTGATGACGTCATCGTGGCCGGCCAGCCGCCCGAGATGGGCGGCGCCTTCGACGCCGGCGGCGGGGCCGGACAGCAGCGTGTTGATCGGGCGCTGCCCAGCAGCCCTCGCCGGAATGATGCCACCGTTCGATTGCATGAGCCGGAGCGGCGTCGCGACGTCTCGCTCCGCCAGGTCCGTTTCCAGCCGTCCGAGATACCGTTCCATGACCGGCTTGAGCGCGGCGTTCATCGCGGTCGCGAGCGTCCGTTCGTACTCGCGGATCTCCGGCAGGACGCGGCTCGAGCGGGAGATCGAAAGGTCCGGATCGGCGTCGGCCAGTGCCTCCGCGAGCTGGTTTTCGTGTGCCGGGTTTTCGAAGGCAAACAGGAGCGCAATCGCGACGCTTTCGATCGCTTGAGTGTCCAGCTCGTCGACCACGGAATCGATGGCCGATGCATCGAGCGGTGTGTCGACGTCGCCGCGGGGGTCCATGCGTTCTTCGACGGGATGCCGGCGGTGCCGGGGGACGACGGGCTCGGGTTTCTCGGCCTGTAGATCGTACAGCGACGGACGGTCCCCCCGGCCGATTTCCAGGACATCCCGGAACCCCTCGGTCGTGATCAGGGCGGTCTCGGCCCAGTCGCGTTCCAGGACGGCGTTCGTGGCGACGGTCGTCCCGTGGCCGAGAAAGTCGATCCTCCGGTCGATTACCGGGGCAAGCCCATCGAAGACCCCCTCGGCCGGTTGGTCGGGGGTCGAGGGGACCTTTCGGACGCTGATCTCGCCGTCCGCGACCGTCACGACGTCCGTGAACGTCCCCCCGACGTCGACCCCGACGCGCCGCTCCATGGGTGAAGGGCCCAATTCGGTCCTATAACGGTTGTGAATCGCCGGATCCGGGCTGTGCGGTCACGTTCCTCGGCACCCGGTGTACGGGTCACCCGTATCGGGAGCGCAGGATCGTCCCGAACCCGGTCGCGCCGATGATAAACGAGATGAGCCCGCCGATGCCCGTTAACACGAGAGCGCCGTTGATCGCGGCGGCCACGATCAGCGGCTTCAGCCACCCATCACCATGCCCGACCAGCCGGTCGGCGATCGCGAGATACGCGATGACCGAGCCGACCGCCCAGACGAGCCAGGCCAGCAGGGCGATCGGGATCGCGATCACCAGCCCGATGATGGTGATCGCCATGAGGACGGCCGCGATGACGATAAAGACCAGACAGATCACCCCGTAGATGAAGGATCCGACCGGGTCCTCGACCACCTTGCCCATCATGCGTTCGGTAAAATCCGGTACGAGCGCGACGAGGATCGCGCCGATCACGAGCGTCGTGAGAAACGCCCCCACGCCACTCCCGGCAATGCTTGGCCCCCAGCCGAAGTCCGGGCCCGGCATGTCCATCATCGCGAGCGCGAGTACCTCGATCATATCGGCCATTCCCCATCGTCGGATGTATAGTTACGGATTGGACTGTCCGGCGGCGCCACCCCTTTGGCCGTGCACGCCGTGTAAGCGCTATGACGACCACCACCGAGCTCGCGGACTTCGTCACGGCCGTCTCGTACGATGGCTTCTCGCCGGATGTCCGCCGGGAGTTGCAAAAACGCGTTCTCGACTCCGTCGGGATCGCGGTGGGGGCCATGGGCGCGGCCCCCGTGGAGGCCGTGGGCGCGACGGCGACGGCCGTCGGTGGCGACGGGCCGTGTCGGCTGTGGGGGCGAGCTGAAACGGTCGGGCCGTCACAGGCGGCGATGTACAACACGGCGCTGACGCGATATCTCGATTACATGGACTCGTTTCTCGCGCCCGGCGAGACCCCCCATCCAAGCGACAACATCGCCAGCGTGTTGGCCGCCGGGGAACTCGTCGATGCGACAGGGCCGGAGCTCATCGAAGGTGTCGGGGTAGCCTACGAAATACAGGGAGAGCTGGCGTGGAACGCTCCCGTGCGGGATCGCGGGTTCGATCACGTCACCCACACCGTCATCTCGGCGGCCGCCGGGGCGGGCAAGGTCCTCGGATTGGAGCACGAGGAGCTCCGGCACGCGATCGGGATCGCCGGCACGGCCCACAACGCGCTCCGGGTCACGCGCACCGGCGGGATCAACGAGTGGAAGGGCATCGCATCGGCCAACGCCGCCCGCAATGCCATGTACGCGGTGCTGCTGGCGGAAAACGGGATGGAGGGGCCGGTCAACCTCTTCGAGGGCCAGAAGGGCTGGAAGGAAGTGATCGCCGAGCAGGACTTCTCGGTCGACCTCGATGTCGGCTGCACGCGCGTGTTCGACACGATGACCAAGCGGTACGTCGCCGAGACCTACGCCCAATCGGCCGTCGAGGGGATCATCGAACTCGCCGAGCGCGAGGCCATCGAACCGGCGGACGTCGAGGCGATCCGCCTGGAGACCTTCGGCGGAGCGAAGCTGATCATCGGCGGTGGGGAGGGCAGCCGGTACGAGGTCGAGACGAAGGCCCAGGCCGATCACTCCCTGCCGTACATGCTGGCGGCCGCGCTCATCGATCGGGAGATGACGAATGCGGCCTACGAGCCCGAACGCATCCAGCGCGAGGACGTCCAGGCGTTGTTGCGACGCGTCGATGTCGAGGCCGACCCCCAGTTGACCGAACGCTTCGAGGCCGGCGAGATGCCTGCACATCTCGAGGTCGAACTCGAAGACGGGACGCTCTACCCCAACGAAAAGTCCGCGTTCCAGGGGCATCCGACCGATCCGATGGACTGGGCGGGGATCGAGGCGAAATTCGAGTCGATGACGGCCGACCGGTACGACGGCGAGCACCGGGCTCGCATCGTCGAGACCGTGCGTAACCTGGAGGATCACACCGCGGACGAGCTCACGGGGCTGCTCGAGTAGGGTTCCGACCCAGGACTTAGGTCGGCTTAGTCCCTATGATTGTGGGCATGACCGCGCCAGATCGGCCGTTTGCCTTCTTGCACCGCAACGAACGCCCCGAGAAACCCCGGGACCGGGGCATCACCGAAATCCGCGGGCCGTACTACGATCCGATGGGTCCGCGTGAGCTGCGCGACATCCTCGAGACGATAGGCTGGTACGTCGATATCTACAAGTTCAGCGGCGGTTCCTTCGCCCTGATGCCCGAGGACGCCGTCCGGGAGCTCATCGATATCTGTCACGAGTACGACGTCAAGGTCTCGACCGGCGGGTTCGTCGAGAACGTCCTCGTCCGGGATAACGATCACGTCGATCGGTACTTCGAGGAGGCCGAACGCCTCGGATTCGACATCGTCGAGCTGTCCAGCGGATTTCTCGCGATCGATCCGGACGACATGGTCGCGATGACCGAGAAGGTCGTCTCCGAGTACGAGATCGAGCCGAAACCCGAGATCAACGTCCAGTTCGGGGCGGGCGGGGCGACCGATCCGGAGATTCTTGAAGAACAGGGCCAGCAAAGTCCCGAACAGGCGATCGCGGAGGGTCACCGACATCTCGAGGCGGGGGCGGACTTGCTCATGATCGAGGCCGAGGGCATCACCGAGGAGGTCGTCGAGTGGCGGACGGACGTGGCCTACCAGCTTGCCAACGAGTTGGGTCCGGAGAACTGCGTCTTCGAGGCGCCGGGTCCGGAGATGTTCGAGTGGTACGTCAAGAACTTCGGGCCGAACGTGAACCTGTTCGTCGATAATTCCCAGATCGTGGAACTCGAGTGTATGCGCTCGGGCCTGTGGGGGAAGGCGACGACGTGGGGACGAACCGCGACCTACGGCGCCGAGTGACGTCGCCGCCGGTTCAGGCTTCCGCGGCGTTTTCGAAGGCCGTGCGGGCCTCGTCGGCGAGATCGCCGGCCCGTTCGAGCTGGGAGACGGTCGCATCGCTCGATTCCAGCAACGTTTCCGCCTGTCGGAGCTGCTCGTAGGCCTCCGGAGCCCCTTCACGTGCCCCCATCGCCTCGGCGGACTCTCGCCAAGCCGTGCGGACACTCTCGGTCGTCGTGACAGTCACGGTCGCCAACCGATGGGTTGGTTGCCGGCGCTGCGGTTCAGAATCATTGTCCGATCGCGGAGATACCTTTGATTTCATAAGGAGATAGCCGGATCGCTTTAGCCTCTGGCCATTATACGCCCGTCCATGCACGAACTCGACGACACCGACCACGAGATCCTCCAACTGCTCCTCTCGGACGCACGGCGGCCGTTCAGCGAGATCGCCGACGCCGTCGGCCTCTCCGCTCCAGCCGTCTCCGATCGCGTCGCTCGGCTGCAGGAGCGTGGGGTGATCAACCGGTTCACGCTCGAGGTCGATCGATCGCAATTTCGTGGCGGCATCCCGGTCCTCCTCTCCATCGAGGTGGCTGGGAGCGATCCCGGGTCGATCGGGGACGAACTCGTGGACGCGGGGGCGGTCGAACACGTATTCACCACCGCCGAGGGCGATTTGGTCGTTTTCGCCCGGGTGCCGGACAACGACGTGGGCGATTGGCTACACGGGACCGTTTCCGCCGACGATATCGCGGACTTCGAGGTGACCCTGGTCGCTGGCATCGAGTGGGCGCCGGACCTCGGCGGCACCGAGTTCGCGCTTTCCTGCGCCCAGTGTGGAAATACGGTCGACAGCGAGGGCACGACCAGCCGGATCGACGGGGAACTTTACCAGTTCTGCTGTCCCTCCTGCGAGGCTCGATTCGAGGAGCGCTACGAGGAGTTACAGCAGCGGGCCGACTGAGCGGCCCCGCCTTAGATTCCAAACTCCAGAGGGCGGACAACTGAATGGATGAAAGGGAAAGCGGGTTGAAGCAGGGGCCCGTTGTTACTACCAATGAGTGAACGGACGGTCAATCTCGATATCCGGGGGATGAGCTGCGCGAATTGCTCGCAGACCATCGCCGACGCGCTCGATGGCCTCGAGGGCGTCTCGAGTGCCAGCATCAATTACGCCACCGACGAGGGGTCGGTCACGTACAATCCCGACGCGACCTCGCTCGGCGAGATCTACGACGCCATCGGGGACGCTGGCTACACGCCGGTCCAGAACACCGTGACGATCGCGATCACCGACATGTCGTGTGCGAACTGCTCGGAGACCGTGCAGGATGCGCTCGAAGGGACACCCGGCGTGGTCGCCGCGGACGTGAATTTTGCGACCGACGAGGCCCACATCACGTACAATCCGGGCGAAGCGAGTCGGACTGACTTCTATTCGGCCATCGAGGAGGCCGGGTATACGCCCGTCAGAGAGGAGACAGACACCGATGGTGATGCGGCGGGCGACGTGCGGGAGACCGCCCGCCGCGAGGAGATCCGCCGCCAGCTCCGACTGACCCTGTTCGGGGCCGCGCTTTCGCTCCCGTTGCTCGCATTCATGGCCGATCACTTGCTGGAGCTCGGCCTGATCGGCGAGGAGCTCTTCGGCCTCCGGGTCAGCTGGATCGCGTTCGCGCTGGCGACGCCCGTCCAGATCGTCCTCGGTCGGCCGTTTTACGAGAACTCGTACAAGGCGCTGGTCAAGAACCGACGCGCGAACATGGACGTGCTGATCGCCCTGGGCTCCTCGACGGCGTACCTCTACTCCGTGGCGGTGTTGCTCGGGGGGATCGCCGGGGATGTGTACTTCGACACCGCCGCGTTCATCCTGGTGTTCATCACGTTGGGCAACTACCTCGAGGCCCGATCGAAAGGTCAGGCCGGCGAGGCCCTCCGGACGCTGCTGGAAATGGAGGCGGACACGGCGACGATCGTCGACGAGGACGGCAACGAGACGGAGGTGCCCGTCGATACGGTCGAGGTGGGCGACCGCATGAAGGTCCGACCGGGCGAACAGATCCCGACCGACGGCGTCGTGGTCGACGGCCAGTCGGCCGTCGACGAGTCGATGGTGACCGGCGAGTCCGTGCCCGTCGAGAAGTCCGCCGGCGACGAGGTCGTCGGGGCGACGATCAACGAGAACGGCGTGCTCCTCGTCGAGGCCACGAAGGTCGGCGAGGACACGGCGCTCCAGCAGATCGTGCAGACGGTCAAGGCGGCCCAGGCCCGCCAGCCGGACATCCAGAACCTCGCCGATCGGATCTCGGCGTACTTCGTCCCGACCGTCAGCGTCAACGCGGTCCTCTGGGGA
>CAYSMB010000090.1:0-7670 GCA_964432005.1 uncultured Halobacteriales archaeon
ACCACTACGTCGGCGCGGTGGGCAACGGCAAGGCGACCAAGCTCGTGAACAACGCCATCTCGCTGGGCAATACCGCCCTAGCGATGGAGGCGATGGCCCTCGGGCTCGGATACGACCTCGACCCGGAGCAACTCTACGAGATACTCGAGTTCGGCGGGGCCACCTCGCTGATGTTTCGCGTCCACATGCCCAGCGTCCTCGAACGGGACTTCGAGCCCGAGTTCCCGCTGGCGTACACCCAAAAGGACCTGCGATACGCGCTTCGGGCCGGCGAGGCGCTCGATTACCCGATGCACATCACCAGCACGATCCTCCAGCAGTACACCGCGGCCGCGGCGAACGGGTACGGCGAGGAGGACACCCGCGCGATCGCCAAGCTCTTCGAGGAGTACGTCGGCGACACCCTCAAGGGCGACATCGACCGCGACGGACAGGACCCGCTGTTCGCCGAGACCGGATGAAAGGGCCGGAAAGCGTTTTATCCAGGTGACGCAAGGATGGATCCAGGTGCAAACGCCGTGGAAACCGATGTCGTCGTAGCCGGGTCCGGGGCCGCCGGGCTGGTCTCGGCCGTGCGCGCACTCGAACAGGGGGCCGACGTCATCCTGCTCGAGAAGGGCCACCAGCTGGGGGGGAACGCCCCGATCACCGGCGGGACGATCGCCGTCGATCCCTCGAAGGATCCCGACGTCGATGCATTCGAGCCCGTCGAGGACGGCGTCGCATGGCTCGAAGCGAAAGGCGTCACGATCCGCGATCCCGCCCACCGATGGTTGAGCGAGTCCATCGAACGGATCGCACAGATCGACCCGCCGGACTTCGTCGAGCACATGGGCGATCTGATCGAGGACGACGGCGGCACGATCATGCTGGAGACGGCCTTCACTGATCTCGTGATGGAAGAGGGGGAAGTTGTCGGCGCGGTCGCACACAACGAGGAGCGCGGGGAGTTCACGATCGAGGCCCCCAACGTCATCCTCGCGACCGGCGGGTTCGTGGGCAACGAGGAGCTCGTCCAGCGCTACCTCGGCCACACCGACTTCATCATGAACCGGCACTCCTACTCGACCGGCGACGGGTACCTGGCCGCGCTCGAGCACGGGGCAAAGGCCACCGAAGGGCTCGCCAACCCCGTCGGCCATAGCAAGCCCGCGCCGCCGGCGGAGATCTCCTTCGAGGACATCCGGTGCGATCAGATGTACGAGACCGCCGCCGTCGCGCTCGGACCCGACGGGCGCCGGTTTACCGACGAGTCCGCCCACCAGGTCGGCTCGATCACGTACATCAACGACTTCGTCGAAGAAATCGAGGGGACCGCCTACCTCGTGATCGACGAAGACATCTACACGTCCCATACCGGCCAGCTGGCAGAAGGCCCGGAGGTGAGCTACCTCGTCGAGTACGCCCGGGATCTCGGGGCGCCCGTCACCGAGGCCGAGAGCCTCGAGGCGCTCGGGGCGTGGCTCGACGAACAAGGTGCTCACGGCGACCAGGCGGTCGCGACGATCGAGACATTCAACGAGGCCGTCGACGCGGACGCGGGGGAATCGCTCGACCCGCCCCGGAGCGCCAACCAGGAACCGATCAAGACGCCGCCGTTTTACGCCGTCGGCGTCCAGCCGGGGATCGTCTTCTTCCGCGGCGGGCTGGACGTCAACCACAACGCCGAGGTCCTCTCGCGCCCGCGCTCGATCAGCTCGATGGGGCTGTTGCCGATGTCGATGAAGGACATCAAGCTCGAACCGATACCGGGCCTGTACGCCGTCGGGATCGAGGCCGGGCGCTCGGAGAACGAGAGCTACTACTATCTGGGGCTGTCGCTCGGGCTCGCCACCGGCCGGATCGCAGGCAAACACGCGGCCGAGCGCGCGGCGGAACGACGGCCGGTCGAGGCCGTCGACGAGTGATACCGTCGGGAGGTTACGCCGGCGCCTCGATCGGTTCGGGTTCGTCGTCCGATTCCTCGACGTCCTCCTCGGCAACCAACTCGGCCTCTAGTTCTTCGAGGGTGTCGTAGCCGTGGCACATCGCATGTCATTCTCATGCATGGGAGACGCAAAAATCCACCGCCGCTCATTGTTCAGAATCGGCCGACGTAACCGGGATCGGTCACGTCGCCTCGATGCGATCCCGGCCACGCTGGGTCAGCGCGTAGACCTCGAAATAGCCGCGCGAGCTCGCGGACACGTGCCCGTCCTTCTCCAGGGCGTCCATCGCCGTCCGGACGGTCGCGTGATCGGCGTCGAGGATGTCGACCAGTTCGCGGATGGTCGTCCCACCATCCTCTAGTGAGCGGAGGAGCTCTCGTTCGAGCGCCCGATCGGACATCGACCCTACCGCTCGAGGAATTCGACGTCCGTAATGTCAAATCGGGCGCCGCCATCGTCGCCCTCGGTGAGTTCGATCTCCCATCCGTGGGCCTCGGCGACGTGCTGGACGATGCGTAGGCCGAACCCAATTCCATCTTCGGAGGTACTATGGCCCGCTTCGAAGACGTCTGCTCGCCGATCCGGTGGGATCCCTGGACCGTCGTCCTCGAACATGAAGCCCTCCGGCGTCACGGTGACGCGGACGTTGACGTCCTCCCCTGCGTGTTCGACCGCGTTCCGAATCAGGTTCTCGAAGAGCCGCCGGACGTGCTGGGGATCGGCGGCGATCGTCGCCTCTCCCACGATCTCGATGTTCGCATCAGCGGTGTCGGTGGTCTCCCAGCATTCCTCGACGATTTCGCCGATGTCGACGGGTTCGGGCTCGTCGACCTCGTGTTCCGTCCGGGCGAGGATCAACGTGTCCTCGATGATCTGGTGCATCCGGTCGTGGGCCCGCTCGATCCGGTCGAACCGCTCGTCCTCGTAATCCTTGGCCAGTAGCTCGAGATACCCCTCGGCCACGTTTAGCGGGTTCCGTAGGTCGTGGGAAATGATGCTCGCGAACTCGTCCAAACGCGCCTTCTCGTCCTGGAGGTCCTCATTGTGTTCCTGGACTCGTTCTTGGGCGAGCGCTCGTTCGATCGCCCGGAATTCGAAAAAGCCGACGAGCGCGCCGCTGCCCGCTCCTGCGGCGATCGCCCACCGAACGGTCTGGATCTGTGTGAACAGATCGTCGTCCCCCAACAGCGCAATGATGAGGAAAAACGAGAAGAACAACGCCGTCCCGCCGAGTACCCATGAAACGATGCGTGCGTGCTCTAGCTCCTCGGCATCGGCCCCCCATAGCGCGTACCCCACCCCGAGCAACATCGCGAGAAACGGGAAGGTCATCACGACGTTGACGACCCCCACGACATCGATCGCCTCCGCCGATGTCACCACGCGAATCCCGACTTCGACGGCCAACATGACGACCAGGAAAAGCCCGACGGCGACGAGGATCGGCGACGTGTACGACCGGGCGTCCATGCAGGTATCCTGCGAGGATTGCCAGTAAACGTTTTCGTCTTCGGTGAACATACCTCCGGGTTGATATCTTCCCGCCTGCGCGCTTAGGCGCCGAACGACCACTCGAGTCCGACGGGATCGCCCGACGGAACGAGGGGGCTCGACGGCAACCCTCGGCGGGGTTCGGGCGCGTTGTACGACCGCGGAGCGACGTCGTTCGGCGCGCCCGGATAGAACAGCGAGGCTATGGCCTGGATGTGCGCCCGCCCGACACCGAGCTCGAACTGGCCGCCGCCGTACATGCGAATATCCTCCCCACGACAGTGCTCGATCGCCTCGAAGAGCGAACGGACGGAACCAAACCGCGAGGGCTTGATGTTCAGCCAGGCGGGCTCCCAGGGCAGGTCGTGGATGTCCGCGAGACCGTGGATCGGCGCGTCCCAGGCAAGTCGGTCGACGGCCTCCGCGATCATCGGGCGGGTTTCCGCGTTAAGCTGGGGGTCCTCGATGACGGCTTCGGGAAACGCCTCTAGCAGCATGGCGTAGAGCTCGGGATCGCCAGCCTGGTCGACGACGGTGCCCTCGTAACGCCCCTTCAGATCCAGCGCTCGGACCGCCCCCGTCGCCGCGATGGCGTCCATGAGCGGTCGAGACCAATCCGAGGTCGGATCGAGTTTGAATTCGATCCCCGGATCGATGTCGAGCCAAGCCTCGACCCGATCGATCGTCGGCGGGTCCCCGAGCCGCGTGCTGACCACGAACCGGACGGGATCGTACGTCATGCCCAGCTCCGTCGCCAGATGGGTATCGGCCTGTTTCAACGCGAGATCGAGGGCCGCGCTCTCGAATCCCCACCGACGGTACGCACGGAAATCCGGCCGTCCCGGTTCGCGACCGTGAAAGAGATCGGTCTCCGCGAGATGTCGGGAAAACTCGCCGACGGTCCACTCGCCGGCAAGCGATAGATGGGGTTTGGCCTCGCGAAAGGCTACGTGGTCGTCCCGGTCATAGGTGACATCCTCGCCCGCACCCTCCTCGCGTTGCCCCGCGAGCGAAATCTCCGTCGTCGTGCGGGCGAACCCGCTGGAGGTATCTCGTTCATGGGCGGTCAACGCGTATTCGTCGATCGAAAGCGGGAGATCGGCCACCCGACCGTACATTGCCATACATCCCGATCCCGCCGACCGCACTTGAATCGGTGGTTCCGATCAGTCGCCGAGCGCGGCGTCCGGGCGGTACTGGCGGCTGATGGCCTTCCACTTGCCCGTCGAGAATCGGTAGTACACGACGGCCGCCGGAACAACGGTCTGGGCGAAAAACGCCAGATAGAGCCCCCACATCCCGAGGGGTGTCCGGACGCCGAGATAGACAACCGGAATCGCCACGCCGAACATCCCGAGCGCCCGGCCGTAGAACGGCCAGTTCGTGTCGCCGGTGGCGTCCAGCGCCCCCGAAAGCGTGCGATTGACCCCTTGTGCAACAACGGCGAAGGCTGCCGCCCACACGAGCGGGACAGCGATGGGGATCGTGTCGGCGCCGCTCTCGCCGACGAACAGGCCGACGATCGGCTCGGCGAATACGAGGACGATTGCCGCCCCCACGGCGTAAGTCGCGACCGCGAACCGCGTGATTTCGCGGGCGTAGTCCTCGGCCGTGGTCTCGTCGTCTGCGCCCAGTGATTGGCCCACGAGGCTGCTGGCCGCGAGGCCGAACCCCCAGCCCGGCGCGTTCATCAGCATCCAGACCCGGCGGGCGACGACGTAAGCGGCCACGACCGTCGACCCGAACAACGCCACGAACGCCAGCATGGGAAAGCGCGCGACCGTCCAGACCAGGTTACGGCCGACGACCGGCGTCGAGATCTCCACGATGTCCCGGATGGTCGCCAGGTCGACGTACCGGCCCCGCGGCGAGATCGTCACCGGCAGGGCCCCGATCCCGGGGAGGCGACCGGCGGTCAGTCCCACGACGAAGATCGCCGTGACGAACACGTTCGCAAGGACGGTGCCGCCCGCCGCGCCGACGACGCCCAGCCCGAGCCCGAAGATGAACACGGCGTTCAACGCGATGTTCGCGACCGCGCCGCCGGCGCGAATCACCATCGCCGACCAGGCGACGTCCGCGCCCACGAGGGTCCGGCTGCCGATGAGATTCAAACCGGCGAAGGGGACCCCAAGCGCCAGGAGCTTGAGATACGCGGCGCCCTCGCGCCGGAGCGCGGCCTCGCCGGTCAGGATGCCGATCAGCGCCTCGGGGAACGTCCAGAAGGCGACGGCCATCGGCAGCGTCAACACGATGACGAGGACGACGCTCGATCGGACCGCTCGCCCGATCCGCTCGCTCGCGTCCGCGCCGAATCCCTGCGCGACGAGGGCGATCGTCCCGGCTGCCAGACCCCCACCGGTCGTAAAGGCCAGTCCCCAGTACGGCCCGGCGAACCCGACGCCGGCGATCGCCGCTGGGCCGACCGCTACGCCGACCATGGCCACGTCCACCGCGCTCTTTGACATCCGCGCGAGCCCCGTGACGATGCGGGGCCAGGCGAGATCGACCGTCCGCCGCGCCCGCTCGGCCTCGATCAACCCGAAGCGGGCGAGGATCCGCCCGATCGCGACAAGCAACAGTCTCAGCGGGTTCGGGACGCGGCGCATTCGGTCGGATCGATTTCGTCGACGCTCAAAGAGGTTTGGACATCCCGCGATTCCGACGGACCCCGGGCGGGGGAGAGCCTGCTCCTCGTTCGAACGCTTTGGCTCGAACTCCTTGAGGCACGGACGATGCTTCATCGAGTCGCAAGTCACCGCCACCGGACGGCGGCCCATGGGATTCAGTACGAGGATGACCTCGTCGGCTGCACCAGACGTCGATTACCGGTCCCGGAGCTTGTCGATCTCGGTTTCGATCGTCGAGCGCTCGTAGTCGCCATACATGCGCGCGTCGACCTCGCCGCCGATGAAGTAGAGGATGGCGGGGCCGCCGGAGACGTCATACCACTCGTACAACGCTCTGGCGTGGTCCGGGCCGTAGACCGAGAACAGCCCCACATCGGCGGGTGGGGCGTCGAAGATCGCATCGAATCGTTCCCGCAACGTTGCGCATGGGGGACACTCCTCCCGCCAGATATAGACGATCGCTTTCTCGTAGAGATTGACGTGAAGCGGTAGCCGATCGCCGGCCACTGGGAGAAAGGCCTTCGGGGCGCCTTCGTCGGGTGCATCCTCAAGCAGGCCGTCGAAGATCGAGAGGGCCCGCAGCTTGTCGCCGTGCCCCAGTTCGGTCCGCTCCGAAAGGATCACGTAGTCGGCGAGGAGGGATGGCGTCCGCCCGGCCAATTCGAGGAACGCGCTCGCCCCCTCGGAGGCGATGTCGGGGAGCCGCGATCGGAGATCATCCTTTTCCGTCAATGTCTCTCGGCGTTCCAGCAGCGTTGGGGTGGGCGTGAGCTCGTCTCCGACGGTCTCGACGAGGCCCGCCTCGACGAGCTGATCGAGGATCCGCTCGGGGTCTTCGGCGACGGCCATACTCGGGGCTGGTGGGGCGAGCGGTATAAACAACCGATTCCGCGTCGCCGCCGAGAGGCACATGATTATAGTCCGGTTGCGGGTGGGTGCGTTATGGCCCCAACGATCGGTCAAATCGGTCTGGGCAGCATGGGCGGATCCGTCGCGCGGTGTCTGATCGATGCCGGCTTCGACGTCGTCGGGTTCGATATCGACGAAGCGGCCTGCGAGGCCCTCGAGGACTACGGGGGCGAGGTCGCCGGCTCGAACGCCGATCTCGCGGCATCGTCGGACATCGTGCTCTCTGCACTCAATTATCCCGAAATCGTGGAAGCGGCGTACCTGGGGTCGGACGGGGTGATCGCCGGCGCCGACGATGGGTTGATCTGTCTCGAACAGAGCACCATCCCGCCGGAGCCAGTTCGCGCGTTAGCGGGCGATCTCCGCGAGCAGAACGTCCACATCCTCGATGCCCCGTTCCTCTCGGGCGGCCCGCAGTTCGCCCGGAAGGGGACCATGGTCATCCCCGTCGGCGGCGACGAGACGATCTATCGGGACGGCGACGTCCAGGACGTCCTCGCGGCGATCTCCCGCGAGAGTTACTACATGGGAGAGCTAGGTGGGGGGAAGACGACGAAGCTGGTCAGCAACATCATGGCCCTCGGGCACGTCGTCCTGGGGCTGGAGGCGTTCTCGCTGGGGGTAGCCGAAGGCCTGGATCCGAACCGCCTCTTCGAGACGCTCCAATACGGCGCCGGGAGTTCCGTAATGTTTCGGATGGCCGTGCCGTCGG
>CAYSMB010000091.1:0-7610 GCA_964432005.1 uncultured Halobacteriales archaeon
GCTCGGTCGTCTTCATGAACCTCGCCGACGACCCCGCCGTCGAGCGGACCGTCACCCCGCGGCTCGCGCTGACGACCGCGGAATATCTCGCCTTTGACCACGGCTATCACGTGCTCGTCATCCTGACGGACATGACGAACTACTGCGAGGCGCTTCGAGAGATCGGCGCCGCCCGCGAGGAAGTCCCGGGTCGACGGGGCTATCCCGGGTACATGTACACGGACCTGGCGTCGCTGTACGAGCGAGCCGGCCGGATTCACGGCCGGGATGGATCGGTCACCCAGATCCCGATTCTGACGATGCCCAGCGACGACATCACCCACCCGATCCCCGACCTGACGGGCTACATCACGGAAGGCCAGATCATCGTCGACCGGTCGCTGAACAGCCAGGGGATCGAGCCGCCCATCGACGTGCTCCCGAGCCTCTCCCGGCTCATGGACGACGGCATCGGCGAAGGGCTGACCCGGGCGGACCACGGCGACGTATCCGACCAGCTCTACGCGTCGTACGCGGAAGGCAACGACAAGCGCGACCTCGAGCAGATCGTCGGTCGCGAGGCCCTGAGCGACCTGGACAACCTCTATCTCGACTTCGCGGATCGCTTCGAGGAGGAGTTCGTCCAGCAGGGCTACGAGACCGAGCGGTCGATCGAGGAAACCCTCGAAATCGGTTGGGACCTCCTCTCGATGCTCCCCGACGACGTGCTCCACCGCGTCGATCAAGCGTTCATCGACGAGCATTATCGGGAAGCGGAGGCCGAGGAGGAACCCGTCCCGGCGGACGACTGACCCACGATCATGAGCACGAGCGACGTCAAACCCACGCGCAAGAACCTGATGGAGATCCGCGAGCGCATCGAGTTCTCGCGGCGCGGTCACAGCACCCTCGAGGACAAACGCGACGCGCTGGTCCTCGAGTTCATGGACATTCTCGAGCAGGCCCAGGATGTCCGTGCCGACCTCGAAGACGACTACGAGGAAGCCCAGGAAACCATCGACGTGGCCCGGGCGCTGGAAGGGGACCTCGCCGTTCGCGGGGCCGCAGCCGCCCTCAAGGAACACCCCGAGATCACGTTGCAGTCAAAGAACGTGATGGGCGTCGTCGTCCCCCAGATCGAGTCCTCGCGGGTCGAGAAACGACTGGACGAACGGGGGTACGGGGTCATGGGCACCAGCGCCCGCATCGACGAGGCCGCGGCCGCCTACGAATCGCTCCTCGAAACCGTGATCCTCGCGGCCGAGGTCGAGACGGCGATGCGGAAGATGTTAGAGGAGATCGAGACGACCAAGCGCCGGGTCAACGCCCTCGAGTTCAAGCTCCTGCCCGAACTCGAGGAGGCCCAGGAGTACATCGAGCGGAAGCTCGAAGAGCAAGAGCGCGAAGAGATTTTCCGGTTGAAGAAGATCAAGGATAAGAAAGAGGCCGAAGCCAGCGACGACGAGTGACCCCGCTCGGCCGCCTCTCCTAACGATCAAGATTGCCGTTGATACTTGTTCCGCAGGACGATCGCCGTCCCGTTCATCAGGAGCAGAACGATCAGGAGGGTGATGACCCCAGCCGCAAGCACACCGAAGCGAAATTCGGGTTCGATCTCGGAGGACCATGTGAAGATCTGGCGCGGCATCGCCCCGGTTTTATCGAAGAAGCCGTTCGGTGTCGCCCGAACGCTCGCGGCGACCCCGATCATGAGAAGTGGCGCGGTTTCCCCGATCGCCCGGCCAAGTGCCAGGATAGTCCCCGTCAGGATACCGGGCATTGCCTCGGGGAGGACGACCCGCCGAACCGTCTGCCACCGGCTCGCCCCCATGGCGTACGACCCTCGACGGAACGAGTCAGGAACGGATCGGATCGCTTCCTGCGCCGAAATGATAACGATCGGCAAGACGAGCAATCCAACGGTCAACCCGCCAACGAGCACGATGCCGGCCCGAAGGCCGATCCCCTGGACGAACAGTGCCAATCCCAGCAAGCCGTACACGACGGAGGGGACGCCGGCCAGGTTGCCGATGTTGATCTCGATGAGTCCAACGATCCGCGCAAGTCGACCCTCGGTCGGGGCGTATTCTTCGAGATAGATCGCCGCCCCCACGCCGAGGGGAAACGCGGTGAGTGCGATCACGACGACGATGAGGACTGATCCGACGAGCGCCGGATAGATCCCGGCCTCCTCTGGTTGCCAGGAGGTGGCACTCGTCAGGAAGCTCCAATCGAGCCACGCATCCGGTCCCGCGTAGCCCAGCGACGCGGTGACCAACGTTCCGATCAGGATCCCGCCGACCACCACGACCGGGAACGCCAACCCGATGGTACCAGTCCTACGCCGGAAGACGCCTTCGACGTACGTGCCGCCAGGTATCGCGAGACCGGTCAACAATAGCACGGTGGCCAAGGGGGGAACGCCGAGCGACGGCGCAATCGAGGCCGCCCCGACCGTGATGACCGCCCCGCCGGCCAACGCCTCGCGCACGCCGCGCTCGTCCTCGCGACGATCGGCCACGATCCGTCCGGCCATGTACGCGAGGGGGACCGTTATGGTCGCACCCAACAGGAACCAGTCGGGGGGTAATACCGGGAGGGCCGGAATCAGGTCCCGAACACTGGGGACCAGCGTCGGTATCGAGAAGGCGATCGTGACCAGCTCCGTATCGGTGAGTGGAGTCGAGAGCGTATAATCGATCGAGAGTGCTGGAATCCCGAACACGGTAAGCACCGGTGCCAGGATCAGGATTCCGAGGCGTTCGAGGGCGGCCTCCCGCCGATACCGTCGGTGGAGTGTAACGACCGAGACTGTCGCGATCCCCGCCAGGACGAGCCCGACCCACCCTTCGGGCGTGATCAACTCCCGAAACAGGACAATGAGGGCTCCGCCGACGAGGATCCCAACGATTGGGACGCCCACCGACTCGGCGGCGATACGGGCGGCCGCAAAGTCTCGGAAGAGGACTCCCGCCATAAACAGGAACGAGGGGAGGACAAACACGCCGAGGAAGACCAGATACCAGCCTGGATCCGCCGTTGACGGTCGGAACGCGTCGATTGCTACGTAGAGGAACATGATGCTCACCACGGAGATCCCGAATAGCGTCGCCGCGAGACAAAGGAACTTGAAAAACAACCCGCGAACGCGACGGACCTCCGCCTGGTCGTCGCGGTGGCGAATTCTAGGTTCAGGAGCCACGGGAACCACCTCTCATTGGTACTCCTCCCGGTAACGGGCGGCGATCCGGTTGCTCAGGTAGTTCATGGTGAAGGTGATCCCGAACAGGGTGATCCCGAGCGCGAACATGCTCTTGTAGGTCGGCGAAGCCGCACTGACGTCGCTGGTGACGGCTTGGACCATCGCTGACGTCATCGTTTGACCGGAGTCTGACACCGTCTCGACGGGGGCGAGAATCGGAATCCCAAACGGTCCGTCATGGAATTTCGGCATACGCGGTCGGAGTCCCATGGCCATCGCGACGACCATGGTCTCTCCAATCGCGCGGGATAACGCCAAGATGAACGAGGCGAAGATGCCCGAGGCCGCAGCCGGGATCACGACGGTGGTCGTAACGCGGAACTTCGTCGCGCCGAGTCCGTATCCTGCCTGTCTGAGCTCGTCTGGAACAGCACTCATGGCGTCCTCGGACAGTGAGGAGACCATTGGGATGATCAGTATCCCGACCATGATCGACGCGCTCAGAATGTTGAAGGTCCCGAGGTCCAGACCGAAACGTCGGAGGAACGACGTGAGATACACGAGCGCGAGATAGCCGTACACCACCGTGGGAATCCCCGCCAGGATCTCGAGGCCCGGTTTCAGAATTCCCCGCGTGCGATCACTCGCGTACTCGCTGAGATAGGTGGCCGCCGCGACGCCGATCGGAATCGCGATCAGCCCGGACACGAACGTCACGATGAGCGTCCCGAAGATCAGCGGGATCGCCCCGAACTGACCGCGGTCGGTCACCCACGTCGTGCCCGTGAAAAACTCGAGCGGGGAGACTGCCCGGAAAAACTGTACGGCGTCGACCGCTAGGGCGGCGACGATCGCCAGGGTGATCACGACCGAGACGGCCGCACATGCGAAGAGGACGTACCCGTAGAGCCGTTCCCGTGCCTGTTGTCGCTTTTGACGCCCAGATAATTCAATCGTCATCTCGAGTCCCTCAGATGGTGGGCGAACTTGGCTTAGAGATGCTCCTCGAGCTTCGCGACGTTGTCCTCGACCTGCTGGTCGCTGGACGGGACGTAGTTGATCTCCTCGGAGATGACACTCTTTCCAACCTCCTCGAAATAGAACCGGAGGAACGACTCGACCTCGTCACGTTGCATCGCCTCTTCGCTCGGGTAAATAAAGAGCGGGCGCGCCATGGGATAAGTGCCGTCGGCAGCGGCCTGGAGTCCCGGCGCTCCACACGAATCGTCCGCGGTTTCACGGACGGAGAGTGCCTTGACCTGGTCTTGGTTCGACCCGTAGTATGAATAGCCGAAGTACCCGATCCCGCCGGGGTTGTCCCGAATCCCCTGAACGATGAGGTTGTCCTCCTCGGTGGGTTCGTGCTCGGCGGTATGGTTCCGATCGCCGCCGTCCCAGTTGATCACGTTCTCGACAAACCAGTCGTACGTCCCGGACGTCGAGGCCGGGCCGAACATCTCGATAGTCTCGTCCGGAAACCCATCGCGTACCTCCGACCAGTTGCCCACACCGCCCTCCCGCCAGATCATCGAGAGCTCCTCGAAGGTCAGACAATCGACCCAATCGTTTTCGTTGTTCACTGCCACCGTCAGCGCGTCCCCCGCGATGTGGAATTCCACTGGCGTGACGCCGTTCTCGCTGCAGTGATCGATCTCCCCATCCTGGATGGGACGAGATGCGCCGTTGATATCGGAATTGCCGGGACAGAAGTGATTCTCGAAACCGCCCCCGCTTCCCGTCGAGTCGACGGTAACGTTGACGTCCGGTTGCATGCCCATGAACTCCTCGGCCATGTAATTCGAGATCGGGTACACCGTGCTGCTCCCGGTGATCACGACCTCCCCGGAGAGTTCCCCGGATCCGTCGTCGCTATCGTCGCTGCTCCCGTCACCAGAATCTTCGTCGCTATCCTCATCGTCGCCACCCATACACCCCGCCACAGATAGCGCTCCGAGGCTCCCGAGAGCAGCCACCGTCTTTCGTCGAGTAATGCGTCGTCCACTGTTGGGCTGGCGGTGTGCCATCACCGATTCGTGGGGCGAGTCACCACATGAAATCTTATAATATTGATATATCTGCCCCCATAGCCGTATGATCGGAAAATACCCCTCCTTACCGGTACACATTCATATGTACGAGCTTGTCCCGGGCAGGAAATATGGCGAACAAAACCGTCGAGATGACCATCTGAAAGCAATTCATCTCTCCACATCTGAAATGTGACCGACGTCGTCTCATTTGCGACGGTCCACCTTTGGGAATCTGGTTTTAGCAGGTGGTATTCGGTTCTACAGGGCGGAAAAAGGAAGCCGCCGAGCTTAGCCGAGACTTAGGATACCGTCGTCGTCATCCTCTCCGTCGTCGCTTTCGTTGTCGTCACTGCCGATGCCCCCGCCGTCCTCGTCGGACTCGTTGCCGCCTGCGCCGGGGCCATCCTCGTCTTCGCCATCAGCACCGGGGCCATCGTCCTCACCCTCGCCGCCCATTCCGTCGCCGGTCGCGTCTTGTTCCAAGGCGACCCGGGCGAGGATCGGCTGGCCGTCTTCCATGCCCAATCCGGTAGATCCGTCGGTACCGCCGTTCGATTCGTTCCCGCCGTTCTGATCGCCTCCGGTCGCACCGCCATCGCCATCGTCGCCGCCGGTCCCGACATCAGCGCCGTCGAGGGGCTCGTCCGGACCGTGGACTAACTCCTGGACCTCGCCGAGGCTGATGTCGTCGTCAAGGCTGATGTCGGCGTCCTGTGGCACGAAGACCGGTGCCACGTGGGAGCCGGAAAATTCGAACTGCGCGAGGTGGGCGCGGTACTCTTGGTTCTCGCCCGTCCCCGTCCCGTCTTCCCCGTTCTCCCCGCCGCCAATGCCATCGTCTCCATTTTCACCGTCCGTCTCATTTCCGTCCCCGCCGACACCGTCGTCTTCGGTTCCGTCTTCGCCGATGCCACCTGTCTCCCCCTCGTCTTCCCAGGGGAGCCAGTCGATCTCGCCGGAGACGACTTGGGCGTTCGCGTTTTCGACGGCATCCGGGAACAGCATCAGGACGCTGTCTCCGTCCTCCCCGTTCTCGAGGTGCTGATCCCCAGCCACCGTTCCTACGGAAGCGCCCCCGAAGGCGATCGCCCCGGAGGCGATGGCGCTCTTCTGCAGGAACGATCGCCTGCTCGTATCGATACCACTGAACGGTTGGATGGACTCGTCGTCACTCATGGGTTACCGCCAGTTCCAATGAGTGGATTCTCGGGGAAATCCGGCGTCGTTGCAGGTGCAACGGCGTATCTCTCACCGGTTTGGCACTGGATATTGCGCACGCGGTCGACCACGGGAGGTATAATGGCGACGGGCACTGTTTGAGGGCGTGACCGAATGTGACTGCGGTGGAGAGACGGTGGTTCGCCCCATGCCCGAGCCACTCATCGATGTCTTCGCGGAAGGGACGCCGACCGTCCGCTTTTGCGCCCGGTGTCTACGGGTGAACCCCGCCCCGGGCGAGCCGGTCGATCGTGCGTGGGAGCCGGGGGACATCAGCAGCGCGCTACCGGCGGACCCGGATGCCGCGGTGGCGGTCGGTCTCCTAATCACGTTTCTGGACTCGCTCGCGCTGAATCGCGATGCCGTCGAAACGGTGGTCGATTACCTCGAGCAGTGCGGGGTCGACCCGCTGCTCGCGCTCGACCGGCTCGGGACGGCGCCGCTTTTGGCGCCCGACATCGACCTCGATCGGCGTCGTCACCAGCTCGCGCAGGTGCTCGGTGAGTAACCTTCCCGCGAGGGTCGTCACACGCCGGTTTCGTAGCGAAGGATGCCCGCGACACCGCCGAAGGCGTCGTGCAATTGCTCGCCCTTCTCGAAGGCCGTCGAAATCAGCTTGACCTCCGTGCCCCGTTCCGCGGCGAGTTCCATCAGATGATCGATGAGGTCCTCGCGCGCCTCCAGTTCGGCCGCGCTCCCGTCGCTGCATGTCGGGGGGTCGGGCTCAGCGGTCCGGTGGACTTCGACGTATTCCCGCTGGCCGTCGGGGCACACGAACGTCGCGATGTCCTTTCGGAGATCCTCGCTGAGCAATAGTCGATCGACCGCGCCCATCTGCAGGTTCCGACGGGTCGGCTCGAAGCCGTAGGTGGCCAGTTCCCCCCCGTGGAGTTCCTCGAAGAAGTCCTCCATGTGGGACTTGTCCTCCATGATCTCCGCGTCGGCCAGCGCCTCGTCGGCCGCGTCGACGAGATCATAGAGCCCACTTTCGTCGGTATAGGAGACGTCGAACTTCCCGAGGACCTTTTCCTGGAGCTCGTGGTGGAGATAGTCCCCGTCGAGGAACTCGTCCTTCGTGGGGGAGGGGCCGCCGACGAGGATCCCGTCGAGTTCGTGACGCTCGGGAACGAACAGGTCGTTCGCCATCCCCGCGACCTCCTGGTAGAAGTTGTCGATCGCCT
>CAYSMB010000092.1:0-6914 GCA_964432005.1 uncultured Halobacteriales archaeon
CCAGGATCAGATTGAGTTTATCCTGCTCGATATCTTGGTCCAGCGCGAACTTCAGGTGCTGCCGCAATGACGCTCCCCAGTAGTCGCACTGATGGGCCGGGATCCCCCGTTCCCGCACTTGATCCCAATAGAACGGTGGGTACTGGCCGGGTCGGGAAACCTGGGGGAGTGATGCGCCCCAGTCGCCGCCCCAGATCATCTGCTCGGGCCCGACGTTCGGGTCGTTGTACGGTTTCTTCAGCAAGTCCGCCCAGTAGTTGCCGACCTCGAGATACACGTCATCCCAGGAGGCGGCCACCTGGCAACAGCGGTCGACGTTGTGTTCGCGCCAGCCGGAGTTGTGGCCGCCGTGTTCGTAGATAATCGGCACTTCGGGGTATTCGGCTTTCATATCGCCCGCCAGTGTCGGGTCGTTCATATCGGGCCAGGGATGCTTTCCACTACTGTACCCCGACGTACCGGTGCCCGTGTGCCAGCGAACGGGTACGTCGTGCTTTGCCGCCACGTCAAACGTCCGGCGGACTTCCTTCCGTCGTTCCTGCCAGGACATCAACTCGTCCTGGTCGGGGTGGCGCGGAATGAACTCCCCGGTCATGACGAAGCCGTCCTTTTGGAGCCACTCATCGAGTTCCTCCATGGCGGCATCCCAGGTCCACTCCTCCTCGCCACGCATGTGCTTTTTCTTGGTCTCGATCGGATAGGCGGCGGCGACGAACTTGTCCGGGTTCTCCTCGATGATCCGGCGATTGAGTTCGTTGTTCATCCCGAATCCGGGCAGGAGGACACACATATCCACCCTGTAGGTATCCATGTCATAGAGCAAGCGATCGGAGTTGTCGTATACGATGACCTCGTCATCGTCGTCGGCCTTGTCGGCCTGAACCGCCATGTGCATCTTCTCGGCGATGGTCTCGTAGGCGGCATCGTCGTCGTGGTCCTGGATCCGCGCCGCGTGACGTTGCCCGTGACAGTGCGTCTCGACGATGAAGCGTCCTAACTTCATGGCCCGTTCTACCGGAGGATTCCCTTAAGTGTACTGTACGCCGGGATTCGGGTACGCGATCAGTAGGTCGCGCCCTCGTACCACTGGAGATCCATCGCGTATTCCTCCCGGAGTTGGTCCCACCCCTCCGGCAGCTCGATCTCCTTGGTGACCGGTCCCGCGATCGAGGTGCCGATGATGGCACTGAACCGGCCCGGCCCGCCGACGGTCACCAGTTTGATCATCTCCGGATCCTCGTACTGTTGGACCTGTCGCGGATCGACTTTCTCACCCTCTTCAGTCCGTCGGCGGTGCTGATCGACCGTAAACGAGTTCTCCACGAGATATTCCTTGATCTCCCGCTTCGAGAGGTCGGCCTTTTCGAGCTCCTCGGCGTTGTAGGGGTTCAACGCGTGCATGATCACCGCGTTCCAGTCGTCGCCGTCGTAGGCCCGCATGGACTTCGGCGTGTTGCGGATCATCCCCGATAGGACCTCTTCGGCCGTGTTGGCTTGGGGCATCCATTGGACCCAGCTGTTCGGCCCCGTCAGCGTGATCGCGCTCGCCTCCTCGTCGAAGCCCTCGGAGACGTGGTAGGGCTCCCAGGGGTTCTGTTCCTCGTTTTCCCCGGCAAAGAAGCTGAATTTGGCGGAGTTGCCCATCACGCCCATGTCCTTCTCGGCCGGGAAGATCTTCGCGGTGTTCTTGTACGCCAGCGCAAGGCCCCGCGCGATGCTCCGATTGGCGCGGAAGTAGGGGCCGAACGCGTTCGTCGAACTCTGGATATCGATGGCGTTCCGGATCGGGCCGTTGACCATCCACTGATAGGACCACGATCCAGTGCTGACCGAGGACTGGATCGAATTCGAGGCCGGATCCGCCAGGGCCCGCCCGCCGGCGACGAGGACCGGCATATAGGTGGGCAGACACCCGGCCATCACCCCATTCGACGCGAGCGCTTCGACGGTGAGCGGGTTCTCGTTGTTCCCCAGCCGCCCGATGACGTGATCCCTCGAGAGGTCCGTTCCGCGGAGCATCTCGTCGACCCGATCGGGCGTCGGGGGGATGACCGGGAGCCCGTCCGTCTTGCCCTGTTCGTATAGCTCGGTGTTGAGTTCGTCCAGAGGTTGGTCGGGCATCGTGCCCAACGTTGTGGCGACCGCTGGCTTGAACCCCCGCGTTCCGAACGCTTTCGAGATGTTTCCTACGTACGGACCAGGATCTTGCGCTCCTGGCTGCCCTCGTCCAGCAGCGCCTCGAAGCCCGCTTCGACGACGTCCTCGAGATCGATCCGGGACGTGACGTACTTGTCGGGGTCGAGGTGGCCGCGCGCGATCTGATCGAGGATGATCCCGTACTCCTTGTGGACCTTCGGCCCGAGCTGGTGTGACCGCGAGCCCTCGATCGCCAGCTGCTTTCCGGTCAGGATCCCCGGACCGAACTGAATGTCGTCGGTAAAGACTCCGATGATCGTGGCGTTGCCGGCCGGCCGGACGGCCTCGGTGGCCGTCTCGAAGGCCGGCGCGACGCCGACGGCCTCGTAGGCGACGTCGACGCCAATGTCGGTCTCGGCTTCGACGACCTCTTGTGGGTCTTCCTCTGTCGGGTCGATCAGCACGTCGGCGCCGAAGTCGGCGGCGACCTCCCGACGCGATTCCTGGGGCTCGGAGGCCAGGATGGGCGAGGCGCCGATGGCGTCGGCGAACGCGACGGCCGCGAGGCCGATCGGTCCGGTGCCCACGACCAGCGCGCTGTCGCCCAGGCTCAACGGGGATTGCAGGACCGCATGCAGCCCGACGCCCAGGGGTTGAGCGATCGCCGCGTCCTCGACGTCGACGCCGTCGGGCAGGGGAATCGCGTTTTCCGCTCGCTCGACGACCTTCTCGGCATACCCGCCCGGGCGGGCCGACGTCGCGTTGAGGTCGAGACAGAGGTTGTACATCCCGCTCTCGCAAGCCCAACACTCCATGCACGGGGTGTGCGGGCTCAGGACGATTTCGGTCCCGACCTCGATGTCGACGCCGTCACCCGTTTCGATGACGGTGCCACTGGCCTCGTGTCCGAGCGTGATCGGCTCGTCGAGGCCCCCCTCTCCGCCGACCCCGCCCTCGTAGAAGTGCAGGTCCGATCCACAGATCCCACACGCCGCCACGTCGACGAGAATTTCGCCCTCGCCCGGGGTCGGTTCTTCGACGTCTTCGACACGCATCTCCTCGGGCCCGTAAAATTGCGCAGCCCTCATGGGAGAGGCTCCCGGGGTCATCGCATAAAACTTCATCATCGAGCGTCCGAATCGGGCTCACGCCGTTTTCCGAGTTTCCGATCGCCTCCTGCGGTGTCTCCCGGTTGGCCGCGTGTCGCCGAGCTAACGCGACAGGATTATAATCTTGGTGTCGCACAACATAGCACATGCTCCACGTAGAGGGACCACTCCTCAGTGTCGATGTCGGAGCCCGCGATACGCGGACGGAAAACGTCGACGAGGTGCTCGAGCGGTTCGTCGGCGGTCGCGGCGTGGCCACGAAGTTAGCGCACGATCGGATCCCCTTCGATGCCGATCCGTTCGACCCGGAAAACCGGGTCTACGTCGCCGCGGGCCCACTGCAGACCTCGCAAACGAGCTTCACCGGTCGGATGAACATGACCGGGCTGTCGCCCCTGACCGACGGGTTACTCTCCGCGAATGCCGGTGGATTCGTCTCCCGGAACTTCCTCGGGACCGGCAATAGCGTCCTGGAGCTCGTCGGTGAGAGCGACGAACTCCTCTTCATCCACGTGACGGAGGACGGAGTGGAATTCGAGGAAGTCCCCGAACTTGCCGAAACGACCGTTCCGGAGGTCACCGAATACGCCAACGAGCACCACGGCCTCGAGGCCGAGAACATCATTGCCATCGGCCCCGCCGGCGAGAACCAGGTCCGGTTCGCGGCGCCGATGACCACCGAATCCCGCGCATTCGGTCGTGGTGGACTGGGCGCGATCATGGGTGCCAAGAACGTCAAGGCCATCTCGTTCGAGGGCGATGCGCTCCCGGACGGTCCGATCAACGAGGAGGTCGAGTCCCGCATTCACCGGGAGGCCGCGACCACCGACGACAATATGAAAAACCAGGGGACTGCCGGCGGCACCGAACTCATCAACGATCAATTCTCGCTGCCGACCCGGTATTACTCCGGGATGACCTTCGAGCACGCCGCCGACATCGGCGGGGACGCCGTCGAGGAGAAAAAGTACAAGAAGGGCTCCTGCTCCGTGTGCGCGTTCGCGTGCAAGCTGCCGACTCGGGACGAAGCGACGGGCCTCGAGACCGAGGGTCCGGAATTCGAGACCATCTATTCGTTCGGATCGAGCTGTGGGGTCGGCGACCTCGTCGACGTCATGAAATCCAACGAGTTGGCGGACACCCTCGGGATGGATACGATCTCGTGCGGCCTCACCGTCGCCGCGTACCTCGACAGCGAGGACGAATTCGGCAACGCCGACCTCGTCCACGACCTCGTCGAGCAGATCGCCTACCGCGAAGGAATCGGCGACACGTTGGCCGAGGGGATCGATCGGATTCACGAGGACCTCGAGGTCGAGAACTGGACCGTCAAGGGGATGGAATTCGCCGCTCACGACGGTCGCGTCTGCAACGGGCAGGCGCTCTCGTACGCCGTGGCCAATCGGGGTGCCGATCACCTCTACGCCGGCCTGATGGGCCGCGAGTACTCCGGCCAGATGGATCCGGAGGGCGTGACCGGGAAGGCGTCGGCACTCGTCGAGGAGGAAAACCAGTCTGCGTTCCGCGATTCCGCGATCCTCTGTGCCTTTGCGGGCGGTCGCGTTGGAGTGGAAGAATTCGAGGACCTCTTCGGTGCGGATTACGAGGAACTGATGGACGTCGGCGCCAGGGTCGTCGAGCTCGAACGGCACTTCAACAACCAGCGCGGCATGGACTTCGAGGACGACACCCTACCGTACGCTGATATGTTCGATGACCTCGACGAGGAGATCCGCGAGTACTACTGCCTCCGCGGCTGGAACTCCGATGGGACCGTCCCGTCGGACGCGCTCGGTGGCGACTCCGCCGTCGCGGCGGACTGACCTCCCCTTCGCGTACAGGAAAATTGAAATGAATTCGCCGGATGCTCACAGCCATGGCTGACGTATACGATCCGATCGAACTGCGACCGTGGGACGAGATCCTCGCCGAGCACGAACGCATCCTCCCCAAGCAACTCGAATATCTGCGCGAGCACTCCGATTTCTACCAGCGAAAGTTTGAGGAGTGGGACGTCGACTGGGACGACATCGATTCGCTCGAGACGCTCCGGGATGTCCCCTTTACTACCAAGCAGGACGAACGGGATTCCCAGGCCGATCCCCTCCCCTCCCAGCCGCTCGGTGAACATCAAGCCGCGCCGAAATCGGCGCTGAACCGTACGATCTCCTCGTCGGGCACGACCGGCAAACCGACGTATTTCGGATTGACGTCCCAGGACCGCCGCGACTGGAATACGGTGCAAAAACGCGTCTTCTATACACTCGGCGTGCGGCCCGAGGACACCGTCCTCTTCGGTGCGACCCAGACGATGATTACCGGTGGAGCCCCGTATTTCGAATCGTTGACGAAGCTGGGGGCGAACGTCGTCCCCGCCGGCGGGGAAAGCACCGACCGATTGCTCTCGGTCGCCATCGACGTGTATCCGGACATCCTGTGGACGACCACGTCACATATCCGATATCTCTCCGAGCAGGCCGAAGACGTGACCGGCGTCGCTCCGGAGGACTTCGGGTTCACCAAGGTGATCGGGGGCGGGGCTCCCGGGATCGGGAATCCCGAAATCCGCCAGGAATTTTACGACGTATGGCAGGTCGATCTCGTCCGCGAGGGCATGGGGCTCGGCGATGTCCTCGGGGCCATGTGGGGCGAATGCGAAGACGAAAGCGGGATGCACTTCCACGGTCAGGGATACGTCCACGTCGAGCTCATCGACCCGAACTCCGGCGAGGTCGTTCCGTTCGAGGAAGGCGCCCAGGGGGAGCTAGTCTACACGCACCTCCGACGGGAGGCGGTCCCCCTGATCCGTTTCAAATCCGGTGATTACGTCGAGGTCACCGGAACGGACTGTCCGTGCGGTCGGACGTCGCCCAAGATCCAGGTGAAAGGGCGGGCCGATGACATGCTGATATACAAGGGCATGAACGTCTTCCCCTCCGCGATCCGGGACGTCATCTCGGACGTGGAAGGCGTCGCCCCGCGACTCCGCATTCTGCTGCCCGAACCGGACCAAGTGAACTTCGAAGAGCCCATTTCGGCCGAGATCGCCAGGGAACCCGGCACCGACCTCTCGGACGAGGAAATCGCCGAACGGGCGGTACAGGCCGTCCGCGAGCAGTTGAAGGCGCGGATCGATCCGCGGATCGTCGACGTCGAGGATCTCCCCGCCGGCGAGTACAAGACCGCCCTCGTCGAGCACCGCGAGGAATAGCGCCGCGTCGAATCGCTTATTCTTCCCCCGTGTCGATAGCCCGCAAGATGGATGCGGATGTCATCATCGTCGGGAGCGGCCCCGGCGGACTCACGGCGGGTATCGAGGCCGGACGCGCGGGTCTGTCTACGATCTTGTTCGAGAAGGACAGCCTGGGCGGGGAACTCGTCAATCGTGACGAGATCAGTAATTACCCCGGCGCGCCGGACGGCATTCCGGGGACGGAGTTGCGATCGGAACTCGTCTCGACGCTCGAGGAGTTCGATCCCGAGGCGCTGCTAGCGGAGGTCGTCGATATCGAACCGGGCGATCCCAACGTCGTCCACACCGAAGATGACGCGTACGAGGCCGGCGCGGTCGTGCTGGCGACCGGCAGCGAAGAGGCACACCTCGACGTCCCGGGCGAGGAGGAGTATCGCGGACGGGGTGTCTTCTACTGTGCCAAATGCGATGGACCC
>CAYSMB010000092.1:6924-7601 GCA_964432005.1 uncultured Halobacteriales archaeon
CCCTCTATCAGGGCGAGACGATCGCGGTCGTCGGTGGCAACGATCATGCACTGATCGATACGCAGTTCCTCGCGGGACTCACCGATCGTGTGATCCTCATCAACGCGGCGTCGGAACTCTCCGGCGCCAAGGCGTGACGGGAGGCTGTCGAAGCGGAAGATGCCGTGGAGATCATGCTCGAGGCGGAGGTCCGGGAGATCACCGGCGAAAATGGAGTCGTCGATGGGATCCGTGTCGCTGACGTGAATGGCGGGGACGAACGGACGATTGACATCGGAGGCCTGTACGCCCACGTCGGCCTCGAGCCGAATACAGCGTTCCTCGACGGTACGGTCCAGCTTACCGAAGACGGCCGCGTGGTCGTGGGTCCGGATATGCAGACCGAAAACGACGGGATCTATGCCGTAGGGGATATCCGACAGGGATCGCCGGAAATGATCTCCGCGGCGGTCGGCGATGGAGTGGCCGCGATCCACTCGGTGCGCCAATCCATCGAAGACTGATGGGAATTCGAAGTCGGACGGGGAACGCTACTTCTCACTGCTAGCAATCGATCCGCGCCACCGCCTCGGAAAAGCCGCTTCAGTCCTCGAGAACGATCTCGATACTGACGTCGTTCGGGACTTGGATCCGCATCAGCTGGCGGAGCGCCCGTTCGTCGGCGTCGATGTCGATCA
>CAYSMB010000093.1:0-7537 GCA_964432005.1 uncultured Halobacteriales archaeon
TTCCGGCGGCGATCGTACTGCGTTCGCATCTCCTCGACGGCGTCGAGACAATTTCTGAGACCTTCGAGGGCCGCATATTGGGCGGTCGTCGGGGCCGATAGCATCGTGTACTGGTGGATGCGGTTCATGGCGTCGACGACGCCCTCCGGTGCGAGCGCGTATCCGAGCCGCAGCCCGGTCATCGCGAAGGCCTTGGAGAAGCCGTTGATGACGATGGTCCGTTCGCGCATCCCAGGCAGCGCGGCGATCGAGGCATGGGTAGTCCCGTAGGTCAGTTCGGCGTAGATCTCGTCGCTCACGACCGTCAGGTCGTGTTCCCGGACGAACTCCGCGACGCCGCGGAGGTCTTCTTCGGGCATGATCGCGCCCGTGGGATTGTTGGGGTAACATAGCACCAGCAGATCGGTCTCGGCGGCCCCGGCCTCGCGCAACGTCGTGGGGGTCAGCCGAAACTCGTCGCGCTCGGTGGTCGCCACCGGGAGGACCTCGGCCCCGGCAATTTGGGCGACCGGTTTGTACGAGAGATACGTCGGCTCGGGTACGGCGACGACGTCGCCCGAATCGACGAGCGCACGCAGCGCGAGATCTACGGCCTCGCTGGCCCCGGTGGTCACGAGGATCTCGTCGGCCGGCCGATACTGGAGGTCGAACCGCTCGGCCGCGTAGCTGGCGATCTCCGTCCGCAGCTCCCGGAGGCCGCGATTGGTCGTATACGACGTCCGTCCCCGCTCGAGCGAGGAGATCGCCGCCTCGCGGACCGCCCAGGGGGCGCTGAAATCCGGTTCGCCGACCCCCAGGGAGATGACATCGTCCATCTCCTCGGCTAACTCGAAGTATCGGCGAATGCCGGAGGGTGGGATCGATTCCATGTGCGGCGCCGGTCGCATCATCTCACCCCTCTACGGCGAGACCGATAACCGGTCGTCATCGTCGTGGCCGTCGGTCATCTCGATCCCGCGGTCCTTGTAGGTCTCCATGACGAAGTGTGTCACCGTTTGTGTGATCTCGGGGACCGGGGCGATGCGTTCGCTCACGAACCGGGAAATATCCCGAATGCTGTCGGCCTCGACCTGGGCCAGGAAATCGAAGTCCCCGCTGACGAGCTCGAGCGTCTTGACTTCCGGAAATCCCGCCAGCCGCCGCGCGATGTCGTCGTATCCCGTTTCGCGATCGAGGGTGACGTTGAGCTCGACGGCCGCCCGGGCCCGGTCCTCGCTGGCACGATCCCAATCGATGACCGCCTGATAGCCCTTGATGACCCCTTCCTCCTCGAGGGCCGCGATCGTCTCCTCGATGTCCTCGGCCGATCGCCCCGTCATTCGGGCGAGGTCGTCGACCTCGTGTCGCGCGTTTTCCACGAGTAGCGAAATCAGTTCCTCCCGGTCGTCCATGTGAGCGGGCACTCCCCCGGACTTCAAATGTCTGTCCGTTAGCTCCGAGGCTGCTCGGGCGGAACGGGCCGTTTAGCCGTGATCGGCGGCCATTTCGCAGACGGCGTTCCACTTACCGCTTTGCTGGATCTGACGTTGCAACACCGTAGCGTATTCCCCGGCCAACCGCTCGGCCTCCTCGCGGCGTTCCGATTGCGAACCGTTGTCGCCCAGCCACGATCGAACGGTATCGAGGAGCCCGCCCCGGCTTGACTGGTTGCGATCGAACCCCGTGGCGGTCTCGACCTCGTCCATGGCCGGCAACACGCTCTCGAGGTTCTCGCTGTTGACCGCGAAGTGTGCCTGGTCCGGATTCTCCGCGTTCACGACCTCGAATTCGACCGCCATCATCACCAGGCTCCAGGCCTGGTTCGAGAGCGACGATGTGTGGACCCGCTCCCGGAACTCCCGATCGGCCGCCATCCGCTCGGCGACGATGATCTCCTCCCACGGCGGGCCCTCGGCCCCGGCACTCATAGCCGTACGCCCTCAGGTTGCATGGCCGTCGAGGGTCACGGCCGCTCTGAGCGAATCCTTGAGCGCATCTTGTACCTTGCAGAGTTCGTTCGCACGTTCGATGACGGCTGCGGCCGCGCCGGGGTCAAGCCCGGCGTCGGTCTCGATCTCGAACTCGACGGCCTCGAGTTTGTCCGATTCGTTCAGCGTTCCGGTCACCTCGAACTCGATGCGACCGAGATCACCGGCGTCACGCTGTTCGGCGCCGACGCGCAGCGCCGGGACGTAGCAAGCGGCGTAGGCCGCAAGCAGGTGATCGAGCGTGTCGGCGGTCTCCTCGCCGGTCGCGTCGATCCGGATCTCCTCGCCCCCGACGGTGCTGGTCGCCACGAATCCCTCCTCACTGACGGTCTGAACGCTCTTCGCCATGACGTTCGCTCATTGCGCCGTTCGAGCCGTAAAGATTCCGGGACGGGCGTTGACGACAGCATTACGGATACGCCCGCGAGCGCAGCATGTGTCACGCTTAAGAGCGGGCCCGCCCGACCAGGGAACATGCAGCCGCGCGATCTGTCGGAGCTCCGCGAATACGTCCCCGGCCGGGGGTCCGAGGAGGTCGCGCGCGAACGAGGGGTGGATCCGGACGCACTCATCGCGCTGGCCTCAAACGAGAATGCATTGGGACCGTCGCCCGCCGCGGTCGAGGCGATTCGCGAGGCGGCAGCGGGCATCCACCGGTATCCGAAGGGCGCCCACACCGCGCTCACGGAAGCAATCGCCGAGCGTTGGGACGTCACGAACGAACAAATCTGGCTGGCAAACGGGGGCGATGGGGCGTTGGACTATCTCGCCAGAGCCATGCTGGAACCGGGCGATCGCGTGCTCGTGCCCGATCCGGGCTTTGCCTACTACGGCATGAGCGCCCGCTATCACCACGGAACCGTCGACACCTACCCGCTCGACCGGGATCGGGACTTCGCGGTCGATCGCGAAGGCCTCCGGGAGGGCGCCGGCGGCGCCCGCATCGTGTATCTGACGAGCCCGCACAATCCGACGGGCGCGACCCTCGACCTCGAGGAAATCAGAGCCATCGCCGAGGGGACACCGGACGAGACGCTCGTCGTCGTAGACGAAGCGTACGGCCCGTTCGCTGAGGTGCCCAGTGCCGTGTCACTGACCGACGATCGGGATGACGTCGCCGTCCTGCGGAGCTTTTCGAAGTCCTATGGCCTGGCAGGGGTGCGGCTTGGGTACGCCGTCGTTCCGGATGCGTGGGCACGCGCGTACCGAAAAGTCAATACGCCCTTCGCGGCCAGCGAACTCGCGTGTCGCGCCGGTCTGGCCGCCCTCGACGAGGAGGCACATCTCCGCGAGACGATCGAGATGGTCCGGGCCGGTCGCGAACGGCTCCGGACGGAACTCCCGGTGAAAACCTGGCCCAGCGGTGGGAATTTCGTGCTCGCCCGGGTGGGAGACGGGACCACCGTCGCCGACGCATTGCTCGAGCGTGGCGTCTTGGTCCGGGATTGTAGCAGCTTCGGGCTGGACGATTGCATGCGGATCACCATCGGAACCGAGCCGGAACTCGATCGCGCGATTGCCGCGTGCGAGGCGGTTCTGGCGAACGAGGCGTCCGAACGATGAAGTGGGCGTTGACCGGGACGCCGGGGACGGGAAAGACCACCGTCGCCTCGTTGCTTGACGGCCCCGTCACGCATCTCTCGGCACTCCTCGAGGATCCATCCTTTCGGACGGGCTATGACGACGCGCGCGAGACCGCCATCGCTGATGTCGACGCCCTAGCGGACTGGCTCGAAGACCAGCCCGACGGGATCCTCGTCGAGTCCCACCTCGCACACCGCCTCCCCATCGACAGGGTGATCGTTCTTCGGTGTCATCCAGACGTCCTGCGGGACCGACTCGAAGGGCGGGAAGCGGATATCACGGACACCAAAATCGAGGAAAACGTCGAGGCCGAGCGTCTCGACGTCATCCTGGCCGAGGCGATCGACCGCCACGGAACCGACGGCGTCCACGAAATCGACACCACCGACCGGGATCCCGAGGACGTCGCCGAGCTCGTGGCATCGATCCGGGCCGGGCACCGTGCCGCCCCGCCGGGTCGCGTCTCGTTTCTGGGAGAACTGCGGCCCGTGGCGGCGTATTTCGTGTATCCGACGGCACGACTTGCGGCCGCCATCGGCTTGACTCCAAATTCCGTCTCGGTGCTCGCGCTGGGGGCGGCCATCGCGGCCGGCGGCGCGTTCGCCGTCGGTGAACCGGGATCGCCCTGGTATCTGGTCGGGGCGGGTCTCGTCTTCGCGAACGGATGGCTCGATCTCGTCGACGGCGCCCTCGCCCGCGAGCACGCCGTCGATTCCGCGAAAGGCGACCTCCTCGATCACGTGCTGGATCGCTATGCGGATATCGTGATCATCGGGGGCCTGGCCGCCGGTGTCGGCCACTGGCTCCTCGGATTTGCTGCCGTAACGGGGGTGCTGATGACCTCGTACCTCGGCACCCAGGCCATGGCCGTGGGGCTCGACCGTGTGTACGCAGGGTTGCTCGGTCGAGCCGATCGGCTTGCATTGGTCGGGGTGGTCGCCGTCATCGCCGTCGCCTATCCCGTCGAATATGGCGGATACACCGCTGTCGGATGGCTGCTCGTCGTCCTCGCGGTGGTGGGGCATCTTACGGCCCTCCAGCGATTCGTCGGCGCAATGCGGGATCTTCCGTAGGGGCCGCCGCACGGTTTATGTGCCGTGGCGGCAAGGCTCGCACATGGTGCAGTGTGAGATGTGCGGCACGGAGACGGATTCGCCCGCGACCGCGAAGATCGAGGGCGCCGAACTCCAAGTCTGTGACGCCTGCGCGGACTTCGGCACGACCGTATCCGAGCCCGAGTCGACATCGACGGAGACGAAATACTCCACGTCCTCAGGCGGCTCGTCCGGAACCGCCGCCACAAGCGGGCAGACGGACAGCGGAACCGGAAGTGGGCATGGGCGTTCGCGCGATCTCTTCGACGAAATGGATGTCCTCGCCGACGACTACCCGAAGCGCATCCGCGAGGCCCGGGAAGATGCGGGACTCTCACAGGAAGAGCTGGCCGAACAGCTCCACGAGAAGGCAAGCCTGATTCGAAATCTGGAACGCGGTGATATGCAGCCGAGCGACGAGGTCCAGCGCAAGCTCGAGCGCGACTTAGAGATCACACTCACCGAATCGTCCGGCACTGACGACTCCGACTGGGAGAACGATATCTCGCCGAGCACGACTACGCTCGGGGACGTCGTCAAGCGCGGTGAGTGAACCGCAAGACGTTTTTCCCGTCCTTCTGGTGTCCCGGTTATGTTCGTTCTCGTGAACCTCAAGGCCTATGAGACGGATGCGGCCGGCGTCGCGTCGGCGGCGGGAACCGTCGGCGCGGAGACGGACGCCCGGATCGCGGTCGCGCCCCAGGCCGCCCGGATCTCCGATCTGGCCGGAGACGGGGCCGAGATTTGGGCCCAACACGTGAGTCCGTCCGGGCATGGCAGCCATACCGGGAGTACGACGGCGTCGTCGGTCGCCCACGCCGGCGCCGTCGGGACGCTCATCAACCACTCCGAGCGTCGGCTCACACTCGACAGCATCGAACGTTCGATCGAACTGGCCCACGCGGCCGGCCTCGAGACGGTCGTGTGTGCGAACACGCCCCAGCAAATCGCGGCCGTGGCGGCCCTCGGTCCGGATATGGTCGCCGTCGAGCCGCCCGCGCTGATCGGCACGGGCACGCCGGTCAGCCAGGCGGATCCGGATATCGTGCAGGAGGCCGTCGAGGCCGCCGCCCGGGTCGATCCGGACATCCCGGTCCTCTGTGGCGCCGGGATCGGCCAAGGTGAGGACGTAGCGGCGGCCGCGCGGCTCGGGGCCGAGGGCGTCCTGCTCGCCAGCGCCGTCGCGAAGGCCGCGGACCCGGGGGCGGTGCTCGCGGATCTGGTCGCCCCAGTTTAGACCCGATCCTCCCCGAACTCCGAGAGGGACACCTGCGAACCGCGATGGCCCTCCCAGTCGCTTGCGCTCTCCTCGCTCGACCAGGTGCCGAGGTGGGTTTGATCGCCGGGCGAGAAGTTCAGATTCGAGACCCGCACGCCGACCTTCCGAACTTCCGTATCGACGAACTCCTCGAGAAGTTCGCCGGCCACCTCGACCACCAGATCCGGATCGTTGACCGGCCCCGGGAGCGAGCGCTCGCGCGTGTTGATCTCGAACGGGGGCGTTACGACCTTGATCCCGATCGTCCGGTAGGTCGCCCCGCGGTCGGTGGCGCGTTCGGCGACATCATCGGCCAGTTCACGCACCCGTTCGGCCACTGCCTCGAAGTCCTCCGTCGGCTCGCCCAATGCCGATTCCCGCGAAAGGCTCTTCGGATCACCCCGTGGCGTCACCTCCCGTCGGTCGATGCCCCGTGATCGATCGTGGAGTTCGCCGCCGCGCTCGCCGAATTCCGCGACGAGTGACGATCGGTCGGCCTCGGTGACGTCGCCGATCGTCTCGAGTCCGCGATCGGCAAGGGTGGCTTCGGTCACCGGCCCCACGCCGTGGAGGTCCTCGATCGGTAGTGGGTCGAGAAACGACCGGACTTCGTCGGGTCTCACGACGACGAGGCCATCCGGTTTGTCGTGATCGCTGGCGATCTTCGCGACGCTCAGATTCGGGGCGACGCCGATACTCACGGGCAGGCCGATGTCCTCCCGGATACGCTCCTTGAGCTCGGTGGCGTAGGCGCGGGCGTCCTCCCACGTCGTGTGCTCGGTGCAATCGAGATACGCCTCGTCGATGCTGACCCGGCGGACGGTCTCGGCGTAGGTCTCGAGGATCGAATGGACGTCGTCGGCCCGCGCCTGGTAGTAGGCCATATCGACCGGCCGGTAATGGGCGGACGGTCCGTCGTGGTCGTCGGGGATTTGCGATCGGGGTGCCAGCCGCTCCATCGCGGTCGAGATCGCTTGGGCGCTTTCGACCCCGTGCTCGCGCGCTTCGTAGCTCGCCGTCGCCACCGCGCCGCCGTCATCCCCCGGCTCGAAGCCCATGCCTACGATGACCGGCTCCCCGACGAGGTCCGGTTCGCGGAGGCGCTCGCAGGCGGCATAAAAGCAGTCGTTGTCGGCGTGGAGGACGATCCGATCGGTCTCGGACGTGTCCTCGAGGCCCCGGAGCCCGCGCCCCGTGTTCATCGAGCCGGGCTTCGTGCCCGATCCCTATAGCGCCGTTGTTCGGACGAAACGGGTATCGTTTTATCCGGTCGCCGGAAGGCACCGCCATGATGCCGGGGGCGACGGTTCGTGGCGCGGTCGAACTGACGAGACCCTCGAACTCGTTGGTCGCCGGCGGGCTGACGTTGATCGGAACGGTCGTCGCCGGCGATCCGTTGGGGTTTCCGGCCCTCGCGGCGGTCGTCTCGACGGTCCTCGGGACCGCGGCGGGGATGGTGACGAACGATTACTACGACCGCGACATCGACGCGATCAACCAACCGGATCGCCCGATTCCGCGGGGTGACGTATCCCCTCGATTCGCGATCGGGCTGGCGTTCGTGCTGTTCGCGATCGCCGTCGTACTCGCGTTGACCCTGCCGCTTGCCGCGATCGGGATTGCGATGGTCAATC
>CAYSMB010000094.1:0-7509 GCA_964432005.1 uncultured Halobacteriales archaeon
CATCAATCCGCCCGACGCGAGCAGCGTCTCGGAAAACCCCGGGAAGATATCTTCCAGAGTTGCTCGCCCGGCTTCCAGGAGTGCGTGGATGTGCGATCCCTGGGGGACGCCCGGCCGGCTCTCGGGTGTCGCGGGAAGCGGATCTTTCTCGCAAATCGTGACTTTCGCGTATCCATCGGCGAGGATCCGCGCTGTGACGAGTCCGGCGACGCTCGACCCAACCACGACGGCACGCTCGCCGATCCCGGAGACCGCGTGGGGGTCATACCGGGAAACGGAGGCGAGCGTCATCGCTGACACCACCCTCCGTGCTCGACGATGCGAGCGATCCTGTCGGGCCTCGATCGGTTGGAAGCCATACCCGCCACCACGGGGTAGACCGTGTTGCCATTACGCGATAGGGAAATGCCCAGGGTATGAACAGCCCGACCGATCGGGCATCAGTCGCAGGTGCTATCGGCGCTCGGGAAAGGTGCCCATCCCCACTGGCGTCGACGTTTCCAACCACTCGTCGATGAGGTCGTCGGCCCACGCACGAACAGTCGGGTTTTGGCTGATGATCGGCACGCTATAGGCGTCGTCGATCGCCCCCGGCCCGCTCTTCTTGATAAATACGTGATCATCGAATATCCACAGATTGCACGGAATCGAGTCGTCGGTGCGATGAACTCTCGCTCCGGTCTCGAGGAGCTCACCCCATCGTTCGAGCCGATCGGGGCGCCCGCCGATGTACTGGATGACGGCGGTCGTCGCGACCCCTTCCAACCGCATCTCCCCCGAGGCCACCCGCTCGGCCATGGTGACCTCGAACGGTTCCGGCGGCACCAGATGAGCGAGGAAGCGAAATTCTGTGGTCCGATCGACGAGGTCGGTCATGTACTCGACCGCCTCGACGGGATCATCGCCTTCCGGTTGCCGGACGATAGCATCCTTGAAATGTTCAAGACCGATAGAGAGGTCGTCGGGCAGCCACGTGATCGCCTCGTCGAGACCGTTGAGCGCTTCGACCGCATCGATAAACGGTCGAAACCGCACCATCAAGTGATCGCCCCGTGCGGTCGCGACGTACGTCCCGTCGTTCCGGCGTTCCACCCACCCCCGATCCTCCAGTTCGTTGATAATGCGATCGACGGTCGTCCGCGATGCCTCGGTCAGCTCCGCCAGTTCGCCTCGCGTGTATGACCCGTCGATCAGCACGTCGAGTATCCTGACACGATTTGCCGAACGCGAAAGATAGGCGATGTCTTCGAGGGCGTCGGTCGAGAGGTCCGTCCTCGCCTCGCGCATACCCGTTGATTGATCGTTCGACACAACAAGGTTCCGTCGGTCTATCAGGCGATCGGAGCTGTGACGGGATCCACACCGAAGCCCGATCCCCGCAACGAAAGCGAACACCCTTTCGCCGCTCCACGGCAATGGCGGGTATGATCACGAACCTCGCGAGGCACGCCCAGGGATTCACGAGTAACGTGTTTCTCGTGGAGGGCGATCGGACGGTCGTCATCGATGCGGGGTCGGAATTCGACGTCGTCGCACGGGTCCGCGACCATGTCGATCGGATCGACGCTCTCGTGCTCACCCACACGCACCCCGATCACATCGGCAACGTCGACGAATTGACCGCAAGCCGCGAGGTCGATTGCTTCGGCTATGCCACGGATCACCCGGCCGTCGACCGAGGAATCGAAGACGGCGAAACGATTCAGCTGGGCGATCGCGAGTACGAGGCGCTGTTCACCCCCGGCCACGCGACCGACCACCTCTGCTTTCTGTCCACGGACGGCGAGATCCTCTTCGCCGGCGACCTCATCTTCCCCGGGGGCAACGTCGGTCGGACGGACTTCGAGGGTGGTGATACGCGAACCCTCGCCGAGAGCGTCGAACGGGTGACCGATCGGATCGATGACTCGCTCCGGGAGCTCTACGCCGGCCACGGCCCGGCCGTCACGAGCGAGGCGGCCCAGCACGTCGCCCGTGCCCGCGAACTGACGCGCACGCAGTTCTAAGGATGTCTGAGGACCTCACTATCCAGCCATGGCAGTCGAGTTCGACGCTCACGTCGATCGGCGTGGCCGTGCTGGCGATGATCGGCTGGTTGTGGCTCGAGGGTGATCCCCTCCGACCGGCGGACATCGTGGTCTTCGTCGTCGTGACACTGGCAAATGCCGTCTTCGTCCTCGTCTGCTTCCGGGCATTCGAGTGATGCCCGTTCCCGAAAGGACAAACCGGGAGGGCCGAGGACGTCGGCCCCATGAGCGCTTCGGGGGATCGGGCGGCCGAGTTACTCGAGGCGATGACCCGCGACGAGAAACTGGCGATGGTCCATGGCGCAACCGATCCGACCGAGCGTGCGGCCGGCTATCTCCCGGGCGTCCCACGGCTGGACGTGCATGAGCTCCGGTTGGTCGATGGTCCACTGGGGGTTCGGATCGACGGCGCGCGTACGACTGCGTTTCCGGCCGCTCTGGCCGGGGCTGCGACGTTCGATCCTGGACTGGTACGCCACCAGGGGGCTGCGATGGCGCGCGAAGTCCGGAGCTTCGGCATGGACGTGTTGTTGGCGCCAGGATTGAACTTGATCCGGGTGCCCCAGTGTGGTCGGAACTTCGAGTACTACAGCGAGGATCCGCTCCTCACCGGACGCTGCGCCGCTGCCGCGGTCGAGGGGATCCAATCGGCGGGCGTGATCGCCACCCCGAAACACTACGTCGCGAACAATCAGGAGACGGCGCGGGCGAGATACCGCGCCGACGTCGACGAACGCGTGCTCAGGGAGCTCTACCTCCCCGGGTTTCACGATGCCGTCGACGCCGGGGCGCTCGCCGTCATGACGGCCTACAACCGGGTCAATAGCCAATACATGAGCGAGCACGCAGCCATCGTCGGGGGCATTCTCAAGGACGAATGGGGGTTCCCGGGCTTCGTGATGTCGGACTGGTACGGGACGATGAGCACGGTCGGTGCAGCGAAGGCGGGGTTGGACCTCGAAATGCCGGGTGTTTCCCCCGATCGCCCTGAGGATGCCGACGAGCAGGCGAAGGCTGATCCGCCGCCGGGCATGCTCCGTCCGTTTCACGAGGGGATGCCCGAGACCGTCGAGAGCGGTTTCTTCGGCCGAGCGCTCGCTGAGGCGATCGATCGGGGAGACATCTCGGCGGATCGCCTGGATGACATGGTGGAACGGATCCTCTCGGCGATGGAGCGTATCGGACGACTGGATGGAGATGATCCGTCGATGGCGGTCGACTGGGACGAGCACGGGGAACTTGCGACGACGATCGCGGCGCGGGGTACGGTGCTCCTCGAAAACGACGATATCCTGCCACTGGCGGAGACGACCGACGTCGCCGTGATCGGGCCCAACGTCGATGCGGTCACGCTCGGCGGCGGTGGCTCCTCCGAGGTCGAACCGCGCGCGCCGGTTGCGACCGCCGCCGGGATCCGGGCCCGAGCGGAGGGGAACGTCACGGTCGCCCGCGGCGGCCCGCGGATTCGGACCCCCTCGATGTTCGATCTGATGCGTGGTCGCGGGGTGATCGGCGCGGCCGAGGAGGGACCGTCTCGAGAGGCCGCGATCCGGGCGGCGGGTGAGGCCGACGTCGCCGTCGTGGTCGTCAGGGACTGGAGGAGCGAGGGCCTCGACCGGGCAGATCTTCGGCTGCCCGGCCAACAGGACGAACTCGTTTCGATGATCGCGGACGCGAACGATCGCACGGTCGTCGTGCTCCAGACCGGCGGCCCGGTGGAGACTCCCTGGCGGGACGAAGTCGCGGCGATCCTCCAGGCGTGGTACCCGGGCCAGGCCGACGGGGCCGCCCTGGCGCGCGTGCTGTACGGCGACGTCGACGCGTCGGGCCGATTGCCCGTCACGTTTGCCCGGACCGACGCGTATCCGACGAGCGATGAGACTCGATTCCCCGGGAAGGATGAGTGGGTTGCCTACGAGGAAGGAATGGGCGTCGGATACCGATACTTCGATCGCGCCGAGGTCGATCACCTCTACCCATTCGGCCACGGACGATCGTATGCTGATTTCGCATTCCGGGACACGGTCGCCACGGGCCCGAGAAGGATTCAGGCCGAAGTCGAGAACACGAGCGGACGCGACGGTCACGCGGTCCTGCAGGCCTACGTCGAACCGCCCGACAGTTCGGTTGACCGACCGCTCCGGGCGCTGGGCGGCTTTGCCGGCGTCGACGTGGTCGCTGGTGGGACTCGCACGGTGAGCCTGGATCTCGACGAGCGGGCCTTCTCGCACTGGGACGACGGGTGGGTCCCCCCAAACGGTACGTATACGGTGCGGGTCGGGCGGTCGGCCACAGACCTGCCGCTGGCGACGGAAATCGAGCGGACGAAAGACGGGGCGACGTAGCCGGTCAGAACAGGGTCGGGCCGATCCCGTAGCTCCAGGCCGACCCTTCGATCGCCATCGACAGCAGGACCAGGGTGCCGGCGAGGATGAGGAGGTTCTTCAGAAAGTGGAAGATCTCGTTTTCCTGCTCGTCGGGATCGTCCATGCCCAGGAAGTTGTGCACGATCACCGTCGTCCCGGTCAGGAACACGACGACATATGCTGCCCCCAGGGTCGGGTACACGCCGAGAGCGATCGAGAGCGCGGCCAAAAGCAGGGGGACGCTGGTCACGACGGTCGCGACTTTCGGATACGGCATCCCGACCTCGCCGATCTGTTCGGCGATGTTTCCGAGGTCGGCGAGATTATTGAACGCCATAAAGCCGAGCACGATGCCGAAGAGCATCCGGCCGACGAGGAAGACGCCCTCGTTGACGGAGGTCGACGTCGCCGCGAAGAAGGCACCGGCGGGAAAGGCGAGCCCGGCCGCGAGGAAGAAGTTCGTGAACAGCACCCAGATCACGTTATCCCGCAGCGCCTCGACGGACACAGCGGTTTCCGGCTCTTGGATCGTCCAGTGGGCCTGGCGGGCCAGAAAGATCGACGGGATCACGGCCACGGCCGCCAAGGGCGGGAAGGTCCCGACGAGCACGGCGCCGATCACGACGATCGGGACGGCCACCCCCGCCAGCAGGTACAGCCAGGCGCCGGTCCGGCGCCCAAAGATATGGATGAGGTTATTGCGGCCCCCTTGGCGGTCGGGGTCCTGATCCGGGAACTCGTTCAGCAATAGGAGGTTGAACGTCAGGAAGAACGCCGGTATGCTCGCGGCCACCGTGGTCGGCCCGACGGTCCCGTCCTGGACGAGCGCCGCGCCAATGATCGGAAGTGTCCCCAGGCCGAACCCCGCCGCGATCTCGCCGAGCCCGATGCGGGCGAGGAAATCGGTGTAGCCGACGATCGTAACGAGTCCGACCAGGACGAGCGGCACGATGACCGGTCCGATCACGAACAGGAAATAGAGAAACACCAGCCCGGCGACCCCTAGTGCCCCGATCGCGAACCACAGCGCGGGTTGGGGGGCCAGTTCCTCGCGTGGTAGCGTTCCGGATCCGCCCGAGAAGGGTGTCTTCTCGGTCTGCTCGTCGATCCCCGTGCGATAATCGCTGTACTCGTTGAACACGTTTACGGCTACGTGCGCAGCCACGAGCCCCAAGAGCGCGACCCCGGTGTGGACCGGATCGAATGCCCCGTCGACCGCGCTGGCCGCTGCACCAACCGCGATCAGCGCGACCGGCAGCGCGAGAAATTTCGCCCGAGCGACACCGAGAAACGCTTCGAACGTTCGGTACCCGTCCTCGGGCACTGGTACGCCCATGGAATTGGCACTGAGCATGTGTGGCCCTCGATGGTGGGGCCTGTTTGCACCGAAGCAAATGTCCATCGATACGACCCGGTGAAGGTAGCCGTTCGATTGTCACTGTGGAACGTACCGAAACGAATGAAGGGGCCCCCCTCGAATCGGGAAGAGACCCACCGAACATGCAATCGCATTCGACGCCTTATCGCCACACGTTATCGGAGCTCGCGGGAATCGCGGCGCGGAACGAGGGAACGGAAGTCGCCTTCGTCGACACGTGGACCGAGGAGACGTGCACGTGGAACACGTTTCATGAACGGAGCAACCGCGCGGCGAACGCCTTCCGGGAACATGCGGCCCAGGGCGACCGGATCGCCTTCCTCTGTGAGGGCTCGACCGAGCACGTGACCCTGTGGATGGGCGCGCTCAAGGCCGGGTGTGTCGTCTCGAACCTCCACACCAAGGCGTCCGCCGAAACCCTCCAGCACTGCGTCGACGAACTGTCGCCCCAGGTCGTGGTGATCGACGAGGGCTTTTCGGAACTGTATTCGGACGCCGTCCACGGGGAGGTCGCGGCTTCGATCGGCAGGGTCGTCGTAATCGGGGAGGCCGCCCGATCGCACGAGCAATCCGCCGAGAGCTTCCTCGATGATCGCGCCGACACGCCCCCGGCCATCAGCGTCGACCAAGACGACCTGGCCGCCGTGATCTGGACCTCGGGGACCACGGGGTTTCCGAAGGGCTGGTGTTTCACGCATCGGGGGCTGATGGATCGGGGCATGAAGTTGCTCTCGCTGGGCGGGAATTCGCAGGGCTCGCGCCGGCTCCAGGGGCTCACCCCTTCATTTGCGGCCTGGTATTCGGGGATCATCCCCTCGTTGCTCTCGCGGCCTCGGACCTACTTCGTCCAGGAGTGGGACCCGGAGAAATATCTCCGGCTCGTCGACGAGGAAGGACTCACCGGCCTGGGCATGGTGCCGACGATGTGGCACGAGCTTTTGAGTATCGAGGATTTCGAGGACTACGACCTGAGCTCGCTCGAGTCGATCGCCGCCGTCGGCGAGAAGCTCACCGTCGATACGCTCCATAACCTCCGGGAGAACGTCTGCGAGAACGTGGTCAACAGCTATTCGGCGACCGAATCGGTCGTGACCCACATCATGCACGACGGCGAACACGAGGACGTCGTCGGGACCGTGGGCAAGCCGGTACCGATGACCGACGTCCGGATCGTCGACCCGGATGGCACGCCCGAGGACGAGCTGCCCGACGGCGAGGTCGGCGAGATCCTGGTGCGGACGAACGACCAGCCCGTGTGGGCGTGGAACGACACCGCGAAACTCGAGGACGCCTTCGTCGACGGCTGGTGGCGCTCGGGCGACATGGGCTATCGGGACGAGGATGGGTTCCTCTATCTCGAGGGGCGCAAGGACTTCATCATCAAGACCAAGGGCATCAAGGTCAGCCCGTCGCCGATCGAGGAGCGACTCGACGATCATCCCAAAGTCGAGAAGGCGGCCGTCGTCGGCGTCGAGGACGAGGAATTCGGCCAGAAAGTCACGGCGGTCATCAATGCGGCAGACGGGTCGGTGACCGCGGAGGAGCTCGACGATTGGTGTCTGGAAAGCGATACGGTTGCCCGGGTCGAGCGCCCGCGGGCCTACGAAATCGTCGAGGAGGAGCTGCCCCGCACCGTGACCGGCAAGCTCGATCGGGCGAATACGAAAGAAGAGTTCGTCGCTTGAACGTGGCGCATACGGGAGATACACCTCACCCTCGCAGGCCGGACGCGGGACCC
>CAYSMB010000095.1:0-7504 GCA_964432005.1 uncultured Halobacteriales archaeon
GGAATAGATTTCAGCGAGGTCTTCCCCGAGCGTCGGATCGTGGCCGTGTTCACGGGCCAGGTGGGCGAAACTCAGCGCCCGAACGTCCTCGATCGAATCGCCGGGTGAGACGTACTCGTCGAAGATGGCGAGATATTCCTCCACGACGAAGAAGGGCTCACAGTCGAGGCGATCGAAGCTCAGCTCCAACAGTTCCGCCGACGAGCGGCGATAGGTGAGCAAGGTGTCATCGAGATCGAACATGATCGCCTCGATCGGCATGCGCCCAGCCGTACGGGCGGTTCGCGGTTAATGGAACCGATCCGGTGACGGGCTCCCCTTGGCTCTCGTGGACGGCCTGCCGTCGATTGACACTTCGGCGAGCGATCCGTCAAGCGATCCGGGAAAACTCGGAGAGGTCGAGCAGGTCGCCCACGGTCTCCACAGTCGGGACAGGATGCTCGTGCGTGGCGTGCTCGCCATCCGCGATCCAGATGGCCTGCATGCCTACATCGATGGCCCCTTCGACGTCCGCTTCGAGGGAGTCGCCCACGTGGACGGTCGCCTCGTCCCGGGTGTCGAGCGCATCGAGCGCCCGCTGGAACGGGTGGGGATCGGGCTTGAACCGGAGATCATCGGCGGCGTACACTTCCGCGTCGAAGCGATCCGTCAGCCCGAGCGTCTTCATCTTGGGCCGTTGAGCCTCGCTCGGCCCGTTTGTAATCAGCCCGATGTCCACGGAGCGGCTGCACGCCTCCAACACGCGTTCGGCCCCCGGACAGAGCTCCACCGCCGCTTCCGCATGCGCCTCGCCCCACGTCTCCGCGATGTCCCGGCCCGCGGCGGGGTCGTACCCCCGTTCTCTCGCCAGGGCGGTGAACGCCTTCGTCCGGAGCTCGAGCGGGGAGTCGGCCTCGTTGACGAACTCCCCGAAGACGTCCAGGTAGTCGCCGAACGAAAAGAACGGCTCGTGCCCGGTGCGATCGAAACATCGATCGAGCACGTCGTTCGGGGATTCCCGGTAACGGAGGAGGGTGTTGTCGAGGTCGAAGGTGACGGCCTCGATCGACATATATCGACGAGATCCCTCGGATCCGTTAAAAGAAGCGGGTCCGGGTTCACGGGACGCGTTGTTCGCCATCGTCGTCGTAGACGGTGATCGCATCGACCGGACACACCCGGGCGGCCATCTCGGCGTCGAACTCCACCTCCGATGGAACCTCCCGGACGAACACGTCCCCGTCTACGCGTTCCCCGTCGACAAGCCGCGCTTTCCCCGCGTCCATGTCCTTCTCGAAGGCCTCCCATTCGTCTACGCACTGGTACATCCCGATACAGGTGTCACGGTCGAACTCGATTCGCATACCCGCTCTTGGCAGCTTCCGAGGAAAGGTGTGACGGGCCCGGCCTTGCAAATGCCCGTCCAACCGCCTTGATCGACCGCGGCGTGGGGCGCTCGTGCGTCAAATTCAGGCGATCGTCCCCGGCGAGCGATACGAATCGGTCGCGACCCGACTCGACGAAGAGGAGATCGACTTCGTGCGCCAGCGGGCGTGGATGGACGGGGAAGAGGTGGTCCTCGTCCGGTTTCCGCTGCCGACCGACGCGATCGGGTACGTCCTGGGAGCCCTCGAAGAAGCCGGCCTCGATCCGGATCGGTACACGGTCATCGGGGCCGTCGAAGCCGCGAGCACGCGACGCATGGAGGGCCTCCGTTCGCGCTTCGCCAGCGATTTCGATCCGCTCACGCCGATGGAACTCCGGTCGAAGGCCCACGACATGAGTCGGGACATGCGATCGTTTCTGGCGATGGTCCTCCTGAGTGCCGTGATCGCGACCGCGGGCTTGCTGCAGGGATCCCCGGCTGTCGTCGTCGGGTCGATGGTCATCGCCCCGATCGTCGGTCCCGTCCTGACCGCCGCAGTAGGGGGTACCACGGGGGACACCAGGATGTTTGCCGATAGCGTCTGGTACCAGCTCGCGGGGATCGCGACCGCGATCGTCGGCGCGTTCGCGTTCAGTCTCGTACTCCAGACGGGGGGATTCATGCCGCGTTCCCTCGATATCACGTCCCTCGATCTCATCGCCGTTCGGATCGCCCCGGGAATGCTCACCCTGACCGTCGGGTTGGCTGCAGGTGGCGCGGCGGCGTACGGGCTCGCGACCAAAGGACCCACCTCGCTGATCGGGGTCATGATCGCCGCCGCGCTGATCCCCGCGGCGGGGACGGTGGGGATCGCCGGAGCATGGTCGCATCCCCGTATTGCGGTCGGCTCGTTGTTACTCGTTCTCGTGACCTTGATTCTGATCAACGTCGGCGCGACGACCGTCCTCTGGCGCGTCGGGTACGGTACACCGGGTGTAGATCTCACGCTCCCATGTGGGCGCCCGGTCGCCGTTGCGCTCGTGGTGGTCCTCGCCTTGAGCATCGCGGTGACCGCCGGGGCGGCCCTCGACCAGACGGGGTACGAGCGCGCGACGGCCGGCGATGTCGGCGACATCGTCGACCGATCCGAACACGACGCCTTCGACCTCGTCGCCGTCCGAACCCAGTACCAGGGAGGTGGGTTCGAGGAACCGACGACGGTGACCGTTCACGTGAGCCAGTCCGGACAAGGCGATCCCGGAGAGCTTGCCACGGATCTTCGGGAGCGTCTCGGCGAGAGGACCGAGCTTCGACTGCAGGTCATCGCATACGAGTGATCCGGCACAACAGACTGTTTAAACCTCGTGGGGCGCAACCGTGGAACGATGCGATTCGGGTGGTCGCGGTGGAGGTAAGCGACGTTCCCATATCCGATCGGCTCCGCGAGATCCTCCGCGATCAGGGTATCGAGGAACTCTATCCGCCCCAAGAGTCGGCCGTCGAGGGCGGCGTCACCGAAGGCGCCAACCTCGTCGCGAGTGTCCCGACCGCCAGCGGCAAGACCCTCATGGCTGTCCTCGGCATGTTATCGGCGATCGAGCGGGGCGGCAAGGCCTTGTACATCGTGCCCTTGCGAGCTCTCGCGAGCGAAAAACGCGAGGAGTTCCGGGCCTTCGAGGAATACGGGATCGAGGTCGGCATCTCGACGGGCAATTACGAAAGTGCGGACGAATGGCTCGCCAGTCGGGACCTCATCGTCGCCACGAGCGAAAAAGTCGATTCGCTCATCCGGAACGGCGCATCGTGGATCGGCGACCTGACCTGCGTGGTCGCCGACGAAGTCCACCTCGTCGACGACGGGGACCGCGGCCCGACCCTCGAGGTGACGTTGGCCAAACTCCGCCGGATCAACCCGGAACTCCAGCTGATCGCCCTTTCGGCGACCATCGGCAACGCGGACGTCATCGCCGAATGGCTCGACGCGGAACTGGTCCACTCGGAGTGGCGACCGATCGAGCTCCGTCGCGGCGTCCACTATGGGGACGCGCTCCATCTCGAGGGCGGCGAGATGCGGGAGCTCCCGACCGGGGGAGAGGACCAGACCAGCGCCATCGTGCAGGATACCCTGGCGGATGACGGGTCGACGTTGGTGTTCGTCAACTCCCGTCGGAACGCGGAGGCGGCGGCACGGCGACTCGCGACCGTCGTCGAGGGCGCACTGGAGCCGGACGAGCGCGACCGGCTCGGGGACCTCGCGGACGACATCCGGGACGTCAGCGACACCGAAACCAGCGAGGATCTGGCCACGGCCGTCGCCCGGGGCGCGGCGTTCCATCATGCCGGACTCGCTTCCGAACAAAAGTCCCTCGTCGAGGACGCATTCCGCGAACGCCTCATCAAAGTCATCGCCGCCACACCGACGCTTGCAGCGGGAGTCAATACGCCGAGCCGGCGGGTGATCGTCCGGGACTGGCGCCGGTATGACAGCAGCGTCGGGGGGATGAGTCCTCTGTCGACGCTCGAGGTCCACCAGATGTGCGGCCGGGCCGGGCGCCCTGGCCTCGACCCCTACGGAGAAGCCCTGCTCCTCGCCTCAAGCCACGAGGAATACGAGGAGCTGTTCGATCGGTACGTCCACGCCGATCCGGAACCGGTCTTTTCGAAACTCGCCGCCGAGCCTGCCCTGCGGACGCATGTCCTCTCGACGATCGCTGACGGGTTTGCCACTACGCGGGAGGAACTGGGCTCCTTTCTCGACCGGACGCTCTATGCGACTCAAACGACGGACGAAAGCCGGCTGGTCGCGGTCGTCGATCGGGTCGTCGACTATCTCGTCGCGAACGACTTCGTCGAGCGCACCGACGATAGCCTCCATGCCACGGGCCTAGGCCACACCGTCTCCCGGCTCTATCTCGACCCGATGAGTGCCGCAGAGATCCTCGACGGCCTCCGGGATGTCGAGAACGAACCGACGGCGCTGGGATTGTACCATCTGGTCGCTCGGACCCCGGACATGTACGAACTCTATCTCCGCTCGGGCGATCACGAGCGATACGTGGATCTCCTTTACGAACGGGAAGAGGAGCTGCTCGGCGCGGCGCCGAGCGAGTTCGAGGACGTCGCCTTCGAGGACTGGCTCGCCGCGTTAAAAACCGCCCGACTGCTCGAGGACTGGGCCGACGAGATCGACGAGGGGCGCCTGACCGATCGCTACGGGGTCGGTCCCGGCGACATCCGCGGGAAGGTTGACACCGCTGAATGGTTGCTCAATGCGAGCGAACGCCTGGCACTCGAGTGTGATCTCGACGGCGTTCCGGCGATCCAGCGTGCCCGCGAGCGCGTCCAGCACGGCGTGCGCGAGGAGCTGCTCGACCTCGTCTCCGTGCGTAACGTGGGGCGCAAGCGGGCCCGGTGGCTCTACGAGGCTGGGATCGAGAGCCGCACCGAACTGCGCGAGGCCGATCCCGGGCGGGTGCTCGGAGCGTTGAAGGGACGCGAGGGGACTGCCGAGAACATCCTCCACAACGTGGGCCATCCGGACCCTTCGCTGGATGAAGTCTCCGCAACGCCAGTCGAGGGGTCCTCGAAGGATGCGGAGTCCACCGAGAATCAATCGAACCTCGGTGATTTCTGATGGACATCGTCACCATCGACGTACAGGAGGACGATCCCGACGCGGTGATCTCGCGCGTGCGAGAAATTTCCTCAACCCGCGACGCTGTGGCACAGGCGATCGATCCAGCGTACGTTGCTGGCGAGGATCATCTCGCCCGAGCTTGGGAAATGGTCGAGCGGGCTCAGGCCCGCGGTCGCGAGATTGCCGACGATCCCGCGATGGAGTGGCTGCTGTACATCGCCGGCACGCGCCAGATCGACCGCGCCCTCACCCTCGGGATCGGTGCTGAGACGGATGTGGCCGCCGTGGTCATTGCCGGCGAGAATGCGACGGCGGCGGCCGAGGACGTCCGGACATCGTGGTCGCCGGCGGACGCCCAACTCGGCGATCCAGCCACCCTGCGGGAGTGGTTCGGAATTTCCGCCGAGGAGGAGGCGGCGACCACCGCGCCGCTTGAAGCCCTCGTCTGCGAACGCGTCGTCTTGCTGCAGCTGGAGGCCTGAGGGATCGATGCCCGGGCTGGATGACCCGGTCTCGATCGGGGACTGTCGCCTCCGGAACCGCCTCTACCGGGCCCCGCTTCTCGAATGTGCCGGCAATGGGCCCGACGCGGTCGATACGCTGATCGACGAGCTCGAGCCCGCGGCCGCGGCCGGAGCGGGCCTGATCTCCCAGGGAGCGAGTATCGTGACCCGGGAGGGTGGGTGTGCGGCGCCGAATATGACCCGGGTTCACGATCCATCGTTTCTCGCCGAGTGCGAACGGCTCACCCAACGGATCGAGTCCCACGGGAGCCGGATCTTCATCCAGCTCGCCCACGGAGGATTGCGGAGCCTCGAAACGTGGCATCAAGGATACCGGGAACGCCATCCGGATCTCCGCCAACTCGCGCCGTCCCGGCCACCGTGGGTGCTGCGGGCGCTGGAACGGCTCGGTTTTCTCGCCTTCGACGCACACGTACTCTCGACGTCGGAAGTATACGATCTCGCCGACGCGTTCGGGGAAGCAGCGGCCGCGGCCGTCGACGCGGGGTATCACGGCATCCATATCGCGGGGGCAAACATGGGGATCGTCGAACAGTTCAGCTCCCCGCTCTACAATCGGCGCGAGGACGAGTTCGGCGAGCCGAGCGATGGCCCCCGTCCTCGCTTCCTCGAAGTCCTCCACGATGCGATCCGCAAACGGGTAGGCGAAGGGATTCCGATCATCACGAAGGTCCCCGCCGAATCCCACGCCCCGGCGGTCGTCCGGCGTCATCTCGATCGGGCCGACGGGATCGAGCTAGCCGTAGCCTGCGCCGAGGCGGGCTACGATGCCCTCGTCCCCGTCACCGGGACGGGTTTCTGGGACGCCAGCATCGTCCGGGGCGCCTATCCGGCGCGCGCGTGGTCGGATCCCCGGTTCCAAGAGGGGTACGACGAGGCCTTCGGCGGGTGCCACCGCCGGCGACTCGTCGCGCTCGCGAACCGGATCCAGGCACGACAGTTCGCCCACGAGACCGGGTGGAACGTCCCGTTCTGCCGGGCTGTCAGCGATCGCGTCGATGTCCCGGTGCTCGCGGAAGGCGGCCTCAGACGACGATCGCATATCGATCGGCTCATCGATAGCGGCGCCTGTGATCTGGTCGGCATGGCCCGGCCGTTCTACGCGGAACCACGACTCCCCCGACGGCTGCTGGGCAACGACCAGGCCCGGGCCCTATGTGAGAGCTGCAACAACTGTACGGTTCCACAGGTGGCGGGTGCTCGGGGCGTCTGTCGGACACCCGAGGTCCTCGAACGACGCGGCGAGCTCGAGCGCGCCGGTGCCTACGAGGAATCTACGTGAACCGGACGCCGAGGTCGTGCATATCGTCGTTGTGGGTCGCGATGTTGATCAGTAGCGGCGTCACGGCCTCGAGCTCCGCGGCATTGGCCACGCCGCCGGCGTCGAGCGCTCGCAACCCGTCGATCTCGCCGGTGAGCTCCATGATGGTCGCCTTCGCCGCTGGTTCGTCCGCGACCACCGGCGAATCGATATCGAGCGGGGCATCCAGATCGGCGAGGCGGTCGGCCGCCAGCGTGTGAAAGGCGCCGACCACCGGCGTTCCGTCGGGTGCGCCCTCCCGAACGAGCTCGGTGACGCTGCCGGCAGCCGGCCGGTCGTAGTGAAAGCCTGCGTCATCCCGGGCCATGCCGACTGCTGGGGTGACCAGGATCGCACCGGGCGAGAGCGACGATGAGATGCGGTCGGTGAGATCCCGAATGTGATAGGGCGGAACGGCGAGGATCACGATCTCTGCTCGCCCGGCGGCCGCCGGGTTTTCGGCCCCGTGGATGTCCCCCTGTTCTCTACGATCGCGAAGGAGGTCGCGGTACGCCGACGCCCGGTTTTCCGCGCGCTCCGCATCCCGCGATCCGATGTGTATCGTGTGTCCGGTGTCACGACCGAGGCGCAAAGCGAGGCCTTCGCCGATGTCACCGGTCCCCCCGAGAATGGCGATTTCCATGCCGACCGTGCGGCGAGTTTTTCTAAAAGCATTGTTACCCGGAATCGCTTCGCGT
>CAYSMB010000096.1:0-7416 GCA_964432005.1 uncultured Halobacteriales archaeon
GAAGGGAAGCTCGTTGCGGGCATACTCGATCAGTCTGGGAAACTCGACGAAGATGCTCTGGGCGGTTTCCGGCCGGAGGAACCCGCGGGCCCCATCCCCCGGGCCGATGGTCGTCTCGAACATGAGGTTGAACTCCTCGACGGGCTGGCTGGCCAGGGGGGTCCCGCAGGTCGGACAGTCGATCCCCGCTTCGCGGAGCAGCCGCTCGACCTCGGGGACCGGCATCGATTCGGCATCCTCGACGTCGGTGTTGTCCTCGATCAGATGATCGGCCCGGTGGCGTTCGTCACACTCCGCACACGCGACGAGGAGATCGTCGAAATCCTCGGTGTGGCCCGAGGCATCGAGAACGGGTTTAGGCGTGACAGTCGGCCCTTCGAGCTCGAAATTGCCCTCCCTGACGGTAAAGCGATCCCGCCAGACTTCCTCGAGATGGCGCTTTAACGCAGCGCCCCGGGGCCCGTACGTATAGAGCCCGGCGACGCCTCCGTAGGATTCGAAGGCGGGGAAGAAAAAGCCGCGACGCTTGCCCAATTCCGCCAGCCGCTAGCCCTCCCTGCGGTGGTCCCCCGACGCGAGCTCACTCATAGATCGCTTCGAGGAGATGCATGTCCTTGACGATGCCGACGAGGCGCTCGCCCTGGCGGACGGGGATCTGCTCGATGTCGTTGCCGATGAGCAGTTGGGCCGTCTCCGTGACGGAATGTCGACGCGAGACCGTCACGACGTCCGAGGTCATCACGCTCCGGACCGGTTCGAGCGGAAGCTCGACGTTCCGCGTCGGCAACAGGCGGTTGCCGATGGCCTTGATCCCCTCCCAGGCCCATTCGGAGTCCTGGTTGGCGATGCTGTCGCCGGTCCCTTCCGCACCCACGACGACCTCCGCGACTTCGATGATGTCGACCTCCGTGACGATGCCGGTCATCTTCCCGTCCTCGTCCAATACGACGGCATACGGCTCGGTCGCGTAGTGCAAACAGCGTTCGGCCGCCGTCAGCGGGGTTTCGGCGAACATCGTCACCAGGCGCTCCTCGGCGTAGTGGCCGACCTGCTCGTCGACGGGGAGATCCCCGTTCGCGATGGCCCGCACCACGTCGGTGATGGTGACGATGCCGTCGAGGCCGCTATCGACGACCGGGACCCGACGGGCCCCGGTCCGGACCATATGTGCGGACAGCTCCTCGATCGAGGCCTCGGGGGCGACGGGTTCGATCTCCTCGACCAGGAGAGCGAGCTGTTCCTCGTCCGGTTCCTCGATGAGTCGTTCGCGGGAGACGAGCCCGCGAAAGACCTCGCCATCGTCGGTCTCTTTGACGACGGGGACCGAGCTGAACGCCCGGTCCTGGAGGATCCGCAGGACGTCGTCGCGTGTCCCGGGCACGGAGGCGGTCACGAGATCCGCCCGGGACGTCATGACGTCGGCGACGTGCATACCCCGCGTGTCTTCGGCGAGTCCTTGTACTCACCGAAGGAGTCGTGCCGGATCGACGCCCTTATATCTACAATGAACGTTCATGTAGGTATGGATCCGGCGCTCAGTCCCAGGCCGGTTTCCGACACCGTGATGGCCTCCGTCGATGGCGAGGAGACCGACGAGCAGCTGATCATCGCCGACGTGACGCGGGACGACGCCTGGCTCTCGATGGCGATCGATGAAGCGCCCGCCCTGACACGCTGGCGGTAACGCTACCTTTTTCCTCGGTCCCCGAGTCCGGTGGGCGTAATGGCTGACGAGGCTGAGACCTACTTCCGACGACTCGAGTCGGAGGTCGAGGCCGCCTTCGAGCGGGCCGCCGCGGCCCGATCGAAGGGGCGGGATCCCAGCGAGGAGGTCGAGATTCCGATCGCGCGGGACATGGCCGATCGCGTCCAAAATCTCCTCGACATTCCGGGCGTGGCCGACCGCATTCGTGAACTCGAGGCCGAGATGTCCCGCGAGGAAGCCGCGCTCGCGCTGGCGTCGGATTTCGCGGACGGCACCGTGGGCAACGCGGCCGGGCCGGCAGAGACGATCGAACAGGCCGTCCGGACGGCGGTCGCGTTGCTGACAGAAGGTGTAGTGGCCGCGCCCATCGAGGGGATCGACGGCGTCGACGTCCTGACGAACGGTGACGGATCCTCGTACGTCCGGGTGTACTACGCGGGACCGATCCGGTCGGCCGGGGGGACCGCCCAGGCGCTCTCGGTGCTGGTTGCGGATTATACCCGGGCGTTGCTCGGGATCGATGCGTTCGTCCCCCGGGAACAGGAAATCGAGCGCTTCGCCGAGGAGGTGGCCCTCTACGACGAAGACACCGGCCTCCAGTATACCCCGGCGATGGAGGAGACCCGTTTTATCGCCGGAGAGTGTCCGATCTGCCTCGATGGCGAGCCGACCAGTGATGACGAGGTCTCGGGGTTTCGAGACCTCGAGCGGATCGACACGAACCGGGCACGAGGGGGGATGTGTCTCGTCCTCGCGGAGGGGATCGCCCAAAAGGCGCCGAAGATCAAGCGCTATACCGACGACCTCGACGAGATCGACTGGCCGTGGCTGGACGAATTGATCGATGGCGACTTCGGCGGAGGCGAGCAAGAGAATGGATCCGACGCCGACGAGGAGGCGGCGGCGACGGCGAACGTCGGGGGTCTTCCAGTGCCCGAGCCGAACGATCGCTACCTGGACGATCTCATCGCCGGCCGACCAGTCTTCGCGCATCCCTCCCGAGCGGGCGGCTTCCGCCTGCGCTACGGCCGGGCCCGCAATCACGGCTTCGCGACGGCCGGCGTCCATCCAGCGACGATGTATCTGGTCGACGAGTTCCTGGCCCCGGGCACCCAGCTCAAGACCGAACGGCCGGGGAAGGCGGCCGGCGTGGTGCCGGTCGATTCGATCGAGGGCCCGATGGTCAGGATGGCGACCGGCGAGGTTCGCCGCCTCGAGGACCCCGAGGAAGCTCGAAAGCTCCGTGGCGGCGTCGAGAGCATCCTCGATCTCGGCGAGTACCTGGTCAACGCCGGCGAGTTCGTCGAGAACAACTACCCGCTCGCCCCGGCAGGATACGCCGTCGAATGGTGGGTCCAGGAACTCGCCGAGGCCGGCGCGGACGTGCCGGCGTTCCGGGACGATCCCTCGATCGATCTGACCGATCCCGGGCCGGAACGCGCGCTCGGCTGGGCCCAGGCCTTTGACGCCCCGTTGCACCCCCGATACACGTACCTCTGGCACGATGTGGAGCCGGACGCCGTCGAGGCACTGGCGACCGCGATCGCGAGTGGCCGGATCGAGGACGGGAGCCTCGTGATCGACCGCACCGACCGTCTCCGCGCCTCCCTCGAGACGCTCCTTGTGCCACACCGCCAGGAGGAGGACCGACTCCGGATCGACAGCTGGCAACCACTCGCCCGCAGTCTCGGCGTCGAGATCCACGGGGATACCCTTTCTCGGGGGGAGGAGGCGATCCCATCCGAGGCGACGGATGGCTTGGCGGCCGTCAGGGCCCTGGCCCCGTTCGAAATCCGGGCGAAGGCACCCACGCGCATCGGGAACCGCATGGGGCGACCGGAGAAGTCCGAACAGCGGGAGATGCGCCCGCCCGTCCACACGCTGTTTCCGCTCGGGAACGCCGGGGGCGACCGGCGGGACGTCGCTGACGCCTCTCGGCACGCCGAAACGATGACGGATACCCCGGGCGAGATCGTCGTCGAACTCGGCCAGCGACAATGTCCCGCCTGCGAGACCGTCACCGATCACCTCCGGTGTCCGTCGTGTGAGACCCGGACGGAACATTACTGGACCTGTCCCTCGTGCGACCGGGAGCTCGGTCGGGCTGCGGAGGCACCAACGTGTCCGAAATGTGAAGAACTGGGTCGGACCGTCTCGGAACAGGTCATCAACGTCGACGAGCGCTATCATGCCGCCCTCGATGAGGTCGATGCGCGGGAGAGTGCTTTCCCGATTCTGAAGGGGGTCAAGGGCCTGATGTCCGCAGAGAAAACGTCGGAGCCGATGGCCAAGGGGGTATTACGGGCGAAACACGAGGTCTCGGCGTTCAAGGACGGGACCGTCCGCTACGACATGACCGACCTGCCGGTGACCACCGTGCGTCCGGCGGAACTCGGGGTCACGGCCGGGCACTTCCGCGAACTGGGGTACGAGGAGGACATCCACGGCGATCCACTCGAGCATGACGACCAACTCGTCGAATTGCGCGTTCAGGACGTGATCCTCTCGACCGGCGCCGGCGATCATCTCGCGCGGACGGCAAATTTCGTGGATGACCTCCTCGAGCGCTTTTATTGGGACGAGCCGTTTTACGAGGTCGAGGAACGCGAGGATCTGGTTGGCGAGCTCGTGCTCGGTCTGGCGCCGCATACGAGTGCTGCGGTGGTCGGCCGGGTCGTCGGGTTTACGGAGGCCTCGGTGGGGTACGCGCATCCGTACTTTCACGCCGCAAAACGGCGCAACTGCGATGGCGACGAGGACTGCGTTATGTTGCTTCTCGACGGATTACTGAATTTCTCTCAGAGTTTCTTGCCTGAAAATAGAGGCGGTAAAATGGACGCACCCTTGGTCATGTCCACCCGCATCGACCCGTCGGAGATCGACGACGAGGCCCACAACATCGATACCCACGAACGCTATCCGGTCGAGTTCTACAAGGCCACGTTAGAAGGCCGGGACCCGAGCGAGGTCGAGATTCCCCTGGCCGAGGACTCGGTGGGCACGTCCGCGGAGTACTCCGGTTTTGCCCACACCCACGACACATCAGACATCGCCGCCGGTCCGGAGCTTTCGGCCTACAAGACGCTCGAGAGCATGATGGACAAGATGGAGGCCCAGCTCGAACTCGCCCGGAAATTGCGGGCGGTCGACGAAACCGACGTCGCTGAGCGAGTGATCGAATATCACTTTCTGCCCGACTTGCTCGGCAATCTTCGGGCGTTCTCGAGTCAGGAGAGTCGCTGTATCGACTGCGGGACGAAGTATCGCCGGATGCCACTCAGCCGGACGTGTCGGCACTGTGACGGCAACGTCGTCTTGACCGTCCACGAGGGGTCGGTGAACAAGTACATGGAGACCGCGTTGCGCATCGCGCGTCAGTACGACTGTCGTCCGTACACGATCCAACGGCTGGAGATCCTCGAACGGTCGCTGGAGAGCATCTTCGAGGACGATCACAACAAGCAAAGCGGCATCGCGGATTTCATGTGAGATACACGAATTCATTCGTGGGAGGAATCGCCTCGCTCCCGAGACCAGCGGTTTTTATCTGGGAACGAGGCAAGGGAGGATAGTCCGATCGGGCCAAAATGGAACGATCGGACGGGCCTTCGTAGGCAGGCCCCGAATCGCGGATCCGACGATTCGGTCCCTCCCATACCAGCAAAACCGGCGGGGTGAAATCGAGGAGGGTCATGCGAAAGCCCACGAGTTCACTCGTGGGTAGCTTGCGTGAGATACAGGCTTTTCTGCCCACCCTTGCAACAGCCTATATGGTCGAAGCCTGGGTGCAGCTCCATTGTCTCGACTGTGAGAAACGGTGGGAGGAAAACCCGGCGCAGCTCCCGGCGACGGGGGAATCCTATCGATGTCCCGACTGTGGCCACCAGGCGACGCTGGGGGAGTTCCTGCTCACCCAGCGTGATCTCGAGACCGTCAAAGGCCTCCAGGATGATTGAGGCCCCGCGCCGTTCGTCGAGCTCTCGGCGTCCAAGTATTATTGTCCGTCGTCGCTAACGCCGGGCATGCACGTGGCGGTCATAGGGGCCGGGAGCCTCGGGAGCCTGTTGGGCGGGCTCCTCGCGACCCGCCACCGCGTAACGCTCGTCGGCCGGGACGACCACATGCGAGCTGTGGCCGCCGACGGCCTCGAGATCACGGGATCGATCGATCGAACCGTCCACCCGGCGGCGACGACCGCGTGGTCGACGGTGGGGGAGGTCGATGTCTGTTTGTTGACGGTCAAGAGCTACGACACCGAATCGGCCGCCGAGGAGCTGCGCGAGGATCCGCCGCCGACGGTCGTATCCGTCCAAAACGGCCTCGATAACGGGCAAGTCCTAGAGCGTGTGCTCGGCCATCGTGCGGAGGTGCTGGTGGGCACGGCGACCTACGGCGCCCTGTTGACCGAACCCGGCCATGTTCGGTGTACGGGCGTGGGTGACGTGGTCTTCGGGGCTCCCGATGGGTCCCGCTCGCCCACCGCGGACGGACTCGAGAGCGCCTGGTCGGGGGCGATCACGTGCCGATCGTCCGAGGCGATGCCCCGACGGCTCTGGGAGAAAGTCATCATCAATACCGCGATCAATCCCGTCACCGCCCTCGCGGGAGTCCCCAACGGCAACATTCTGACCGATCCCCTCCGTCCGATCGCAATGACGGCTGCCCGGGAAGCGATCCGTGTCGCCCGCCACGAGGGGTGTGACCTGGATGTCGAAGACATGCTGGCCGAGGTGCGATCGGTCGCCCGACAAACGAGCGAGAACGAGTCATCGATGGCCCGGGACGTCCGGCGTGGTTCCCGAACGGAAATCGAGGCGATCACCGGCGCGATCATCGAACGAAGTCAATCCGAACAGGTGCCGGTCAACCGCGTGCTATACGGGTTGATCGCGGGGTACGAAATGGGCGCGGGAATCAGAAACGGGGAATCGGGTTAGAACGGGGCGCTCGGACCTTCGTCGTCGCTCTCTTCGGCGTCGCCCGTGGTATCGCCGGGGAAGTTGGGTTCGAGATCTCCGCCGCGACTCTGGCCACCCATGCCCCCGCCCCCGCCAGTATCGGCGTGAACGGTATCGATCTCGGGAATCTCCTGGGTCATCCGCGCTTTGATGGCCTGAATGGTCATCGGCGAGATACCACACCCGCTGCAGGCACCGCCGAGCATGATCGTGACCTCGCCGGCCTCCGGGTCGAGGTCCCGGATCGCCGCGCTGCCGCCGTGCATCTGGATTTGGGGGAAGTTCCGCCGGAGGAAGTTCGAAATGCGTTCCTCGAGGTCCTCCGCGTCCGCCGTTTCGGGTTCCGTGCTCATGCGAACGGGTTCGGCGGCGACGCGTTTAGCTTTTTGGATGGCGCTATTCCAGAAATTCTCTTTCGAGGTGCTTCTGGAGACACTCGACGTACACCTCGAGAACATCCTCGAATTGCTCTTGGCGGACTGGCACGCCGGAAATGCGATCGAAAGGTTCGGGAGGTAGTTCGATACGGAAGGGGCTTCCATCCCGTTCTGGCTCGTAGAAGGGCTCGCTCTCGTTGAGAACCTCTTGATCGATGGCATGGACGAGCGTCGAATCGTATCGATCGTTCATCTCGTCGAAGGCGTTCTTGTATGCTCGCTGGAGCTCGGTGAGGTAATGGACGTACTTGTCCTCGAATTTCTCCGGATCGAAACCACTCATTGGTCGATGCAGCGGCCGCTCGGCGGTTAAACG
>CAYSMB010000097.1:0-7385 GCA_964432005.1 uncultured Halobacteriales archaeon
GACCCCGAGGATGAACGCGTCGCGTTCCACGATGCGGGGACGGGTACCCCACGACGGATCGGCCCCCGGGAATTCGCATACGCGTACCCGGCCTGGCGCGTGCGTTTCTGGACCGACGCATTCGAGCCCGAGACGCCGCCGGCGTTCGCCGTCGAGTTCGGCGATACCGACGCGCCGACCGGGGCGCTTGGGGCGTCCACCTCGATCGCCCAGCCGGACGCGGAGGCCTTCTTCGAATCCGCTCGCTCGGCCGTGGTCGACATGCAAGAACGGGAGCGGACCCTCATGCGACAACGCTTCGATCGGTTGCCGACCGCCGAGTTCGTCGGCGAGTCCGGCGGGATCGCCGGGGTGGTCCCCGGCGAGCGCCGTGTCGACGAGTACGGCCAGCAGTCGATCGCCTTGGGGCTTCCGGACGATCACGCCTTCGCGGACAACTCGCCGTCGGAGATCCGTGCGGCCACCGAGCTCCGTGCGGGTGACGAGGTGGTCGTCGCCGGCGATGTCGATGGACTCCCGGTCGAGGCCGAGCTGTTCGGCATCGAGGCGGGGGCCCTCCAATTAGGGATTTACTGGGACAGCGCCGGCGGCCGCACTCCCGAACGGGCCTTCGAGGCCGGGGATGAGATTTCCCTCACCGTGGGGAAGCTGGTCGATGGCCGGCGTTACCGGACGATCGCCGACGCCATCGAGACCGTCGCGGGAACCGAACATGCCCGTCGACGATACCTCGGATCCGCGGAAGGAATCGTAGGAACGCCCCCTGATTTCAACGTACCGCTCGAACTCAACCGGGATCAGGCGGGGCCCGTCGGCCGGGCGCTCGCGGCCAGGGATGTCTTCGCCGTCCACGCCCCGCCGTGGACGGGGGCCCGGCGCGTCATCGCCGCACTGGCCCGGGCAGCGATTGACGACGGCGATCGGGTGGTGATCCTCTCGCCGGACCTGGATGCGTTACTCGATCGCCCGATCGAGGACAGCCGCGGCGAGGTGGTTCCATGGCTCGCCGATCTGTCGGTCGGACTCGTGCCCCGTGGCGACGGGCGGCTCGCCGACGCGGATGTGCTCGCGGCATCCTTCGAGACGGCGGGCGCGATTCCCAACCAGGACGCGGACCTGGCCATCGTCGACCAGGCCGCTCGGGTGGACCTCCCGACCGGCGCGGTTCCGTTCGCGAAGGCGGGTCGGGTCGTCGCGGTCGGCGATCCCCAGCAAGGCGGACCGCCGACCCCAGGAGACGATCACGATCTCCCCGCCTCGCTGTTCGTCCATCTGCACGATCGATACCCGGACGCCACCCATGCCCTCCGCTGTCAGTACCACATGCACGAGGCGATCGCCGCGTTCCCGAACCGCGCCTTCTACGACGGGGCCCTGGTCCACGGCGGCGCGAATCGCACGCGGACCGTCGGGCCGCTGTCACCGCTTGCGGCCGAACACGTCGAAACGGACCTCGGGACCACCCCGACCGGGACGGTCTATCACGACGGCGAGGTCGCGGAAGTGGTGTCGGCCGTCCGGACGCTCCGTGATCACGGCGTCCCCGACGTGGAGATCGGCGTCCTGGCCGCGACGTCGGGCCAGGTCGGGAAGGTCCGTGCAGCACTCGACGAGGTGGAGGAGGGCCTTTCCGAGGCGGTCGTCGTGGGGGGCCTCGACGCGTTTCGATGTCGCGGGACGACGGCGTTGGTCGTCTCGTTCGTCGGCGACGGAAGCCGTCTTGCCGGTACCCGAGGAGGGGCTGACGCCATTGATCCCGAAGCGGCTTTGAACGTCGCGCTCACCCGTGGTGCGCGTCGGCTGGTGTTGGTCGGTGATTGGACGGCGATTCCCGAGGTGAGCGGGGCCCACGCCGACTTGGCAGAGTACCTCGCCGACCAGGGGTGCTTGGGGCCCGAGACGCACTGAAACGGTCGACCATCACTATTATGCCGGTCGGCGGTGCCGTCTCGCCAATGTCCCAGCAGGACGGGCGACGGTCGTTTTACACGCGGATTACCGTCATCATCGCGGTCTGTACCGTGGTGCTCACCTTCAGCCTCCTCGGCGTGCTCGCGATCGTGTCGGGGGACCTGACAGCCACTAGCGATCGCCTCCCGTGGTACCTCGTCGTCGGGGCGCTCGCCTTCGTTGCGAGCATCGTCCTTCTCGAAGGGCACGGCGCCACCGGTCGCGAGATCATCGTCACCGCCTCGATCACGGCCATCTGGTCGTTCGTCCTGATCGCGCTCGCCATCGAGGGCATTCGGTTTACGATCCAGAATCCCGAGGAGGTCTTCGTCTCCCGGCTCCTCCTTTACTTCCTGGCCGCGGCGCTGATGGGAACCGGTGTTGCTTACTGGGCGCTCCATCACTGGCGGGAATTCACGGGCCGCGCGAACCGGCTCTAGCGTGATGGTACCGGAGGCGTAGCCGATACCACGCGGTCCTGGCGAGATAGAGGAGCATCTGGCAGAACTCGACCATGTTTCCGGCGATACCCTCTCGGTTGCGTGGGCGCCGGGGCGGGACCGGCGGCTCCGGCTCGCCCGAATCCAGGGCGGCCGGCGCCTCGTCGACGGTGGGCGCACTGCCATTCCCTTCGACGCCCGCCAGAATGGACCGGAGTTCCTCGATCTCGGCCTCGAGTTCGGCGGTGGCCGGGTCGTCCCGGCCCTCCCCTTCCTCGGGCTCGATCGCGACCGAGGTGTCTGTCTCCGGCATCGCCTCCTCGGCAGCGACCTCCGGCGGCTCGTCAGGTTCGGGTTCCTCGAGGGCGACCTCCTGCTCCTCGGATCGGTCGGATCGTTCGAGATCGGCGGTCGCGCCCTCGCCTTTGATCGCCCTGACCAGTTCCGATCCGACCGTCTGGAGGTCCGGCCGATCGTACTGTTCGAGCCCCGGGGTTGCGCCGGCGTCGTGGGTCCGTTTCCGTTTGAACGTGACCCGCTCGACGGTGTCGTCCCAGTCGGTCATGAGGATCCCCTCGCCGGCTTCGAAGTCCTGGATTTCGCTCGCGCGGTCACTGCCGAGGATGTTCCGAACGACGTTCAGATCGGTCTCCCACGTGAGCCGGTGCCAGACCATCCAGTCACACTGGGTGATGAAGTCCTTGTCCACCGATGAGGGCCGCTGGGACATCCCACAGAGCCCGAGCCCGCGCTTGCGGCCCCGTTTGGCGATCCGTTCCAGCAATTTCGCGAGTTCGGTGCCCCCGCCCTGCTGGGGGAGATACTCTTGCATCTCCTCGATCATGATGAGAAACGGTTTGCGCTCCTCCTTTTCGAGCCGATAGAGATGCTCGAGGACGGATTCGATCAGAGCCTCCGCGTCAGCACTATCGTAGTAGCCCGAGACGTCGAGGATCACCGGCATGTTCCGTTTGAGCGCGACCTCCGCGATCTTCTCGGCGTGACCCGGCCCGACTTCGACGTCGGCGAACTCGTCGGCGCCCACGTGTAACAGCTCGTACTCTTCCTTCAACCCGAAATACTCGCCCTCCGTATCGACGATCAGCAGGTTATAGCCCCGTTCGAGCAGCTCCTCGGCGATGACGCCCCCGGTGTTGCTCTTCCCCGATCCGCTTTTCCCAGTGACGAATCCTCTACCCGTCAACAGTTCGATCACTGGCAACGTCTTCGCGTCCTCGGTGACGACGATCCACTCCTCGCGTTCGAGGGACATTCAATCGATCAGAACTACCTTATCGGTACGTAAAATGTTTGTTCCCATCGTCGGACGCGTGTCGGACGTCAGCGCCTGATCTCCTCGTCGTCGGCCGCCAGCACCCGTTCGATCTCCGCCCGGGAGATGACGGCGAGATCGCCCGGCACCGTCCGCTTTAACGCCGCCCCCGCGGTGCCGAAGGCGAGCGCGTCCTCGACGTTCCCGTCTTCCCGATATCGGGCCAGGAACGCCCCGGCAAACGCGTCCCCGGTGCCGACGGGATCGACCGTCTCGGTTGCGATGGCGCGCCGTTCGAACGTCCGGCCGTTCGCTCCGGCCATGGCACCCCAGCTCCCCCGGGTCAATACCGCGACCTCGAAGTTCCACCGCTCGCACAGCGTATCCAGGATAGCGGCGGGCGCCCCATCGATCCCCAAGACATCCCGGGCATCATCCGCGCCGACGAACAGCACGTCGACATCGGGGAGCAGCCCCTCCAGGGTCGTCCTGGCCGCCTCGGCAGACCACAGCTTCGAGCGGTAGTTCACGTCGAATGCGGTGGTCATACCGTGATCGGCGGCGGTCTCGAGCAACTGGGCCGTCGTTTCCGCGAGCGTCCCCGAGAGGGCCGGGGTGATCCCGCTGGTCGCAAAGACCGACGCCTCAGTAACCCGGTCGATCGGCAGCTCGTCGCCGGTCGTGGTCCGGAGCGGGGACCCCTCGCGATCGTACACGACGTCGGTCCCTCGGGGGGCCGCCCCACGCTCGACGTAGTAGATCGGCTGGCGGCCCTCGGCGGTCCAGACGACTTCCGTGGCCACGCCGACCTCGTGTAACCCGGCGACCACGCGCCGACCGAGCGGCGAATCGGGGAGCTTCGAGAGCCAGGTCGCCTCGAGGCCGGTCCGCGCCGCCGCGGCCGCGAGGTTACTCTCGGCCCCGGCCACGTGGACCGAGAGCTCGTCCGCCCGTTCCAGGCGCTCGTTCTCCGGCGGTGACAGCCGCAGCATGGCTTCGCCGAACGCGACCAGTCCGCTCATGCCGGCATCTCCGTTCCACGGGGGCGAGCTACTCATGCGTTCGGTCGGCGATCGTGACCGGGGTAATCGCGTTCGAATCGGTCGCCGAGTTCGTCGGCATCGATGCGAATCATCGTCGGGCGGCCGTGGGGACACGACAGCGGTTCCTCGCAGTCATCGAGCGCCTCGAGGAGATCGATCATCGATCCCTCGGCGAGGGCTTCGTTGCCCGTGATCGCCGGATGACACGCCATGTCGGCCAGGAGGGCGTCGGCGAGCGCGGCGATGTCCGTCCCCGGATCGCTCGTCTCGATGGCGGCGATCAATGCATCGGTGATCCGTTCGGGCGGGATGGCTTCCTCGAAGATGCCCGGGACGGCCGTCACGCGGATGCGCCGCTCCTCGATCGCCTCGGCGGCGAACCCGAGCTCCTCGATCGCCCGGGCGACCGTCCGAAAGCCATCGGCCTCGCTGCCGGTCAGTTCGATGTCGACGGGTTCGACCAGCGCCTGCGATCGCGGCCGCTCCGCGAACGCCTCGCGGAGTTGTTCGTAGTGGATCCGCTCGTCGGCGGCGTGTTGATCCACGAGCACGAGGCCGTCCTCGCTCTCCCCGACGAGGTACGTATCGGCGATCTGGCCGAGCAGGCGGATGGCGGGGAGGCGATTGAGGGACGGAGACGGTTCCGCCCCATCCATCGTCCGCTGTCGGGTCGGGGCCTGGAAGCTCCCGTGCTTGGCGGACGCGTCGGCCCCGCCGCCCCGTTGGTACGACGGCTCGCCTTCGGCGCTCGACTCGTCGTGAAAGTCCCCGACGCGCGTCTCCGCGGGCGCGGCCCGCCCTCGCGTGGCCGATGCGGGCACGTCACCCTCCTCCCGGATCGCCCGGCGCACGGCGGTGGCGACCCGTTCGCTGATCCGATCGGCCGCTTCGAATCGCACTTCCGTCTTCCGGGGATGGACGTTGACGTCAACGGCGGGCGGATCGACCTCGCTGAACAGGACGACGAACGGATAGCGATCGGACGCGAGCCGGTGGTCATAGCCGTCGATGATGCCCTCGCGAAGCGTCCCCGAGCGAACCGCCCGGCCGTTGACGAACGTCGCCAGATACCGCGGTCGCGAGCGGGTCGCGGCGGGATCGCTGGCAAGCCCATGCACACGATCGATCCACTCCGCTCCCTCCGCATCGAACGGCACCATGGCCTCCGCGACGTCGCGCCCCCACACCGCGAGGACTGTTTCTTCGAGGTCTCCCCGCCCGGAAGTGGTGAACACCTCCCGCCCGTCGTGGGAAAGCGAGAAGGCGACGTCGGGGTTCGCGAGCGCGTACTCCGTGACCACCCGGTTGACGTGGTCGAACTCCGTCTGGGTCGTCCCGAGGAACTCCCGCCGGGCCGGCGTGTTATAGAACAGGTCGCGGACCTCGACAGTCGTCCCGGCCGGCGCGCCCGCCGGTTCGACGTCGCCGATCGTCCCGCCCTCGACCGAAAGGGCGTGTGCGGCGTCCTCGTCGCCTCGGGGCCGCGAGGTGATCGTCAGCCGGCTGACCGCCGCGATCGTATGCAAGGCCTCACCCCGGAAGCCCAGGCTATCGATCCCGGACTCGAGATGTTTCGCGTCCCGGAGTTTGCTCGTCGTGTGCTGGGCGACGGCACGGGGGAGCTGCTCGCCCGTCATACCGACACCGTCATCGCGGACTTCGATCCGGTCGATGCCGCCGCCCTCGACGGACACGTTCACGCGAGTCGCGGCCGCGTCGATGCTGTTTTCGACGAGCTCCTTGACGACCGAGGCCGGTCGTTCGACCACTTCGCCCGCGGCGATGCGCTCGACGGTCCGTTCGTCGAGCCGGCGAATGGTCCGTTCGCTCACGGTTGGCCCGCGCTCACCGCGCTGATAGCGATGCCGGCGCCGACCGGGAGGAGCGCCGTGTCGATGCCCTCTGCCCGCGTGACCCTGCGCAAGTATGCGACGATCCCGGCCGTGCGTTCGTCCGCTGGCGGGTCGGTCGCATTGCCGGTGACATACGGGAGGAGATCCTCGTAGGACGCCGGTCCCCGCATCATGTTGTCCGCGATCACGACGGCCCCCGGGGCGAGCTCATTCCGGATCGCCTCGAACGCGTCGGCGTAGGCCGCCTTGTCGTGATCGATCAGGACGAGATCGAACGGTCCGCTGTAGTGCTCGACGATGTCCCCCGCATCTCCCTCTTCGAAATGGAGAGTGTAGGAATCGCTATACTCCGCGAGATACTCCTCGGCGAGGGCGAGCTCGTCCCCGTCGACCTCGGTCAGGACGACCTCTCCGCCCGCGGCCATCCCCCGCAGGAACCACGTCGCCGAGTACCCGAAGCCCGACCCGAACTCGAAGACCCGCTCGGCACCGCGCGCCCGAGCGAGGCTCGAGAGGACGGCCCCCGCGGCGCGGCCGATCGTGGGGAAGTCGTGCCCGTCGGCATACGCGCTCATCTCCTCTTGGACGGGGGTGAGCGCGGGGGCGGTCGCTTCGACGAACCGGCCCAGCTCGTCCGGTAACATGGACCAGCATCCCACGGCCGGCGGTTAATGCTTTTCCGCCTCGCTTCGCGGTGGAATTTGAAGAACTCTGATCGGTGTGGCTCGGTGGAACCACTCGCGGGCAGCGATTGATATCACGCACGTTCGATTCGCACGTCGGACCGAATGCGAAGCCTCGATCGACAGGCGGTAAACTCCGGGTT
>CAYSMB010000098.1:0-7336 GCA_964432005.1 uncultured Halobacteriales archaeon
TGGATGCTCATCGTCTGTTCGTCGAAGAACTCCTCGATGTCGAGGGCCTCCACGGTGCGGACCTTCGGAGCGATGTACTCGACCGAGAGCCCTTTGGCCTCGGCGACTTCTGCCTGGACGATGTCGCTGGTCACGAAGGTCGCTCCTTTGTCGTGCGCGAGTTCCCGGATGAGGGCGTCGATCTCCCCTTCCGTCGCGGCCTCCTGTTCGCCGGGGGTGGGCAGTCGCCCGATGTACTCGACCGTGATTCGGCCCTCATCCTCGAGATCCGCGAGCGCCTGGAGCTCCTCGATGCCGTCCCAGCCGCGCTCGAGGCCGTCGTTCGCCTGATGTTCGAGTTCGCTCACCACCGCCTCGGGCACGAGAACCGTCGCGTCCGCCCACTCGCCGCGCTCGACACGTTCGGACACGCGGCCGTCGACGACGACGCTCGTGTCCGGAACCAACTTCATGTCTACAGCTTGGGTGGCGGCCTCAAAAAGCGTGCGTCCGAGCCGCTTCGTAGCGTTGATAGGCCCATCGGACCCAACGCGGTTGCATGGCGACCCAGGGACAGCGCGGGGCGGCCTACGACGACCTGCTCGAACAGTACGAACCGATCGTCAACCTCTCCTCGGCGCGCGAAGTGCTGAATTGGGACCAGCAGGTCATGATGCCCGAGGGGGGAACCCCGGCCCGATCGAAACAGCTCTCGACGCTGTCTCGACTCCACCACGACCTATTGACCGACGACCGTATCGGGAGCCTGCTGGATACGCTCGAAAACGAGGAACTCGACGCGGAAGCGGCGGCCGTCGTTCGGGAAATCCGGCGGGAACACGACCGGGCGGCGAAGGTCCCGCGTGACCTGGTCGAGGAGATCTCCGAGGCTTCGGCCGAGGCCCATCCCGTCTGGCGTGAGGCCCGACAAGCCGACGATTTCTCCCAGTTCGAGCCACATCTGGAGCGCATCGTCGAACTGCGTCGAGAATACGCGGCCGAGATCGACCCTGACGAGGACCCATACACGGTGCTGTTTGCCGATTACGAACCCTACCTGTCGATCGAGAAGGCGGACGAAGTGCTCACCTCGATCCGTGATACGCTCGTCCCGTTGATCGATGCCGTGGAGGACGCGGATCCGATCGTCACCGACGCGTTCGACGGCACGTTCCCCGTCGACGAACAGGAGGCGATGACCGAAGAGGTACTCGACCTCCTCGGGTATAACTGGGAGCGGGGACGGCTTGACACGGCACCGCACCCGTTCTCGATGGGCACGCAGTTCGACGCGCGTGTTACGACGAGATTCGACGAAGCGGACGTCCTGAGCGCGTTGACCTCCACCATCCACGAGTTCGGGCATGCCCACTACCAGCTCGGTCTCCCCGATGACGCCTACGGGAGCCCGCTCGGGCAGTATCGGGACCTGACCGTTCACGAATCCCAGTCGAGGTTCTGGGAGAACCACGTGGGCCGCTCTCGCGCCTTCTGGGAGCTCTACTTGCCCAAACTTGCGGACCGATTCCAAGAGCAGCTCTCGGACGTGACCGTCGAGGCGGCCTACCAGTCGGCCAACCAGGTCTATCCGGACAATCCCATCCGCGTCGAGGCCGACGAGCTGACCTATCACCTCCATATCGTCGTGCGCTACGAGATCGAGCGCGCGCTCGTGGAAGGTGAGCTCGATGTCGAGGACGTCCCGGCGACGTGGAACGACAAGTACGAGGAGTACCTCGGATTCCGTCCGGACACCGACGCCGACGGCTGTCTCCAGGACATCCACTGGTCCAACGGCGCGATCGGCTATTTCCCGACCTACTCACTCGGCTCCGTGATGGCCGCCCAGGTGGCCGACGCGATCGAACGAGACGTCGGCGAGATCGATACGAAGGCCCGGAACGGCGAGTTCGAACCCATCACGGAATGGCTTCGAAGCGAGATTCACCAGCACGGCCAGCGGTATACGACTCCCGATCTCGTCGAGCGCGCGACCGGAGCGCCGTATAGCGCCGAGGCCTTCAACGAGTACGTCACCGAGAAGTACTCGCGTCTGTACGGTCTTTGATCACGGTCGTTCGGTTGCCGAGCCGAGCCACGATTCGACGTCCTCGAGTTCCGCGGGGGTCACCCCGTGGCCGACGGGGTAGGTTTCGTAGGTGACATCGACGCCGCCCTCGGCGAGTCGCTCGGCCGCGTCCCGAACCCGCCGTTCGGGGATGATATCGTCCTCCCTACCCCCGGCGAGAAATACCGGCGTATCCCCCACGGAGGCGATGGCTGTCACGTCGTATCGCTCCGGCAGATACCCGTGGAGACCGACGATCCACGCCGGCAGCGCCGGGTGCTCGATCATCAAGCTCATCGCGAGGACGGCACCCTGGCTGAACCCCAGGAACCCGACCCGGTCGGCATCCAGCCCGAACCGTTCGATCGCGATCTCGACGGAACCGGCAAGTGCCCCGAGACTCTCCTCGAAATCCTCGGCGTCCGGCTGGCTGGCGTGTAATCCGCCGCCGGACAGATCGAGGTCGTACCACGTATACCCCTCCCCGAGCGCCATCGGCGCCCGAAACGACACCACGGTACGGTCACTACCCATCGCCTCGGCCAGCGACAATAGGTCCCGCTCGTCGGCCCCGCGGCCGTGCAAGAGCACCAGCCCCCGCGGCGCATCGTCCGCCTGATCCGGCTCGACGGTAACGAACTCCAGGGGTATCGATCGCGTCATCGCGGGACGTATCAGCCTCGAGGGTATGTACCCACAGGTTTATGTTGTGGTGTGGTATACCATAGCACGTATGGCCTCAGCTCCCCCGGCCGACGACGAGGGTGCAATCGATGGATTTCTTCGCCGACGCGGGCACGAACCGATCGAACGGTGGGACCGAAACGCGATGAAAAAGCAGTGCCCCGAATGTCGCGCCCTCCACGAGCTCTCCGCGAACGAGTGTGACGTCTGCGGGTGGGCCCCGGCGAGCTGATCATACCGACGCACGGATCCGGCCGAGCCACGTCTAGTGGTTACTGATCGTCCGATTTCAGGACCTTTATGGAGTCCGGGGCCGTGTATATGGGCAATGTCTCCTAGCCATCCCGAGGTTACTCGTCTCTTTGGGGGTCCGGGGAGCGGGAAAACGACAGCCCTCCTCGACCGGGTCGACGGGATCCTCGACCAGGACGATGTCGAGATCCGGGACGTGCTCGTCGTCTCGTACACCCGGGCCGCTGCAGCGGAGGTCCGGGAACGGCTCGCCGACCGTATGGATGTACATCCCAAGTCCCTCCAGGGCAACGTGTGTACGATGCACGCGAAGGCCTACGAGCTGCTCGATCTCTCTCGGAGCGATGTCGTCGGGGAATCCGACAAAGAGGAATTCTGCGAGGAATACGGCCTCGAATACGAGGACGAATACAAGAGCGCCGGCCGACGGACCGCGCGGTCGACAACGCTTGGCAACAAGATCATCGCGACCAGTCAGTGGCTCCAGCGCACCGACCGGGAGGTCGCCGACTGGTACGACGTGCCCTTCCAGTGGGACGTCGAGACCGTCCGGCTCCCGCCGGACATCGATCCCAACGCGCTCTCGGGCAACAAATATACCCCGACGTGGTCCTCGGACGACGACCGGATCGACGTCCCCGAGGCCATCCGGGCGTGGCGCGGTTACAAGGGCGATCACGGCCTCGTGGGCTTCGCGGACATGCTCGAGCGGACGGCCCAGCGATCGCTGGTGCCCTCGGTGGATTATCTGGTGATCGACGAGTTCCAGGACATCACCACGCTCCAGTACAAGGTCTTCGAGGAATGGCAGCCACACATGAAACGGATCCTGATCGCCGGCGACGACGATCAGGTCGTCTACGCCTGGCAGGGTGCGGACCCGAACTTGCTCTTGGACGCCGATGTCGACGAGGACGTGGTCCTCCCGAACTCCTATCGCCTCCCCTCGCGTATCCTCGATGTCGTCAACCAGGAGATTCGACATATCGAGAAACGCCAGGAGAAAGACCTCAAACCACGAAAGGAGGGCGGCGACGTGGAGGTGATGCAACAGCCATCCATGCTCGATGTCGTTCGCCAGGTCCGTGGCATCGTGAACGGCGATCAGGAGGAAACCGCGATGATCCTGTTCCGGGCGCGCTACCAGATGTTCCAGTTCATCGACGAGTTCCTCCCGGAGGGTATTCCCTTCTCGATCATGACCGACCAGCGGATGTGGACCGACCGGTTCACGTCGTACGTTCGAGCGATCGAAGCCCTCGACGAGGGCGAGCCCGTCCGGGGGGACCAGGCCCGTCGGGTCGCGGACATGCTCGACGACGCGGCCTTCGGGATGAACGAACGCGATGACCTCTTCGACGCGATCGATGATGAAGTCGGCGAGGCCGAGCCCGCCGACGTCGAGATCAGTGCGGAACTCATCCGCGAGCACGCCCCCTTCCTCCCGGACACCCTCTCGGCGGGCGAGATGACGCGCAAGATCACCTCGTTCCAGCGCAAGAGCATGCAGGCGTACTTCGCGACGGGGCAGTTCGCCCACGTCGACCCGGATCGCATCCGGGTGGGAACGATCCACAGCGCGAAAGGCCGCGAGGCCGATCACGTCCTCGTTGCCACGGATCTCACCGAAAAGGTCGTCGAGCAGATGTCGGCCACGGCGGATCCGGACGCGATTCCCGGCGACGAGGAGTTTACCGCCCAGAGCAACCCCGTACCGGTCCTCACGGACAACGAACGACGCGTGTTCTACGTGGGCATGAGCCGGGCCCGCGAGCGCCTGGTATTGATGGAGGACCTCGTGTCCGGCGCCCCCACGCTCCCCATCGACGTGCTCCTCTGTAACCGACCGACGGGCGAGGACCCCGAACGACTCCTTGCCGATCCAGAGGCCATCGAGGCCCGCTAATTCTCGCGCTCGGTGAACCGTGTCCACGGCCGGGGGAGCCGGTTCCACACGTATTCGGGCAGGAACAGCAACGCCGCACCGAGACCCAGGAACACCAGGCCGAGCCCGACGCGTCCTTGCGCCAGAAATTCTACCCCGATGATCCCCATCGGCAGGGCCAGAACCAGTCCTGTGGCCAGCGATATCGTCCCCATGAGCCCGGGCAGCTTCATCGCCGGCACCTGAGGACGGGCGCTCAAAAGACCGCCGGTCGGGGACGGAACGTTTTCGGTCCGGGTGGTGCAAGCGAGGCCATGTTCACCGGGATCGTCGAGACGGTCGGGCGCGTCGCGGAGGTCGACGAGACGCCCGAAGGGCGACGGCTCCGGATCCGCGCACCGGAGATCGCGACGGAGCTCACGCCGGGCCAGAGCGTCGCCGTCGACGGCGCGTGTCTTACCGTCGAGGATGCCGACGCGAGTGGTTTTACCCTCTTTCTGGCGACGGAGACGATCGACCGAACGACGCTCGGCGACCGGGCCGACGGCGATCCGGTCAATCTCGAACGGGCGATGCCTGCTGACGGGCGCTTCGACGGCCATCTCGTTCAAGGCCATGTGGACACGACCACGACGATCCTCGAACGCGAGCAGGTCGGCGAGGACCGGGTGCTGACCGCCGCGCTACCGGATGGCTACGGGGAATACGTCGTGGAGAAGGGATCGATCGCCCTCGACGGCATCAGCCTCACGATCGCCGAGCGCGAGAGCGACCGGTTTCGGGTGGCGATTATCCCGACCACCTGGGCGGACACGACGCTCTCGGAGCGGGCCGTCGGCGATGCGGTCAACGTGGAAATCGACATGATCGCCAAGTACGTCGCTGCGATGCTGGCCGATCACCCGGAGGTCGTGTGACGTGGCCGGGTCGGCGGCCGTGCGCGTCCGTGGGATCTACGCCACCGCGATTTCCGTCCGGGCGCGGCGGGCCGGGCTGGCGATCGCGGACCCCTCGGCGATTCTCCGGGAACGGCTTGAGGGTCCGTTCGGGGTGCCGCCGGCGGACGTGGCGGTCCGGGATACCGACGACCGTATCGGAGTCGAAATTACGGGAACGGGGGACGGTGTCCGTGAACTCGGGGCCGATCTCTCCGCGATCTCCACGGATACGCTCCGGTGGCCGGCGGCCCATCCCCGCGCTGCTGTCTTCGCCGTCGAGGTCGCGGAGGAGGGCGAGAGCGGCGCGATCGTCCAAACGGGGGCCGGTACGGCCTTTCTCCCGTACGGCAATGTCGAGGGATACGTCTCGGCGGGGGATCGGCTCCTCGCTCAGGTGATCGATCCCGAACCTCCGTGGTCGATCCACCGTCGGCCAGTCCTCGCCGACGGGATTCGTGCCGGGCAAGGGCCAGTGACGCTCGAGCGTGGCGTCGATGCCACCATCGCGCGGGCGACCGATGACGAGGTCGCCCGGACGATCGAACGGATCGGGATCGCCCCGCCGCCGGACTGGGGGTACATCCTTCGTGATGCGGCCGGCTCGATCGAGCCCGGCCAGCTCGAGGCCATCCTCGAGGCGGCGGTCAGCGAGGCAGAGCAGATCGAGGCCGAGATACAGCACGCCGGGGATGACGACGTTGATCCCATCGTCGCCCCCCGCGAGACCGTCTGGATCCGATTCGGTCGGGAGGGTCGGTTCACTCTCGACGAGGATCGGGCCGAGGCGGTCCCCACGTTCGACGGCCACCACCGCATGAAGGCCGTCGGTGAAGTCGCCGGGCGTGCCGTGGATCTCCTTGAGGCCTACGGGGTTGACGGGAAATCCTTCGACCCGGCGACGGTGTTCGGGGTCTTCGGGCCGAAGGAGGGTGACCGGCTCGAACTGCAACACGGTAAGCCCACCGGGGAGACGATCGACCTCGGCCGGGGACGGGTCACCGATGTCGGGGCTGACGGTGCGGTTATTGTCGAACGGGAGATCGCCGGTTCGGGCCGCTATGACGCCATCGGCACGGAACGTTCGCCGGGCGACATCGCGGAAACCACGCTCGTCGAAGGGCGATGGTGGTACCCGACGATCTATCGATCCGAGGCGGGTACGTACAAAGGGACCTACGTGAACGTGGGAACGCCGATGGAGATCGAGCCCGACGGTGTCCGGTACGTGGATCTGTACGTGGACGTGATTCGGCAACCCGACGGGACGGTCGAGATGGTCGACGACGACGAGTTGGCGGACGCGCGCGAACGGGGTGACGTATCCGACGCCCTCGCTCGGCGAGCTCGAAACGTGGCCGAGGCGGTCGTCGACGGGTTTTGACTACGCCTCGGGGACGTCCGCGTCATCCTCGACTTCGCGCTTTAGCGATTCCCGGCGCGATTTGGCGTCCCGGCCGGTGGCCTCGAGGAGGAATTCGTTTTTTGCCGAGACGGCCTCCTCGGCCGCGTCGAGTTCCCCGCTCTCGACGA
>CAYSMB010000099.1:0-7206 GCA_964432005.1 uncultured Halobacteriales archaeon
GAGCACCGTCACCGTCCCGACCACGGTCCCGACCACAGTGAGGGGGAGGATCGCCACCGCGGCCGTCAGCGGACGTTTCCGGTATGGATACGCCAACCGCAGCCACAGCGCCACGCCGACGGTCGTCGCGAGGGCCACGCCGAGCGCCTCAAAGACCGCCTGGGCGACACCCCCGCCGAGCGCGAGCTCGCCGAAGATCGTTCCCAACACGGCGCCCCAAACTCCCGGAGGTCCGAATACGGCGGCCAGCGGAGCCGCCATGGCGAGGGGTAGCCCGGATCGGCCGAACAGGATGACCGACACCAGGTACAGGACGGCAACAGTTCCGGCGAGTGTGCCGATCCGAGCGACGCCCCGATCGGACCGCCAGATCGCCAGATATCCCTCGGTGAGCCGGTTGCGTTCCTCCCACCAGGCCATGTGGCCCCTACAACCGTTCGGATCGCTGTAGTTAATCGGGACCTGAATGGGGATTACTCGAGCAGCCAGGTCAGCAAGCCCTTCTGGGCGTGCATCCGATTTTCGGCCTGCTGCCAGACGATGGCGCGACCGGACTCGAGGACCGCATCCGATATCTCCTCGCCCCGGTGGGCCGGGAGACAATGCATCACGTGGGCGTCCGGGGCGTGCTCGAGCAGCGTCTCGTTGACCTGAAAGCCCTCGAAGGCCGCGAGCTTCTCCTGGCGTTCGTCCTCTTCGCCCATGCTGACCCACACGTCCGTGTACACGACATCCGCGTCCGCCACCGCGCGGGTCGGGTCGTGAGTGGTCGAGGGCCGCGACCCGAGCGAAGCCGCCCGATCGAGGACGTCATCCCCGAGTCCGAACCCGTTCGGCGTCGCGACGGTCAGGTCGATGCCGGTCATCGCGCATCCGAGCGCGAACGAACGCGCCACGTTGTTGCCGTCCCCGACCCAGGCGGCCGTGCACCCCTCGAGATCCCCGAACCGATCCGCGATCGTCAGCAGATCCGCGAGGGTCTGACACGGGTGGGCGTCGTCGGTCAACCCGTTGATGACCGGGACGTCGGCATAGGCCGCCAGTTCCTCGATGTGCGCGTGATCGAACACGCGCGCCATGATGCCGTCGACGTAGCCCGAGAGCGCCCGGGCGGTATCTTTGAGCGGTTCCCCGCGGCCGAGCTGAGTATCCTCCGGGCCGAGAAAGATGGCGTGCCCGCCGAGCTCGGTCATGCCCGCCTCGAAGGAGACCCGCGTCCGGGGGCTCGTTTTTTCCACTCGCACCGCCCGCGCGGGGCCCGGCCGCGCCCGACGATCGTCGCTGGACCGGATCGACCGGGTCCGCTCGAGCACGTCGTCGAGTTCCTCGGCCGAAACATCGTCAACGTCGCGGAAGTGCTGGACGGACTCGGCCATCGGTCAGCTCCCCTCCAACAGCCGGGTCGTCGCGGTCTCGAGGACGGTCATCGCCCGGTCGAACTCCGACAGTTCGAGGCGTTCGTTCGGCGCGTGATCGAGCGCGGAGTCCCCGGGGCCGTAGGTGACCATGGGGCAGTCCCACGCCGCGGCAAAGACGTTCATATCGCTCGTACCGGTCTTTCGGAGCAACCGGGGGTCGCCGCCCTCCTCGCGGATGGCCGCGCGGAAGGCCCGCGCGACCGGCGTCCGTGGGCTCTCCATGACCGGGGGGACCTCGTCCCACCAGTTGACCGTGCCTTCCTCGAGCTCGCCGTCGGCCCGCTCGCGCACCGCGTCGGGACTCATGTCCGGCGGTACCCGGAGCTGGACGTCCATGACCGTCTCCACGGAGAGGCCATCCTCCGACGTTCCCGCCTGGATGCCGACGGGTTTCGGCGTCACCCGCTCGAAGACCGATTCCCACTCGTCGGCGGCGAACGTCTCCTCGACGCGGTTCCACCACCGGATGGCGTGCTGGATCGCGTTGGGATCCGGCCGCGAGGTATGGCCGGATTCGCTCGTCGAGACGTACGTCCCGCCGAGCAGGCCACGGTAGCCGAGCGTGATCCCCGCCCAGCCGCTCGGCTCGCCGTTGATGACGGCCGACGGGGCGGTCCGGTCGTCGACGAGGTGATAGGCGCCGCTGGAATCGACCTCCTCGCCGACGACGCCCGCGAAACTCGCACCCGTGTTGACGGCGGCCGCCGCCATCGCCGCGAGCGACCCCTTCGCGTCGACGCTCCCGCGGCCCCAGAGGACGTCGTCCTCGAGCCGCACAGGGATATCGCCCGGCACGGTGTCGAGATGGGTGGTCAGCAACACGCCGTCGTCGGCCGGCGCACGGACGTTGCCCAGGTCGTCGATCCAAACCTCCCGATCGAATTCCTCAAAGAACGCCTCGAGGTGTTGGGCACAGCCCGCCTCCTCGCCGGACGGGGAGGGGATCGAGACGAGATCGACGAGCAGCTCCCGGGCGGCTTCCAGGTCGACCTCCCGGCGGTCGGTCTCGATCGAATCCGTCACGAGGATCCCTCCGTTTCCATGGCGCCGGCGATGCCCGCGACCAGCTCGTCGGCGTGCGAGCGATCGATGATCAGCGGCGGCAGGATCCGGAGGACCGTCCGACCCGCCGGCAGCGCGAGAACGCCGTGTTCCAGCGCCAGCTCCCGCAACAGCCGATTCGCACCGCGCTTGACCTCGATCCCGACCATCAGACCGCGGCCCCGCACGTCCCGAACGGGCAGGTCCGCCGCGACCAGTTCCTCCCGGAGGTACATGCCGATCTCGGCCGCGTGCGCCGGTAGCTCCTCGTCCACGAGTGTCCCGAGGGTTTCGGTCGCCGCGGCGGCGACGAGCGGGTTGCCGCTGAACGTCGAGCCATGAGGCCCGCTGTCCTCGGCGATCCAGTCCCGGCAGACCAACGCGCCGAGCGGCAGGCCGCTGGCGATGCCCTTCGCACTCGTGAGGATGTCAGGGACGACGTCGGCGTGCTCGCACGCCCACATCTCGCCCGTCCGGCCCACACCCGTCTGGATCTCGTCGAAGATCAGCGCGGCGCCGGCGTCCTCGGTAAGCGACCGAGCCGTGCGGAGATATTCCGTCGACGCCGGATGGATGCCGCCCTCGCCCTGGATCGGTTCGAGGATGACGGCGGCCACGTCGCCGTCGACGGTCTCGGCGAGCGCGTCGAGATCGTCGTAAGGAACGAATTCCACGCCCGGCATCAGGGGTTCGAAGGGTGCCTTGTACTTCTCGCGCCACGTGGCCGCTAGCGAGCCCATCGTCCGACCGTGGAAGGCCCGCGTCGCGGCGATCACGCGCTCGTCGCCGGTCGCGCTCCTGGCGAACTTGATGGCGGCTTCGTTTGCCTCGGTGCCAGAATTGCAAAGCCAGACGTTCGAACACCCGTCCGGCGCGACCTCGACGAGTTGCTCGACGAGTGCGTCCCGCGGCGGCGTGGGGTAGGAACCCTGCACGTACAGCAGGCGCTCGGCCTGGTCCTGGACGGCGGCCACGATCCGAGGATGGCAGTGCCCCAGCGGCGTACACGCGTAGCTCGCTCCCGCGTCGAGGTACGCCTCGCCGTCGGAATCGTAGAGGTACGCGCCCTCGCCGCGATCGATCGTGATCGGCTTCCGGGAGAAGACGAACTCGCTCATGCGGTTCCCTCCTCGGCGAGCGCCCCGGCGGTGATTCGGGTGGCGTCGCCCTCGCGGGCATTCGTGATCGGCGCATCGGCGTTTGCATCCGCGATCAGGACCTCCGACGCGCCGTTCTCGAGCGCTTCGATCGCGGCCATGACCTTTCTGGTCATGAAGCCCTCCGCAGCCGATTCGACCGCCGCAAGGGCATCGGGTGTGTCGGCGACGTCGATGCGTGTCCCCGGATCCTCGGGATCCGCGTAAACGCCCGCCACGTCCGTGAGGAGGACGAGTGTCCCCCCGAGGGCGCCGGCGACCGCGGCGGCCGACCGATCGGCGTCGGCGTTGACCGCGACCCCGTCGTCGGCGAGCATCGGCACGGAGATCACCGGCGTGTACCCGGCCTCGAGGAGCAACGCCAGCAGCTCCGTGTTCACGGATTCGATCCGGCCGGCGTGATCGCCGCGGCGGATCTTCTTCTTGCCGTCCTCAAGCACGCGGACGACGGACTTGCGTGGGCCTCGGAGGAGGCCGCCGTCGACGCCGGACAGCCCGACGGCATCGACCCCCGCGTTGGCCAGGCGTACCGAGAGTTCCGTGTTGATCAGCCCCGGCATCGCCATCGTTACCACCTCCATCGTGCGCTCGTCGGTAAACCGGCCGGTTACGCCCGACGGCGTCGTCACGTACTCGGGCTCCTCCCCGAGGTCCTCGAGGAGATCGTCGACCGTCGAAGAACCGCCGTGGACGAGGACGAGCTCCTCGCCCCGATCGATGCGATCGGCGACGTCCGCCACCGCGGCGGCTGGATCGACCACACGCCCGCCTCCGATCTTTACGACGGTCGCCATGTCAGGGTGCCCCCACGGGGTGCATCCCGGCAAAATCAAGGCCGGCCGTCTCCTCGAAGCCCAGCGCGATGTTCGTCGCGTGGACGGCCTGGCCCGCCGATCCTTTCATCATGTTATCGACCGCTCCGAAGACCACGATCCGTCCGTTTTTCGGATCGACCTCGAAGCCGACGTCCGCGTAATTAGTCCCCGCGAGCACCTTCGGCTCCGGGTACCGGTAGACGCCCCGGCCGCCGGCGACCAGGCGCATGAACGGTTCGTCCTCGTAGGCCTCCCGGTAGCTCGTCCACAACTCCCCGGTTTCGACGCGTTCGTCCGGGAAGACGTGACACGTCGCCGCCGCGCCGCGGATCATGTCGACCGCGTGGGCGGTAAAGGCCACCGAGGCGCCGAGGATCTGCTCGATCTCCGCTTCGTGGCGGTGGTCCGTCGGCGCGTAGGGCCGGACGATCCCCGAGCGCTCGGCGTGCGAGGCGGCCGCCCCGCCGCCGGCGCCGCCTTCCGATGAGCCCACCTTGACGTCGACGACGATCCGCTCGTCCCCGTCGAGGACGCCGGCGGCGAACAGCGGCTGGAGCGCCAGGATCGTTACCGTCGCGTTACACCCGCCGCTGGCGATCAATTCCGCGCCGGGCAGTTCCTCCCGAAACAGCTCCGGGAGCGCATACCGGGCGCGTTCGAGGTACTCGGGCGCGTCGTGCCCGTCGTACCACTCCTCGTACTGTTCGAGCGTGTTGAGGCGGAAGTCCGCGCTCAGATCCACGACGGTGTCCGCGTGTTCGAAGTACGTCTCGATGCCCTCCATCGACACGCCGTGCGGCGTCGCCGAAAAGAGGACGCCGACGGATTCGAGTTCCGCGGGATCGCTGAACCGGAGCGTCGACCCCCGGAGGTTCGGATGGACCGAGCCCACCGTCCGGTTTTCGTACTGGCGACTGGTCGCCTGGACGACCTCGAACTCGGGGTGACCGTCGAGGAGGCGGAGCAACTCCCCGCCCGCGAACCCGGAGCCACCCACGACCGACGCGGTCGTGGTCATCAGGACGTCACCTCCACCGGGTCGTTGCCGTTGGCCGCGCGGGCCTCGAGCCAGTCGACGACGCGTGCCGGGACGTCGACGTCGACCGTATCGTTGAGAGCCTTGAACTCGACGGTATGGTTGACCTCGTGGACGGTCCAGCCGTCCGGGGATCCCATGAGATCGACGCCGAGCAGGCCGTTCCCGACCGCCGCGCTCGCCCGCTCGACGAGATCGGCGACCGCATCCGTGACCTCGAAGGGAAGCGTTTCGGCGCCCTGGGCCGCGTTCGTGAGCCAGTGGTCGGCCTCCCGGACCATGGCCGCGACGGGTTCGCCGTCGGTCGCGACGACGCGGACGTCCTGGTCGCCCTTCTCGACGAACTCCTGGATGTAGAAAATCTTGTGCTCGTAGTGGCCGAGCGTCTCCTTGTGCTCTAGGACCGCCTCTGCCGCCGAGCGGCTGTCGATCTTGGCCATCAAGCGACCCCACGAGCCCACCACGGGTTTGAGCACGCATGGATACCCGAAGGACTCGATCGCATCGAGGGCGGTGTCGGTAGTAAAGGCGACCTCGGTCCGCGGGGTTGGAATGGCGGCGTCTGCCAGCGCGAGACTGGTGTTGACCTTGTCCACGCAAATGTCGGCGGTCGCCGCGGCATTGACCACGGGCACGTCGTAGGCCTCGCAGAATTTGGTCACGTACCGGCTCCGGCTGCTGGCCAGACACCGGTCGACGGCGATATCGAGATCGTCGAACGGGGCGGGCGGCTCGTGGATGTCGAAGCCGACGCGACGGACGTCGATCTTCTCGACGGCATGGTCGCGCTCGCGGAGCTCGTTGAGCAGGAGCTTTTCGTCCCGGCGGATCCGGGAGTACAGGACGCCGATCCGCACGCTCACTCCCCCCAGTCCTCTTCGAGCTCGGGCGCCTGCTCGAGGACCGGCGGGGAGACATCGAGGACTTCCAGTTCGGCACCACACGTCGCGCAATCGAGGATCTCCCCGACCTCGAGATCGTCGTGCAGGGGGACCTCGGCCCCGCACTCGATGCATTCGGCTGTCGTCATAGTACTCCTATCTGGCGGCCGGGAACCCTTAAACCCATCGAACCTATCATACTACAGGTATGAAGGTACTAACGTCTATCCGGGGTAAATCCCTCGAAATACGGTGAATCGTATTTATCCTATCAGATATCAAGTGTTTATTGCCCGGCGGCCGGGCCTCGCTCAGACACGGCTGCTCACCTCCCGATCGAGCTTCGCCAGCGCGTCGGCGATGGCCTCGCGCCGGTCCGCGGTGGCGCCTCCGTCCGTCGCGATGTCTTCCTCGATCGTGACGAGTTGCCCGTCGATGGCGGCAGGGGCGGGCCCGCCGGTCGAGTCCCGGCTCGCCACGCTGCCGTGCGGATCGAGAACCGTCGCCAGCTCCTCCGGGTCGACGAAGGCATCGAGATCCTCCCCGACCACGGCCTGCACGGCGCGATCGAGGGCCGCGATCCGATCCTCCGGCTCCGCGTCCGCGGCGCGGGCCACGACCTCGTGGGCCTGGCGAAACGGGAGTCCGCCCATCGCCAGGCGGTCGGCGACGCCGGTCGCCGTGGCGAACCCCTCCCCGGCGGATGCGGCCATCGCCGCTTCCTGCCACGTGGCGGTATCGAGGCCTCCCGCGGCCACTCGCGTCGCATCGGTGGCGGCATCGACGGCCTGCCAGACGTGCGGGGTCGCGCGCTGGAGGTCGCGGTTGTACGCCCTGGGGAGGCCTTTGAGCGTCGTC
>CAYSMB010000100.1:0-7197 GCA_964432005.1 uncultured Halobacteriales archaeon
TGCAGGCCTGCGTGAACGCCTACAAGGACAATCAGTGAGCGGCCGCGGCCGGGGCGTCGGGCTGCAATTGCAGGTCTACCGCTTAGCCGGGACGACCTCGTAGGACCGCGCATGCCGGTAGGACATCTCGGACCGGAGGAGGTCGTCACGGAATCGCCGGACACCACCGTGGCGGAGACGGTCGAGACGATGCGATCCGCGGAGATCGGGGCAATCGTCGTGACCGAGAACGACGAGCCCGTCGGGCTCGTCACCGATCGCGATATCGCACGGTCGGTCCCCGACGGAAATGATCTGGCGGACAAGCCCATCGAGGACGTGATGACCGAGGATCCGGTGACCTTGCACGAGGACGAGGAGGCGATGAAACTGTCGCGAACGATCGACGATCACAACGTGCGCCGGATCCCGATCGTCGACGACGCGGGCAACCTCACCGGGTTGGTCACCCTCGACGACCTGGTCGCCACCATCGGCGAGCAACTCGACAACGTCGCCGCCACCATCGAGGCCCAGTCGCCCGAGTACGCGCCGTAGCTCAGCTCGGCGCCAGAGGCCTTACCTCCTCGACGGGTTTGTCGAGCCGGCGGCCGAGAAACACCGGCGCCCGGAGCTTGCCGTCCCGGTTGACCTCCTGAAATTTCACCCGGACCACCATGGGCTCGATCGGGGTGTAGGCGCGCCCGACGTCGTCCGGAGAGACCGGGTACGCCTCGACGATCTCCATCTCCGACCGGAGCGTCTCGAGCGTCTCGCGATCGAACCCGGAACCGACCCGTCCGACGTAGTCCTCGCCATCGGTCAACACCAGCGCGCCGAACGTCCCCGACCGGCGCCCTTCACCCTCGGTGAATCCGACCGCGAGGAGGTCGGCCTCCGCGAAGGACTTGACCTTCTGCCAGTGGGCCGATCGGACGCCGGGATGGTACGGACTCGAGCGTCGCTTGAGCATCATCCCCTCCTCGCCCCGTTCGATCATCCGGTCGTAGAACGATCGAAACCCCGCCTCGACTGGCTCGACGGGACACACCCACTCGTCGGAATCGACCACGGCCCCCAGCCGTTCCTTCCGATCCAGCAACGCCTCCCGTACGTGCCACTCCCCGTCCGTGGCGAGTACGTCGAACACGAAATACCGGGCCGTGAGGCCCTCCCGCTCGACCGTGTCCCCGGTCTGATGGATCGGGAGAAAGCGACTCGTCCCGTCGGGCGTGAGAAAACAGTACTCGCCGTCGAGGATCAGCCCGTCGGGGAGGCGGGTTTCACAGTGCTCGGCGAGCGCCGAGAGGGTGTCGGCTCGATCGATGTGACGCCGGGTGTACAGCGCGACCTCCCCATCGAATTTCTGTAACACGATCCGGGTCCCGTCGAACTTCCGCTCGCCGATCCACAGCTTCTCGTCGACGTCACCGAGCTCACCGTCGAATGTCCTGGCAAGCATCGGATCGAACGGCCTGGACTCGACGGGGCGTCGGGGTTCGGGTGAGGCCGGCTCGACATCCTCGAGCCGCTCGCGCATGGCGGCAAAGCGCTCGCGGTCCCGATCGCTCAGGTCCGGCGTCATCACCCGAAGGGCGATTCCTGCTCGAGCGGCTTGGCATCCTCTTCGTCCTCGGGGGGCAGTTCGATCTCGTCGGGGGTGACCTGCGGCATCCGGTTGTCGGGCTCGATCTTCCGGCTGGTCACCCGCAGCAACATGGCAAAGTCGTCCTCGTAGAACATCGGCGTCAGGATGGCCCATTTCTTGTAGAGGGACGGCTGGAGGACGAACGGGACGACCGGCGCCTCGTCGAAATCCCGGATGTGCGTGGCGAGTTCGTACAGCTGGGCCACGTCGATGTCGTCCTCGCCCCAGCACTCGTAGACGCGTTCGACGAGGTACTCGTCGATCGTCGCCACCGGGATCCAGGTCTCGGCGGTGAGAGTGCGCTCGCTGCCGAGCGTCGGTTCGTGTTTGGAGAAGGCGCGTTCCTCGTCATCCTCGACGACAAACAGCGCGATGTCCTCCGAGGAGACCTCCTCGCCGGATTCGGTCACCCAGCGATAGCCGTATCCCTCTTCGAGGGGCTCGTCGGTCGCCTTATCGTAAAGTTGCCGCACGACGAGATCGCCGCTTTTCCGGTCCCGCCGGACGATCTCCGGCTCGTCCTCGATCGCCTCGGGATCGAGCTTCCGCGTTCGTATGTCCACGTTCACGCTCAAGTCCTGGTGTTTCAGCTTGAGGCGGGTCTTCCGGTGGGCCATCGGACAATGCAGGCGCGCGAGGGGGTTAACCCTTTTAGTGGCATCACATTGACAGTCCCGACCCCTAACACGTCCCTCGTTCGTCGGAACGCTCTTTTCGCACCGCCGGGTAGGGTCAACGATGACGGACGCGGACGCCCCGGTGATCCTCTTCGACGGCGTGTGCAACCTCTGCGAGGGGTTCGTCCAGTGGGTGATCCGGCGTGATCCCGATGCGATCTTCCGTTTTGCCCCGCTCCAGTCCGAGGTCGGGGCGGATCTACTTGCCGGATGTGACCTCCGGGGCGACCCGCTCGAGGGGATCGTTCTCGTCGAGGACGGGGGCTGTTATCGCAAATCCGAGGCCGTGATCCGAGTGGCGGTCCGTCTCGGCTGGCCATACCGGCTCCTCGAACCCCTCCTGATTGTCCCGCAAGCGCCGCGGAACTTCGTCTACGACTTCGTCGCAAACCGGCGGTACGGGTGGTTCGGGCGGAAGGAGGCCTGTATGCGGCCGAGCGAGGATATCCGCGATCGGTTTCTCGCCGACGCGCCCGGCGTCCCCGATGACGTCCCCGATACCTGATTCCTGGGGCGACTTGGGGACAAAACCGATAATGTTAGGAAAGAAGCCTTATTAGTATCAACGTCAGATCATCTTCGCGTAGGATGGAGCTCGCCGGTGTGTTGCCGATCATCGTGCTGATCGGAAGCGTTCTCGCGGTGATCGTGACGATCGTGGCCGGGCGGGAATACCCATACGAGTTCGCCCTTCCGATCGTCCTGTTGACCGGCAGCGCCGCGGTGTGGAGTTTCTCGTACGGCCTGGGGTTCTACGCCCGATCGGCCACGGCACACGCCGGACTCGGCGCCGCGTCTTGGCTGGGTGCGATCGGTGTTCTCCTCGGGCTTCTCGCGATCGCCTGCCGGTTCGCGGGGTGGGACCTCCGCGTCAATCGGGGCTGGCTGGTCGTCGTCCTGGTGGTCCCGACGATCACCGTGCTGTTGCTCGCGACCTCCCCCTTCCACGACGTCCTCTGGCGGTCGATCGACGTGACCGAGATCGCGGGGCTCGCGATCGCCGACGTCGCCCACGGGCCGTGGTACTCCGTGCATTTCGCCTGGACGTACGCGGTACTCGGCGCGGGGTTCCTCATCGTACTTGTTACCGCGCTCAATGCCGCGGCCACGGTCCGGGCCCAGGCGGCGGTGCTCATCCTCGTCGGCGGGGCCCCGTTCTGGCTAGATCTGGGGGCCGTGGCCGGTTTCGAGCTCGTCCCCGGCGTCGATCCGGCGCCCGTACTGGTGAGCGCGACGAGCGCGTTCGTGGGCATGACCGTGCTGGTTGGCAACCCGATCGCGTTTCGACCGGTCACCCGTGAACGGCTCGTCGAGGAGCTACGGGACGGCGTGGTCGTGTTGGGGGCGGCCGGCCGGGTCCGGGAATATAACGCCGTGGCCCGGGAGATCTTGGTCGACCACGACGTGAACCTCGCCCATCCCGAACAGCTCCCCGACCGGTTGCGGGACTCGGGCGAGCACCTCGAGGCCGTCGTCGATGGGGAGGAACGGCGGTTCCGTATCGAAGCCCACGAGATCAGCGATACCCTCGGAGAGGCCGCGGGCGGGCTCGTCTATTACTACGACGTCACCGCCGTCGTCCGGCGCGAACAGCGGATCAGCGTCCTCCACCGGGTCCTCAGACACAACATTCGCAACGAGATGACCGTGCTGCTTGGCCATCTCGACTACGTCGACCGATCGATCGATCCGGATCTCCAGGATGAGGTCGACGCCGTCGAACGATCCGCCGAACGGATCATGGGCTTTGCCGAGCACGCCCGCCTGATCGAGCGGAGCTTGCAAGAGGACGACCACGACATCCTCATTGACATCGACGCGTCCGCCCGGGAGGCCGTCGATACCATCGCCTACCGCCACGACCCGTCCGCGGTGGACATCACCGTCGAGCCCGACGGAGACGCCCATTTCGTCTCGGCGGTCGATCGGGAGTTGCTCCTCGGGGCCCTCATCGAACTGATCGATAACGCCGTCGTCCACGGCGGGAGTGACGTCGAAGTGCGCATCGAGGGTCGCCAGGACTGGGTGGATGTCGAAATCCGGGACGACGGCCCGGGGGTTCCCGAAGCCGAGATCGAAGCGCTCCAGACGCCCGTAGAGACGTCACTCGAACACGCGAGCGGGCTTGGACTCTGGGTGGCCCGGTGGGCGGCGGAGCTCAGCGGCGGCACACTACGGTTCGACCGAGAGAATGGAACGAACGTGGTCGCCATGCGGTTGCCGCTGGCCGACCGTGAATCGACCTCGGAGACATAGCGGCGTTACTCAAGGAGGCCATCCCGGGCCGCGAGGAGGAGGCCGGTCAGTGTCGCGTCGTTCGTGGGGGCGGCCCGGACACGCTCGATCGCCTCCTCGACCGGTAGCGACCGGACCTCCAAAAACTCGTTTTTGTCTCGATCGGGTGCACAGGGCTCGAGGCCCTCCGCGAAGACGATCGCCCGTTGGTGGCGCAGCACGCCCGTCGCCACCCACAGTTCCTGCAGGAGCGACGTCCCGGCGGCCTCATATCCCGTCTCCTCCCGGAGTTCCCGGCGGGCGGCCGTCCCGTACGATTCGCCGTCCTCCACGATGCCCGCGGGGAGTTCGAGCTGGGTCCGGCGGATGGTCGATCGGTACTGTTCGACGAAGATCACCCGATCGTCGACGACCGGGACGACCACGACCGCCGTCGGGAGCGACGCCCAGTAATACCGCTTGCGACTGCCGTCCGGCTGCTCGACGAGGTCAAAACCCCCGGTGTACCATCCCGTCTCGTACTCCGCTCGGGATTCCTCGATCGGCCATGCGGGCGCGTCGGGCAGCTCGGGCTCGCGGGCCATGTCGAGGGGACGACGTCAGGCCTCTTGATCGTCGTGAAAGAGCGGCCGATAGAGCCGACCCCAAGCGATCCGCCGGAGCGTTGCCACGGCCGCCTCCGGTTGATCCTGGTACGTGGTGGCGACGACCGCCTCGGCCGACGGCGCGGCGTGCCAGGCGACGTGATCGACGTGCTCGCTGCCTTCGACGTGAACGTCATACGCCCGCTGGGGAGGCTCTTCGAGCCACGCGTCGAAGGCCTCGCGCCGTCCGCGCTGTACCGTAAGGAGCGTGCTGAACAAGACGTCGCGGGCGGTCGAGACCACCGCACTGGTGACGCGTCGTTCGTACTCGTCGGGATCGAAATCCATCGCCATCGCGACTTCACGGGTGACCTCCTGGGCCGGGGGGCCAAGCCGCTCGTAGATCTCGTGGGCCTCCGTTTCGGATGCGGGGGTCACGTAACCGAGCGTCTCCATGCCGGCCCGTACCCATCCGGGGCCTAACCGATGTCGATCCCCGGGGATGGATCGGACAGCGAACGGGCCATCACGACCGCGTCGGTGCCGTCCTCGTAATATCCGTCCTCGATGCGCTCCTCGGTGAACTCGAAGGTCTCGTAGAGGGCCCGGGCCGGCGCGTTATCACGACGGACCTCCAGGCTGACCCGGCGAGCGCCGCTCGCACGGAGCCGGGAAAGCGCGGCCTCCAGCAGCCGGGTAGCGACGCCACGCCGCCGATGCTCGGGGCCAACTGCCAGATCTTTAACGTGTCCCCGGGTACCCGCAAAGCCGGAATACGTGTCCGCCACCACGTAGCCCGCGAGCGAGCCGTTCACGGTCGCCAAGAGGAACGCCGTCGCGTCGAGATGCGAGAGGAACGCCTGATACGGCCACGGGGACGGAAAACACCGCTGCTCGAGCCGGTAGACGCTGAGAAGGTCGGCGTGTTCGGCCTCCCGGATTCCGATGGGTACGGAGTGGCGGTCGGCGGTGGTCACCGCCGGCCCTTCGCACCCCCACGGTTTGAATCGCTCGGCGGTCAGTCGTCGGAGCTAGCGAGTTCCTCGGCCTCGACCTGCTGTTTCGTGTACGCCAGCTTCCCGCCGGCGACGACGATGTCGCGTTCGCGGGGCGAAGCTTCGACGTACGCAGAAGCCTCCCACTCGTCGTTGACGCGGATGGTGAACTCCTCCTGGCCGTCGGCGATGCCCGCGGCCACGTCGTCGAGGACCTCGATGTCGTCGCCCTGCTCGATGCGCTCGTAGGTGTCCTCGTCGATCCGGAAGGGGACGAGACCGAAGTTAAACAGGTTCGCCTTGTGGATCCGCGCGAAGCTCTCGGCGAAGACGCCCTTCACGCCGAGGTACATCGGACAGAGGGCGGCGTGCTCACGCGAGGAGCCCTGGCCGTAGTTCTCGCCGGCGACGAGGAACCCGCCCCCGACCTCCTGGGCCCGCTCGGGGAACGTTGGGTCGATGCGAGTGAGGGTGAACTCGGCGTATTCGGGGATATTCGAGCGATACATCAACGCCTCCGCGTTCGCGGGCGTGATGTGATCGGTCGTCACGTTGTCCTCCATTTTCAGGAGTGTCTGGCCCGCGAGGTTCGCGTCGAGGGGATCCTTGAGCGGGACGTCCGCGATGTTCGGGCCCTTGATGAGCTCGTCGTCGACGGGATCGTCCGGGGGAATGATGTCGGCGCTGGACCCGTCGTACTCGTCGGGGAGTTCGATGCCCGGGGCATCGAGGTCGCCGAGTTCCTCCGCAAGATCGCGGGGATGGACGATTTTGCCTGCCAGGGCCGCTGCCGTGGCGACTTCCGGGCTCGCGAGGAAGACCGAATCGTCACTGATCCCGGAACGGCCCTCGAAGTTGCGGTTGAACGTCCGGACCGACACCGAGTCCGACGCCGGTACGTGCCCGATGCCGATACACGCCCCGCAGGTCGCTTCCGAAAAGTTCACGCCAGCGGCCATGAGTTCGGCCGTCCAACCCCGCCGGGCGAGCATCTCGGAGGCTTGCTTCGAGGCGGGCGCGACGATCATCTCCGTGGTCTTGTTGATCTCGCGGTCCTGGAGCATCTTCGCCGCCGGCAG
>CAYSMB010000101.1:0-7126 GCA_964432005.1 uncultured Halobacteriales archaeon
CCACGTGGGGGAGCTCGCGAAGCCGGGTCGGAAGGTCCAACGCATCCCGCATGTCCCGGACCGTGTCGACGATCGCGGCCGGGTCCGTCGGGACCCCGAGCCCCTCCGCGATGGCCTCCCGCCGGCCGTCGACTCGCTCGAACACGTACTCGAGTACCGGCGGAGCGACGATCCCGTGGACGTGTCCCTGCTGGACGTCGTAGTACAGCGAGAAGCCGTGGCCGAACGCGTGAATGATTGCGGCGCGGTAGGCCGCGGGCTGGGCGAGGCCGTACTGGGCGAGGATGATCCCCCGGACCGATCGTTCGAGCGCTCGCTCGTCCGGTTCCGGCAACAATCCCCGGAGTCCCTCCTCGAGATAGCGCAGCCCCCGTATCGCCGTTCCGTCCGTGATTGGCGTGCGATGGCGGGTGTAGAGCATCTCGAGGGCCTTATCGAAGCCGTTCATTGCCGATCCGGCGAGGACGTCCGGCGGGGTCGTCGCGAAGAGGTCTGGATCGTAGAATAGCTCATTCGGCATGGTGGCCGGGTCCATGACGGTATATCCCCCCATGCTTGCGCCCGGATCCGGCCGGTTTGGATAGCTCGCGGACAATCGGCCACCCCCGACGATCGAGAGTCCCGCCCCGGCGAGCGTCGTCGGGACGCCGAACAGGGGGAAGAGCGGTCCGTGAGGAACCGGGATGTCCTCGCCGGCCGCGATTCGGTCTCTGTATTCCCCGACGGGCGTCTCCGTGGACGCCAGCACCCGCGTTCCGCGGGCGAGATCGAGGGTCGCGCCCCCGCCGACGGCAACGATGGCGTCGGCGTCTTCCTCGCGGATCCGCTCGAGCGTCCCGAAGATCGCCTCGACGTGCTTCTCCGGCGTCGAACCCGGATAGATCTCGACGAATTTATCGCCCAGCCCGGATCGGATCGGCTCCATCAACGGCTCCGAGGCCGCGGTGTGTTCGCCACACAGGACGAGGACACGATCGACGTCCATCGCGTCGAGTCGATCGCCGATGGAATCGACGATGCCTCGCCCATAGTGAATCGTCGCCGGGCGGTAATCGAACGCGAAGCCCTCGTCCGCGTGGTCCGGCACCATGGTCGGCCCCAGGCGGGGGCACACGCATAACCGCTGGGGTGGCGAGAGTTGTTCACGCCATCTCGGACTGTTGTTCCATGATCACGAGTTCGTCGGCGGTCTCCAGCCAGTCGACACCCCACTTCACCGTCGGCGGTACGAGTGTCGTCGTGAGAATGGCCATGAATACCAGGACCGAAAAGAGGTTCTGATCGATGACCCCCATCGAGAGCGCGACGGTGACAATGACGATCTCGACGGTCCCCCGGCCGTTCATGCCGAGCCCGATGACCAGGCCCTCCCGGGAGGTCAACTCCGTCGGGAGTGCGAACAGCCAACTCCCGAAGACCTTGCTGATAAACGCCACGGCAATGACGACTGCCAGAAGCGCGAAGTCCTGTGTGAACACGTCGAGCGTGAGCTCGAACGCGACGGTTACGAAGAAAATCGGTGCGAAAAAGCCCATCGCAAGGTCGTAAATCACGCCATACATGTGATCGTAGATGTCCTCGTGGAGTTGAGCCTGCCGGAGAAACATCCCCGCGATGAACCCGCCGATGATCATGTGGAGCTCGACGATGACGGCGGCAAACGCGAACGCGAGCGCCACGACAAGCGCGACCGTAAACGCGGAGGTCTTGTCGACGAACTCGTGTCGCTCCATCCAACCCTCGAGGCGCCGCCAAATATGCGGCAGGACCTGATCGCCGAAGAGCAATGCGACGGCGAAGAACGCCAGCGCCCGAGCAAACACGCCGAAGAGGGAAAGGAGGGCGAATTCCCCCGTTTCGATGAAACTCGTGATCCCCGCAAAGACGATCATGACGCCGACGTCGGACAGCAGCGCGCCGCCGAGCAGGACCCCGGCGATCCGCGTTTCCAGAATGTCGAGATCCACGAGGATCCGTGATTTGGTCGCCAGGGACGTCGCCGCCATCGCGATGCCGATGAACAGCGATTGCTCGGCGGCCAGCCCGAGCCAGGCGCCAATCCCGTAGCCCAACCCGAATGGCACGACGAACCCTCCAGCGGCGACCATCAGGGCCTGCGGACCGAGTTCGAACAGGTCGTGCATGTCGACCTCCATGCCGACGTACAACATCAGGAGGAAGACGCCGAGTTCGGCGAAGAACTCCAACCCCTCGCTCGGATGAATGAACCCCAGTAACGCCGGGCCGAAGACGATACCTGCCAGGAGTTCACCCATCAATGCGGGGTAGCCGAGCCGTTCGACGAGGAGCCCGAAGACCCAGGCCAGCGTTAAAATCAGGAGGAGGTTGAGGAGATCGATCCCGGCGGCCTCGACCATGACGACCCAACACGCGGGAGTCGCATAGTGACCGGGATATCCCGACTTTTCGAACGATCGTGAGTGGAGGGTGGTCAGGGGATGTCGGTCCGTTCGTCGGGCGATAAGCCGCGGTGGATATCCTTTCACGCGTGGGCCGCGCACAATGACCATGCCAACGCCGGAGGAATTCGATCCGACCGAGCCAGCGCACCGAGAACTTGGCCGCGGCCTGCTGGAGGAAGGGATGGGACCCAGTTCCGCTGCCGCACATCTCTACCGCGGCGAGATCCATCGGATGCGGTTCTGGCGCGAACGGCTGGATCAGACGACCCATTGGGCGATCCTGATCCTCGCGGCGATCCTCACGTGGACGTTCTCAAGCCAAGAGAACCCCCACTACATCCTGCTGTTGGGGACGGCGGTGCTGGTGGCGTTCCTTTCCGTCGAGGCGAGACGGTATCGCGGGTACGACATCTGGCGCGGCCGGGTACGGACGCTCCAGAAGAACGTGTTCGCGTTCGGCCTCGATCCCTCCCAGGGCCTCGAGGATCCGGCTTGGCGTCGCAAGCTGAGCGCGGACTATCGCCGACCGTCGATCAAAATCTCCACCGAGGAGGCCCTCGCCCACCGGCTCCGGCGGGTCTACCTGCTGCTGTTCACGGTGATGATCGGCGCCTGGGCGCTCCGGGTGACGGCCTTCGCGAGCGAACCCTGGCCGACCAGTGCGGCTGTTGGAGACGTTCCCGGGATCTTCGTCACCATCGGCGTGGCGACCTTCTATCTCGTGTGTCTCGGTATCGCCGCGCGCCCTCGGGACTGGCAGGCCGAAGACGAGCTTCACTTCACGGCGGTCGGCCGGCATCGGTAGGCTATTGTTCGTCCGCAACGGGACGGATCTCGATCGATTCGATCCGTCGATTCTCGACGGCGAGCACTTCGAGTTCGTAGTCTCCGACGACGATCGTATCGCCGGAGGAGGGAACGTGGCCGAGTCGGTCGAGAACGAACCCGCCGACGGTGGTCACGACCGAGGATTCGAGGCTCGTCCCGACCTGCTCGTTCACCTGGTCGATCGAGACCGAGGCGTCCACGTGGTATCGTTCGTCGCCGACGGCGCGGATCGACGGCTCGCCGACGTCGAACTGGTCCTGGATATCCCCAACGACCGCCTCGATGATGTCCTCGACCGTGACGAGTCCGGCAAACCCACCCCATTCGTCGATGATTGCCGTCACCTGTCGGTTCGACGATTGCATCTCCTCGAGGAGATCGATCAGCGAGGCAGTCTCCGGGGCGATGCCGATCGGTCGGGCGAGTTCCTCGGCGGTCGCGGTCGCGTCGTCGGCGACCGCCCGGAGGACGTCCTTGACGTCGAGTAACCCGACCACGTGTTCGGGGGTTTCGTGATCGATGACGGGGTAGCGGGTGTGATCAGCTTCGGCGATGCGTTCTCGGACGTCATCGAGCGATCGGTCGCTCTCGACGGTGACGACGTCGGGACGGGGAACCATCACCTCTCGGGCCTGTAGGTCATCTAGCTCGAAGATCCGATCGATCATCTCGACTTCTCCCACGTCGATCCGTCCGGCCTGCCCCGACTGGCCGAGCACGTGCCGCAGTTCCGCCTCGGTGAAGATCTCGTCGGTCTCGGAGGCCGGCGGGATCCCGATCCGTCGGGTGACCCAGTTCGCCGTGCCGTTGAACACGATGATCCCCGGCATGAAGATGTAATAGAACATCTTCATCGGCGGCGAGACGAGCAGGGCGATGCGCTCGGCCTGGGCGATCGCGATGGTCTTGGGAGCCAGCTCGCCGAAGACGACGTGAAGGAACGTGATGAAGCTGAAGGCGAGGATGAACGAGACCAGATGGAGCGCCCCGCTGGGCAGCACGTCTTCGAGCAACGGTTCGAGGAGGTTGGCGACGGCCGGCTCGCCAAGCCACCCGAGCCCCAGCGAGGCGATGGTGATCCCCAACTGGGTGACCGCGAGGTAGTCGTCCAAATCCGATAGGGCCTCCCGGAGCATCGTTGCGCCGGGGCGACCGTCGGCCACGAGCTGGTCGACTGCTGACGATCGAACGCGGACGTATGCGAACTCGGAGGCCACGAAGAACCCGTTCAGGACAACGAGTACGATCGCCGCGACGAGTCGTCCGGTCGAGATGAAGATGTCCATCATGCGCCATCCCGGGCATCGATGCCCGCCCCGTGCCAGCCTATCATATCCGTCTCTCCCCCACGCGCCGGTATAGTTCCACGGTCCCGGGTCCGAGCCGATGGAATCATCCCGGTGGATCGGCCTTCGGCAACCTGTGTCCACGCGCTCCTCGCGGGTTGCTATGGGCGTCCTCGCCGTGGCGATCGGCGCCATCAGCTGGGGGGCGATCCTCGTGGAGTGGAGCACTGTCCCGCCGGTCCTCGCGGCGTTTTACCGGGTGCTCTTCACGATGCTGCCGCTCGTTCCTGTCGCGATCTGGGGCTACCGAGAGCAACTCCTCGAACTGCCGTCTCGGGACATCGCCCTCGCGACTATCGCGGGCGTGGCGCTGGCGTTGCATTTCGGCGCGTGGTTCGAAAGCCTCTCGTGGACGAGCGTGGCCGCGTCGGTCACCCTCGTGCAGGCCCAGCCGATCTTCGTCGCCCTGGGCGCCCGGACCTTGCTCGGCGAACGGATCTCCCGATGGGGGTGGGTGGGCATCCTCGTGGCCGTTATGGGGATCGGCACGATGTCATTCGGGGATGTTCTCGGCGGGGTTCTCGTCGGGGAACGTCCGCTCTATGGGAACGGGCTGGCGCTGTTCGGTGCGGTGATGATGGCGGCCTATCTCCTGGCCGGTCGGTCGACCCGACAGCGAGTGGCGTTAATTCCCTATGTCGTGCTGGTCTACGGGATCTGCTCGCTCGTACTGGCGGGCATCGTGGCGGCCCAGGGTCACGCGTTCGTCGGCTATGCCGATCGCGAGTGGCTCCTCTTTGTCGCGATGGCGGCCGTGCCGGGGCTGCTCGGCCACACGCTTATCAATTGGACCTTGGCACACCTCCGCTCGAGCGTGGTCGCCGTGACGATTCTCGGCGAACCCATCGGTGCGGCCCTCCTCGCGGCGGTGCTTCTCTCGGAGATGCCAACCATATTTACCGTCGTAGGGGCGGGGATCGCGCTTCTCGGCGTTTACCTGACGGCGGTGGGTCGGACGCGCGCCAATTCGGCTACCTCGGGCTGACTGAATGTATGACCGCGGGTGCTCCGAACGGCGTGCGGTGATCCTCGGTCGAGCCTCTTTCGGCCATCTCGAGAGGCGCACGACGATCTTCCCGATGGTAGCGACCACGCGAGCCTTCAATATCCAGGGGTTCTACGCCGAAATATGGCCGCGATCGAGCTGGAGGGGCTCACGAAGGATTACGGGGACGTCGTGGCGGCCGACGACCTCACGTTTTCCGTCGAGGAAGGGGAGGTATTCGGCTATTTGGGGCCCAATGGCGCCGGGAAGACGACCACGATCCGGCTCCTGCTCGGCTTCATCAAACCGACTGCCGGGCACGCCCGGGTCCTGGGACGGGATATCCGCGATCGACGGGCGCTCCAGGAGGCGCGGCAGGACATCGGCTATCTCTCCGACGATCCTGGCTTCGACGAACACTCCACCGGGGCGGAGATCATCGACCTGCACGCGGAAGTCAAAGGAGACGAGCGGAGTGGGGAGCTCTTGGAGCAGTTCGATCCGCCGCTCGACCGGAAGATCCGGGATTACTCCCGCGGGAACGTCCAGAAACTCGGGATCGTCGTCGCGTTCATGCACGAACCGGACCTCGTCATCCTTGATGAACCCACCAGCGGTCTCGATCCACTCATGAAACAGCGGTTCGGCCAGTTCCTCGCCAGCGAGCAGGAACGGGGTGTCACGACGTTTTTCTCGTCGCACATCCTCAGCGAGGTGCGGCGGCTCTGCGACCGCGTCGGCATTATTCGGCGGGGGCAGTTGGTCACGATCGAGCCGATCGAATCGCTGTTGCGCCGAAGCGGGAAGGTGGTCCGACTCCGGAGCGAACGGCCGTTGGACCGCGATATCCTCGCGATCGATGGCGTTCACGACCCGGACACCAGTCTCGACGACGGGGCGGGGAATCCGAACACCCACTTTACTGACTGTGCGTTCACGTTTACCGGCGATATCAACGATCTCCTCGCGGCGTTGCCCGAGGAGCACTTACTCGATCTCTCGATCGAGGAGGCCCCACTCGAGGACGTGTTCCTGCGGTTTTACGGGGAGGAGTCCGATGTTTGAGTTCACCCGGTTCGACGGTCGCAAGCGGATCCGGGGTGGGATCTATCTCTCGATCGGCATGTCCGCGCTCGCGCTCATGGTGATCTGGGTGTACCCCTCGTTCAGCGACGCCTTCGAGGGCGACGAGTTCTTGGAGATCTACCCCGACGAGATCCTCCAGGTGTTCGATATCCGGACGATGGCGTCTCTGGAGGGGTTTCTGGCGTTCGAACTGTACGTGTTCGGTTGGGTCATCCTCCTGGGCTTGTATTTCGCCTACAGCGCGGCGGGGATCATCGCAGACGACGTCGATCGGGGTCGGATGGACTCCTTGCTGGCCCTGCCGGTTTCGCGGTCGCGACTCCTCGCCGAGCGTTTTCTCGCCCTCGGCGTCCCGATCGTGATCGTGAACATCGTCGTGCCGCCCGTGGTGTACGTGGGCGCTTGGTTGATCGACGAACCCATCGCGGCGGTGGATATCGTGGCCGTCCACGCCCTCT
>CAYSMB010000102.1:0-7018 GCA_964432005.1 uncultured Halobacteriales archaeon
TGTGGAACGCCGTCATCGTCGGTTGCGTATACGTAATTCGGGCATCGTTCGACATCCGCCGGTATGCCGCGGGCCTCGCACCGGTCCGCCACGATCTCAATCGCCCCGGCGTTGGCCTCCGCGTACTCGCGGGCCCGCTCGACGCCCATTCGCGTGCAGAGCCGGTCGTAGATCAGTCCGTGTAGGCTTGTGAGTTTCGCGGTGGTGTTCGCGCTCGTTCCGGTTGCAATCCGGGCGCCTTCCAGGACGGCGACCTCGTGGCCCGCCTCCACGAGTTCGAAGGCCGTCGAAAGCCCTGCGATGCCCCCGCCGACGACCGCAACTTCCACTCGCGTATCCTCGTCCAATGGGGGATACGACGTGTCGCCGCTCGTGGCCGTCCAGAGCGATTCGACATCCATGTCCACTCCACGGGAGCGACCGCCATAGGCCCAAGCCGGGGTTCCCGGGACTGTCATGCCGAGCAACGGGTCGGCGTTGCGGCCCAGATATCAGATCGCAAATGGTTGTATCTCCGTTCCCTGATACGAGTCGCTACGACGGTATTCCCCGGGTAGCACGATTCGTATCGCCGATAACCACCGTTCACGTCGGCCTTTGGCCATAATCTTTTTTCCCACCCCTGCGACATTAGAGGCGATGAGTGATTTGGCGGATCTGGTCGAGGAGTATGTCGCCGACGTCGATAATTGTATGCTCTTTTCGCCGTCCGGATCCTTCTTTGAGCGCTGCGCGGATATCGACGATGTCGAGATTACCGTCGTCGGGGCCCGGAACGATCACGGCGCCGATCGCTTCGTGGAACTGCCGCTGGAGTTCGTCGACGTCCAGGATCGGATCGATTTCGGCCTCGAGGCCGCCGTCGAGCAAGGCTTCATCGATGCCGACGATATCGTCCTCTGTACCGCCCGGGTCTTTGACGACGAAACCGATACGTTTGCCCGCGTCCGGGCCTCCTCGGGCAACCGCCCCGGGCTCTATGATCTATTCGTCGACTCCCGGGCGGAACCGGACGTCATACGCGACGTGTTCGAACTGGCGGTCGAACTCGGCAAGAAGGGCCAGAAGGGCGAGCCGGTGGGCGCGCTCTTCGTCGTCGGCGATGCGGGAAAGGTCATGAACAAGTCCAGGCCGCTCTCGTATAATCCGTTCGAGAAGTCACACGTCCACGTTGGCGATCCCATCGTGAACGTGATGCTAAAGGAGTTCTCCCGGCTCGACGGGGCGTTCGTGATCAGCGATTCCGGAAAGATCGTGAGCGCCTATCGCTACCTCGAGCCGGCCGCGGAGGGCGTCGACATTCCCAAGGGGCTCGGTGCGCGTCACATGGCGGCCGGGGCCATCACACGCGATACGAATGCCGTGGCCGTTGTCCTGAGTGAAAGCGACGGGATGGTCCGTGCGTTCAAGGGCGGCCAGATCGTCTGCCAGCTCGATCCGGAGGTTTACTGACGTGACCGAGACCCTCGCCCAGAACCTCGGTCGCGCGGTCGAGTTCTTTTCGACGCCGGTCGTGTACGCGACACTCCTGTTTGTGGTCTTTCTGATCGTCGGCTACATCGTCGGTCGAGCCAACGTGCGATTGCTCACCCGTCTGGGCGTCGAGGAGATGGTCGAGGGGACGACGTTCGAACGCAGCGCTCGCGGACTCGGCAGCTCCACGGTCGCCGTGATGGCTCGGCTGTCCTCGTGGTTTATCTACGGTGTCGGGGCCCTCGTGGCCCTTCACGTGGTGGGTCTGCTCGACGCGAACCTCTTCTGGCAGAACGTCACGATCTTCGTCCCCCGGCTCTTCGTCGCCGTTCTCGTGCTGATCGTCGGGATCGTCGTCGGGGAGAAGGCCGACCTCGTCCTCTCCGAGCGGATGAAGAGCGTGAAGCTCCCGGAGGTGACCGTTATCGCCACGCTGGCGAAGTACAGCATCATCTTCCTGGCCGCGCTGATCGCGCTCGGACAGATCGGCGTCGCCACGACGGCCCTCGTCGTCGTGCTTGCGGCCTATGCCTTCGGCCTCGTGTTCCTGACCGGGATCGCCTGCCGGGATCTACTGACCGCGGGTGCGGCGGGGGTGTATCTACTGATGAATCAGCCGTATGCGATCGGCGACGAGATCGTCGTTGACGGGCGGACGGGGATCGTCCAGGAAGTCGATCTGTTCGTCACCCAAATCGAAGATGACGGGACCGAATACGTCGTCCCGAACCACCAGGTCATCTCCGGCGGCGTGGCACTGTTGTCGGGCTAGTCCGTCTCGCGTGCCGGCACGCCTGCGACGGTCGCGCCTTCCGGCACGTCCCGATCGACGAGTGAATTGGCCGCGACCCGGGCACCAGCACCGATCCGAACCCCGGGCAGGACGACACTGCCCGCCCCGATCATCGCCCCCTCCTCGATGTGGATCGGACCGACGCGCAGTTCGTCGCGCAGGAATTCGTGACAGAGCAGCGTGGCGTCGTAGCCGACGATGGCGTCGGCCTCGATCGTGATCAAGTTCGGCCAGAACACGTCCGGCGTCGCCTCGAGGCCCCAGGCTACGCGGGGGCCGACCTCCATTCCAAGGCGGCGATACAGCCAGTTTTTCAACCGGAGACTCGGCGATAGGCGGCAGATCCAGATCACCGCGTAGTTCAGCGTCACCCGCAGGGGATGGCGGTGGCGGGTCCATTCCCAAAGAGCGTTGCCGGAGCCGGCGGTCGGCACATGATCGAGGTCGTGATGGCGGGGCCGGTCGCGGTCGTCGTCCCGGTCGGTCATCGTTGGGTCACTCGCCGCGGAGTTCGTTCATGTGATCGATGCGGCGCTGGATGAGCTCGTCGGTGCCGACGTCGTGGCGCACGTGGAGGTCGTCAACCCCGACCGCGTTCAAGGCCGTTTCGGCGCGCTGTTCGGCCTGATCGATGCTCGCCGCGATCCCGACGGCTGCGAACGCCCGCGAGGTCGTCGAGTAGATCCCGTCCTCGCGCTGGTCGACGCTGGCGTGATAGACGATCGCTCCGTCGACCTCGACATCTTCGATGTCAAGCTCGACTCCCGATTCCGGATCCTCGGGATAGCCCTTCGGCACCGCGTACTTGCAGACGGTCGCCCGGGGGGCAAAGGAGAGTTGCGGGAGCGATTCCCCGTCGCGGCTCGCCCGGAGAACGTCGAGGAGGTCCGTGTTCATGACCGGGAGCATATTCATCGCCTCGGGATCGCCGAACCGGGCGTTGAATTCGACGACTTTCACCCCGTCAGCTGTCAGCATGAACTGCCCATAGAGGATCCCGCGGTATTCCTCGAGGGCCGCGACGGTCGCCTGCAGGATCTCGACCGCCTCGTGGTAGTCGGCCTCGTCCATGAACGGCAACTCGAGTTCGGCGTCGCTGTAACTGCCCATGCCTCCGGTGTTTGGCCCCTCGTCGCCCTCGTAGGCGCGCTTGTGATCCTGGACGGCGGGTGTCACGCGCAGCGTCTCCCCGTGGACCAGCGCCTGGACGGTGAACTCTTCGCCCACGAGCCGCTCTTCGAGGATGAACTTCCCGTATTCGCTCTCGCGAATGTACGTTTTCGCTTCCGCGGGGGTGACCTGATCGCCGATCACCTTCACGCCCTTCCCGCCGGTCAGTCCGGTCGGTTTGACCGCGAGATCGCCGTCGTACGAGTCGATATACTCGCAAGCGGCTTCCGGGTCCTCGAAGACCTCGAAATCCGGACAGCCCGGGATGTCGTGCTCGCGCATGAACTCCCGTTGGAAGGCTTTGTCCGTCTCGATCCGCGCCAGTTCAGCGGTCGGCCCAAACGGGTGAATCCCCGCGTCCGCGAGTGCGTCGGCGACGCCCGCGGCCAGCGGCGCCTCGGGGCCGATAATGGCGAGTTCCGCCCCGACGGATTCGGCGTACTCGACGACGGCCTCGGGGTCGCCGGTGTCGAGCGTCGTCACGTCATCGGCCAGGCGGACGATCCCCGGGTTCCGGTTGCCCGCACAGGCGTAGATCTCGATGTCCGGGTCGCTCCCGCGAGCCAGCGATCCCCGCAACGCGTGTCCGATCGCGTGTTCCCGTCCGCCGCCGCCGACTAACAGGACGGTTTCGCTCATATCGGAGAGCCCTCCCGGCCGCCGCCTAAACGTTACCCTTCCGTCGGGGGCCAACCACGGCGTTGTTAGTCCTGCGGGCCCGTACGTCCCGTATGACCACCCCCCTCGAACGCAACCGGCTGGATGGGGAACCGAGCCCCTACCTCCAGCAACACGCCGACAATCCCGTCAACTGGCAGCCGTGGGACGAGACGGCCCTCGATGGTGCCACGGAGCTGGATCGACCGATCTTCTGCTCGATCGGGTACGCGGCTTGTCACTGGTGTCACGTGATGGCCGAGGAGAGCTTCGAGGACGAAGAGGTCGCCGAGCGGCTCAACGAGGCGTTCGTGCCGATCAAGATCGATCGCGAGGAACGCCCGGACGTCGATCGCGTCTATCAGACCATCTGCCAGCTCGTGACCGGGAACGGCGGGTGGCCGCTGTCGGCGTTTCTCACGCCCGACGGACGGCCCTTCTACGTGGGAACGTACTTTCCGCCGGAGGCCAAACACGGACGGCCGGGATTTCTCGATGTCCTCGATCGTCTCTCGGAGGCCTGGCAAAACGACCGCGAGTCCATCGAGGAACGCGCGGATCGGTGGCAGGCGGCGATTCGGGACGAGGTCGAGGTCACGCCGGAACCCGAGGAGGGCGCGGAAGCGGACTCGAGTTTCGAGGACGTCGCCCGGAGCGCCCTCCGCAGCTTCGATCGCGCGTTCGGTGGCTTCGGCGAGAGCGGCCCGAAATTCCCCCAGCCCCAGCGCGTCGAGTTGCTCCTCCGGGCGGAACGAACGAACGGCGAGCAGGGGTTTCGGGAGGCCGCCACCGGCTCGCTCGACGCGATGGCCCACGGCGGCATCTACGACCATCTGGGAGGCGGTTTCCACCGCTACGCGACCGATCGGGAGTGGCAGGTCCCCCACTTCGAGAAGATGCTCTACGACAACGCCGAACTCCCCCGGGTGTACACCGAAGCGTATCGGGCCACCGGGGACGAGCGCTATGCCGAGGTCGTCGACGAAACGCTCTCGTTCGTCCGTCGGGAGCTCCGACATCCCGACGGGGGCTGTTACAGCACGCTCGACGCCCAGAGCGCGGGTCGCGAAGGCGCGTTTTACGTTTGGACGCCCGACGAGGTCCGCGAGGCCCTCGACGATCCCGACCTCGCCGACCTGCTTTGCGAGCGTTACGGGATCACGGCGGCGGGGAATTTCGAGGACGGCACGACGGTGCTCCATCACGCCCGGTCGATCGAGGCCATCGCCGAGGCAGCCGACCGCCCTCCGGAAGCTATCGCGGACGAGCTCGAACGCGGTCGGGAGCTGCTCCTCGAGGCCAGGGCCGAACGCCAGCGACCCGCCCGCGACGAGAAGGTCATCACGGCATGGAACGGGCTCATGATCTCCGCCTTCGCCGAGGCGGGGTTGAGTGTCGATCCCGGCTGGCTCACCGACGCGCGCGAGACGCTCGCGTTTGTCCGCGAGCATCTCTGGAACGATCGGATCCTGTATCGACGGTTCAAAGACGGCGAGGTCGGCGTCAAGGGCTACCTCGACGATTACGCCTACCTCGCCCGGGGCGCCCTCGACTGTTACCAAGCGACCGGGGATTTCGAGCACCTTGCCTTCGCCGTCGATCTGGCCGATCGGATCGTCGCCGACTTTTACGATGCCGACGCGGGCACGCTCTATTACACGCCGGCCGGTGGGGAGGCGCTCGTCGGGCGGCCCCAGGACCCGACGGATCAATCGACCCCGTCGAGCCTCGCGGTCGGACTCGATGTGCTGGCCGCGCTCGACCATTTCGTGCCCAATCGGAACTACGAGGACATCGTGACGGAGGTACTGTCGGCCTACGAGAGCCGGATCACGGGTGCACCGCTCCAGCACGTCGGATTGGCGATCGTCGCCGATCGGGTTCGATCGGGCCACCTGGAGTGGACGATCGTGGACGAGGAGATCCCCGAGCCGTGGCGCACGGCCATCGGCGGGCGCTACGAACCCGACCGGCTCGTGAGTCGGCGGCCGCCGTCGACGGAGACGCTCGAGACCTGGCTGGCTCGCCTCGACCTCGAGGAGGTCCCCGCGATCTGGGCCGACCGGACCCAGCGCGACGGACAGGCCACTGCGTACGTGTGTCGGGACTTTACCTGTTCGCCGCCGCTGACGGATCCGTCGACAGCCGGGGAGTGGCTCGGCGAACTCGGGACGGCCTAGGCGTCGAAGGTCCCCGCGCTCAAATACCGCTCCCCGCTATCGGGGAAAATCGTCACGACGAGCGGGCAATCCGCCGGCGGCAGGCCGCCGTCGGCCTCCAGCTTGGCCCCCGTTCGATCGAACGCACAGTCCAGATCCGGATCGGCGATCCGGTCTGCGACGCGCCGGGCGGCCACCATCGCGGCGCCGCTCGACTGACCGACGAGAATGCCCGCCTGGCTGGCCATGCGGCGACATTCGGCCTCGGCGTCCTCTAAGGTGACCGTTTCGATCTCGTCGATGAGATCGACATCGGTCAGGTCGCTCACGAATCCGGGACCCATCCCCTGGAATTCGTCATCGCCCGGTTCGCCGGTCGAAATGACGGCGTTCGATGCCGGCTCCACGCCGACGATCTCGATGTCCGGATATACTTCCCTTAGGCGTCGGCCGACGCCCGCAATCGTCCCGCCCGTCCCGATGGAGGCGACCAACGCATCGATCTCGAGGCCCCCGGTATCCGCAAGGATTTCCTCGGCGGTCGTCCGGTAATGGGCCTCGGTGTTGGCCGCGTTGCTGAACTGATCGAGCTGGACGGCCCCGACCTCGTCGGTCAGCTCGTCGGCCCGGTCCCGGGCGGCCTGCATCTGGCCGTCCACGAGTTCGATCTCGGCGCCGTACGCCCGGAGGAGTTGCCGCCGTTCGGTGGATCTGGACGCCGGCATGACGATGGTGAGGTCATAGCCCTTGACCGCGCAGACGAGCG
>CAYSMB010000103.1:0-6937 GCA_964432005.1 uncultured Halobacteriales archaeon
GCATGCCGGACGGTCCCGCCGGGGATGGGAATACTTTCCGCCAGCCGGTCACGACCGACCTCGCTCCCTCGTCGCATATCCAGCTAGCAATAAATTTATGTTAAGAGCCATTGGAGGATTCCGAGTACGTTTATGAAGGAATCGGAGGCCGAAGGGTTTACCGTCGCGATGACCCGCGCGGCGGACGCGCCCGGGATCGACATCATCGATCCCATCGAGCGACGGCGCTGCACCCTGCGGACCCCCGATCCCGTCGCCCCCGAGGAGGGACGTCCGGACGCGTTCCGATTTCCCGTCGAAACGGCGATCCGGATCAGCACGGGCGAGCTACACGCGCCGTTTACGGGCCACGCGTACGTCCGCCGGGGCGATGGCGAGTTGGTGACGGAAGCGGACAACGGATTCGAAGACTCGTTCGATGCGGACGATTTCACGATCGAGCTCACCGGATTGATCAAAGTGTATCTCTCGTTCGAGGGAGCATTCTCGCTTCATAATGGGTTCGATGGGGTCCGGCTCGAGTTCGCCGACGAAGTGTCCGTCACGATCGGGAGCCGTTCGGCCCATCGCCAACCGGCGACGACCATTACGACGACGGACGCTCCCGAGGATTTGATGGCGGCAATATCAGCCTTCGGATCGGCGTTAAAGCCCACGAGTCCCGAGCGTAGCTTTCCGACGTTACGCGGACACCCGCCAGCGATCGAGGTTGGCGACAGATTGGACATCCCCGATGGTCTCACGCCACCGGTAGATGACGTTACGATCGAGATTCCCCCGACCTTCGATCACTTGTTCCCCGTGGCACCGCTTGCCTACTACCTCGGCGTCGAGGTCGACGTCGGACACATCCCGCGTATCATTGGACCGGGCGTCGATCACGTCCTGGCTCACCCCGAGGGATTCGATCGCGCAGTCCACCGTGCGCTCCAACAGATCTTCCTCCTCGAATGTGCCACGCGCACGGAGGGGTTGTACCCGGTCGACCTCCTCGAACGGAATCGTCTCGAACAGCGCATCTCGCTCCCGTTCGCGGAACTCTACGAAGCCCCAGTGGGCGAGCGTATCGGGGCGTATCTGGATGTCTCCTGGCGCGTCATCGAAGATCTCGTGCCGGACTGGCGGTTGGCGGCCCATGTGGAACCGGTGCCCGAGAAGGCCCCCATCCTCCCGTATCTCGCGAACGATCTCGCCCTGATCACCCCGGCCGAGGGCGAAACACTCGCGACCGATCACGGGTCCCCCGTTCCGGCCGGCGCCCTCACCCGTGGCTCATCGGACACGCGGGGCAACGTCCTCTCGCACGATTCCCCACTCGTCAAACCGAAGGGTGGGCCGGGGGCACTCGAGACTGCTTGGGTTAGTGATGGCATGCCGGTCGACGCGAGCAAAGCCGTCATAGAGGCGTATGAGAATCGCCTGGGCCGCCAACCCCAGACGCCGAGCATCGAGATCTCCGTCATCTGTAACTCGCCGGATATGGCGGACGAACTGCAGGTGGTCGACGACGTGTACGGGGATCACAAGGAGATGCCCTTTGAGGTGTCCGTTTACTCCGAGCTTGCGACCGACCAACTGGAATCGACGCTGCACGAAGATTTCAATTTCCTCCACTATATCGGCCATATCGACGACGACGGGTTCCGGTGTCCGGACGGCCGGTTGGACATGACCGGCATCGAGGACATCGGCCCGGAGGCCTTCTTCCTGAACGCCTGCCAGTCCTATGAACAGGGGCTTTCACTGATCAAAGGTGGCGCCATCGGGGGCATTGCGACGTTAAACGATGTGGTGAACCACGGGGCGATTCGCGTGGGGAAGACGGTCGCCCAGTTACTTAACGCGGGATTTCCGCTCCGGGGCGCGCTTGATATCGCTGCGACGCAAAGTGTCATTGGCCGCCAGTATGTCGTCGTCGGTGACGGCACGCTTTCGATCGTCCAGCCACCGAGCGGCACGCCGCACATGTATGAGATCAAAGACGCCCGCGATGGATATCTGGTCCAGGTCGACAGTTTCGGCGCGCCGCCAGGAATGGGCTGCCTATATCGGCCGTACCTCGAAGGGTTCAACTCCCATAACCTCGCGGAGGGTCAAAGCGCACAGATCATCGTCGATGAAGAACAACTCCAGAAACAGTTTTCAGTCGGGAAGGTCCCGGTACGGTACCGTGACGAGATCGAGTGGACGACCGAATTTTTCGACGATTAGGGACCGATCGTCGTCCCGCCATGCTGCGCGGCTGCCGTCCCGATCTGGGATAGCAGCACGACAAGCGTAAAGAGGGCGCCCATCATTTTCGGATGCTCTGCGAGGAACGTCTTGATGTCATGGTTGTCTTCCATGGCAACTCGCCATCATTAGGATGCAGAATTATATTTATCTAAAGAAATAGATTATATTTCAGGAAAAATAAAAGGCTGAAATAATGGAGTAAAGCGACCCTTACCGAATTAGGGTCGCTAAAACGCCCAGAAGTCGTTATGTCTGTTCGTCCTCGTTGCCCCGGGCCGTCGCCGGCGCACTCGCTCCGTCGTTGGCCGACAACCGTCGCTCGACGAGCGCTTCGAAATCTTCCGCGGAATCGTACTCCTCCCGGAGCCGCAAAGCAACCCGGCCCCGATCCGTGATCTCGTACAGGCCCGACCGTTCCGCGGGCCCGATTTTCATCACCAGCCCGTAATCGGCTAAGACGGGTAGGCGGTTGTTGACGTTCTTTCGACTTTTCCCGGTGATCTCGGCGATATTCGGCGCGACGTTTCGCCCGTAGGCGTGTAGGGCTTCCAATATGAGGAAGTCCGTCGGTCGGCGGAGTCTCACGGGTCTTCTACCCTGATCATATTGTCGCGGCGTATATACTTATTCCCAATTCGTATGAGGAATACCCACCGCCATCGGACATCGTCAAAACAGGGAATCCAGCTCGTCGCTTTGCAGGCCGTCGATCGCCTCCTCGTGGCTCGATCGGATATCGTCGATGTTTCGCTGGGCCACGACGGCGTTTTCCTTCAGCTCGTCGATCCGCGGGAGCTCGCTCACGCCGGCGAGCATCACGGACACCGCGACGCGGTTCTCCACCCAGGGGTAATCGCCCCCGCGGATGTGCCGACTTCCGGTTTCTTCTTCGAGCCAGGCCCGGCCACGTTCGATGCCCTTTCGGCTCAGGTACTCGGACGGGCCACCGACAACGACCAGGCCACGTTGCGCGCTGGCGACCTCGGCGTCGATCGTCAGGCGCCCGAGGGTCCCCCGTCGGATGAGACTCGTTATCCGATTGACCGTAGCCGCCGAGTCCTCGTCGGGACCGGAGCTACTCGTAAACCGCGAGAGCAATCCCTTCGAGCCGCTCGCGGCGCTCTCGACGGCCGTATCCTCGGCAAAGCCGACGGTCGTGATCCCACCACACCCCAACGTATTGATGATTTCCGAGGAATCGACTACACTTTCGGCGATATCTTCTCCCTCCACGACTTCGCCGGCCCGGAAGAGGAGCTCGACTTGCTTTAACAACTCGCGATTCATCGCTTCGTAGCCGGAGTCGACGGTCTCGCCCGCCGTCCGCCAGGCTTCGTTATCAAACAGCAAGAGGTTATCCACCCGCTCGACCATCGTCTGGAGCGACCGGGCCGCGTTCAGGGTGTAGATGCCCCCTTCATCGGCGGCCGGCAGAATGCCGAGCCCATAGACGGGCTCCTCATACATTTCCCGGAGATGGGCGGCGACGACCGGCCCCGCTCCCGAGCCCGTCCCGCCCCCCAGCGCCGCCACGACCAGGAAGGCATCGATCTCGTGGATCCGGATGGCGCTGATCGCCTCGTGGATCTCCTCGAGCCCCCGCTCGGCAATCTCGGCGGCGAGTTCGTTATCACCACCGACGCCATGGCCGCCGACCTCCGTCTGTCCGATGAGCAGCCGGTTGGCCTCCGGGATCGCCGACAACCCGGAGAGGTCCGTCTCCGCCGTGTTGATCACGATGGTGTGATTGACGATATCGCCGGCCTCGGAGTTTCGATCGCGCTCGAGGAACCGATCGACGATCTTTCCGCCGGCCTGACCGATGCCGATAAGTGCGAGTTTCATGGAGATCGACCGGGCGAACGTATCCGACCGTTGTTGGATCGGCCCCTCACGTAAAGATTGTGAGATACCCGACGCTCGGCTCGCCTATCCGAGTTCGTTAAATAACTGATCGTCGGAAAGCGCGTCGCGGTTCGCGTCGGCCGTACTCTTGACGTCCTCGAGCTCGTCGAGGAGCTCCTGGTAATCCTCGCTCCCCTCGAGTTCCGCCCCCTGTTTCGTCGTTTCTAGGGCTGCCTTCTTGCTGGCCAGTTGGTAGAGCCGCCGGATATCCCGCTGGTAATTCGAGATCGAAAGGAGCGAATCGACGAACTCGAGGAGCTCCTCGGCCCCGACCGGTTTCACGATGTAATCGTCAAAACCCATCTCGAGAATGTCCAGATCCGGCTCGACCGCGGTCACCATTCCGACCGGGCAGCCGATCCCCCGGGAACGGATTTCCTCGAGGACCTCGTCACCCGAAAGTCCTGGCATCCGCCGGTCGAGCAGGACCGCGTCGACGTCTGCATCGACGCGTTCGAGGGCCTCCTCGCCATCGTAGGCGACCCGGGTCTCGTACGTGTCCGCCAACCACGTCGCGAAGAGATCGGCGATGTCGCGTTCGTCCTCAACGATGAGGATGAGGGATGTATCATCGCTCATAATGGGGGATCGCAGGGAAAAGCGTATTCATGGGGACCGAACATTTTCTCTGATAGACCATAAACAAGACGGCTTAAAAACAGGAAACCTATATAGGTTGGTCGCGCTCGATCGCCTCTTCGACGATCGACCGCGCTTCCGCGAGCAACCCGTCGGCTCGCCCGTCATCGCGGGCCTCGGCCGTGATCCGGACCAGCGGCTCGGTCCCGCTCGGTCGGATCAGAAACCATCCGTCCCCGTCCTCGACCCGAACGCCGTCGGTCGTGCCGACGGGACGTGGGTCGTCCTCGAGGACGCTCCGGACGCCGCCCATCACGCGATCCTTCTCGGATACCTCGATGGACCCTCGGCGAATGGGATATTGATCGATGGCCTCGACCAGTTCCACAAGCGCCCCGGCCTCCGCAACGCCTTCGACGAGTTTGCAGGCGGCGAGCGGACCGTCCGGACTGAGTGTCTCCTCCGGCCAGATCCAGGCGCCGCTGGGCTCGCCCCCGAAGGCGGCGTCGTGGGTGCGGATCGCCTCCGCGACGAACACGTCCCCGACCGGCGTCCGCACGAGATCGATCTCCCGTGAAGCCAGGGCGTCCTCGACGGCCAACGAGGTGTCGACGGGTGCGGCGACGCGATCGCCGGAATCGGCTGCCCATCCTGCGAAGACGGCGAGGAGGACGTCCCCGCCGAGGAATCGGCCGTCGGCCGCGACCGCCCGCATCCGATCGGCATCCCCGTCGTGCGCGATACCGAGGTCGGCCCCGAGGGCCGGGACAGTCGCCGTCAAGTCCTCGCAATTCTCTTCGGTCGGTTCGCTCGGACGCCCTGGAAAGCCCCCGTCCGGCTGGGCATTGATCGTCACCACCTCGCACCCGAGGCGATCGAGTGCCGTCGCCGTGACACCCCCCGCGCCGTTGCCGACGTCCACAACAACCCGTAGCGATCGGTCGAGCGAAACGGCGTCGAGCAGGGCGGTGACATGGCGCTCGGCTGCGTCTCGACGACGCTCGTGCCCTCCCACCTCGTCCCACGCCACGGTCCCGGCCGGTCGGTCCGTCTCCATCAGGACCTCCAGCTCCTCCTGTTCGTTCGGGCGAAACGCCTGCCCCGTGGGCAACCAGAGTTTGAAGCCGTTATCCTCGGGCGGATTGTGTGAGGCTGTGACAGCCACGCCACAGTCGGCCTCGTACCAGGTCACGGCCCGGGCGACCGTGGGGGTCGCCGCCATCCCGACATCGATCACGTCGACCCCGTGCTGTCGAAGTCCACTCCGGAGCGCCTCCAGCAGGTACCTCCCGCTCGGGCGGGGGTCCCGGCCGACGACCACACGGCCGGCGCCCCAACGGGCGACCGCGTCACCGAGTTTCACGCCGAGTTCGGGGGTGACCGCCTCGCCGATCGGCCCCCGAATCCCGCTCGTGCCGAACATGGGTTGCATTCGCTCTAGGGGACTGTAAAGCTCGCCGGATTCTGCGTTATCGAGGGCATTCATTAGGCCCCGGACCCTCCCGGATCGGTATGCAGACGGTGATCCTGGCGGCCGGTCGGGGGACGCGTATGCAGCCCCTGACCGATGCCATGCCCAAACCGATGCTGCCCGTCGGGGGCCGGCCGCTCGTCGAGCACGTGGCCGCCGCCGCCGCGGCGGGCGGCGCGACCGAGCTCCTATTCGTCACGGGCTATCGGGGCGAGACGGTTCGTGACCACTTCGGCGACGCGTACGCCGGCGTCCCGGTCGCCTACGTCGAGCAGGACGAACAGCGCGGGACCGCCGACGCGGTGCGGGCGGCCCGCGATCGGATCGAGGGAGAGTTCTTCGCGGTCTTGAACGGCGATCTGCTCGTCGAGCCCGAGGCCCTGGCACCACTCTTTTCCTCGGCGCCGGCAATCGGCGCGACCGAAGTCGAGGAACCCTCCGCCTATGGGGTCCTCGAGGTTGGCGAGGACGGCAGCGTCGAGCATCTGGTCGAAAAGCCCGACGATCCGCCGACGAACCTCGCCAACGCCGGCGCGTATGCTCTCCCGGCAGCGTCGCTCGACGTGCTCGAGGACGTGACGATGTCGAGTCGCGGTGAATACGAGCTCACCGACGTGATCAATCGCGTGCTCGCGTCCCACGATCTTACCCCGGTCCGGTTCGATCGCTGGCTCGACGTGGGCCGCCCCTGGGAACTCCTCGAGGCGACCGACTGGAAACTCTCGGCCCTCGAGTCATCGCTTGACG